>JBARVV010000069.1:0-8817 GCA_049646445.1 Nodosilinea sp. | reverse complement strand
CGGGGGTTTGCTGCCACGCTGCTGTCTTGACTGTAAGCATAGAACGCATGAACTGTAAAACGAGCTTCCTTAAGTTTAGTTCCGCTGCCCTGAAAACTCCAGTTCTCAAGATGGACGAGGTTTATCTCACGACATTTCCAGGCATTCTCGGCGTGGGGCTTGGCAATGCCTCAGGCGATATTTTGGGCATGTTTCGGCGCATCGAAATTGGCAAAACGCTTTATTTCCTGGAGTATTCCAGCCCAGAGACCGAGGGCAAGTACGTTAGCCTGCAGCTGAATCAGCCGGGCGAGGTGATTCAGTCTGAGATCACCGACAAATACATAGATGCTAGAGAACGCCCCTGGTATCGAGCCGCTGTCGAGGCGGCAGGCCCCGTTTGGACAGCGGTTTACACCTCTGTAAGCCAGGTTGAGGGCCATACTCTGGCGATTAATGCATCTCAGCCGATCTATGCCTCAGATGGGCAGTTGCTAGGTGTGGCTAGCGTCATTCTAGATTTGGGACAGATTAGTCAAATCCTGGAAGCGATTGAGCCGAGCCCATCGGGTCAGATCTACATCCTAGAAGCAAACGGAAACTTGATTGGCAGTTCGGATGGAAATAGTCCCGTTTCTGTGAGTGGGAACGGGGTCGAGCGGTTGTTGGCGACAGACAGCAAAAGCCAAATCATTCGGGCCTCGGCGGGGTATTTAAGTTCGCTGTTTGAGGGTGATTTTAGCTCGATAAATCAGTCGCTACAGCTAAACTTTGACCTAGAGGGCGAGCGGCAGTATCTGCAAATAACGCCGATTCAAGCCAGCGATCAGCTGCAGTGGTACGTCGTAGTGGTAGCGCCAGAGGCCGACTTTCTGGCGCAGCTGGATGCCAACACGCTCAATACCATCTGGCTGTGCCTGGGGGCACTGGCCCTGGCAACTGGGTCGAGCATTCTCACCGCTCGCTGGATTACGCGGCCTTTGCTGCAGCTCAACCAGGCCGCTAAAGATATTACTCAGGGGTCTTTGCAGTCGGCACCGTTTTTAGGGGCGATCGCGGCGGGGCGCACTCGCGAAGTAAGCGAGTTGAGCCACTCATTTGCTGAAATGAGGCAGCAGCTCCAGGCTTCGTTTGCGGCTATACAAACCAGCGAGGCCAACTTTAGAACCATGGCCGCCAACCTGCCGGGAGCCATGTTTCGCTACATTGTGCGCCCAGACGGCACAGATGCGGTGCTCTACATGAGCCCTGGCTGCTACCAGCTTTTGGAGGTCGAGGCCCAGGCCGTAGAGCAGGATGCCAGCCTGCTATGGCAGGTGGTTGACCCAGAAGATTTGCCCGCTATGCAAGCCTCGGTGATGGCATCGGCCCAGACACTGGAAACGTGGCACTGCGAATGGCGCATTACGACCCCGTCGGGTCGCCGCAAGTGGCTGCAGGCCACGGGGCAGCCGACCCGACAGCCCGATGGGGTCGTGCTCTGGCACACGGTAATTCTGGATGTGAGTATGCGCAAGCAGACCGAAATTCAACTCCAGGATTTGAGCCATCGCTTAGGCTTGGCGGCCCGGTCTGCCCAAATCGGCATTTGGGATTGGGATGTGGTCAGCGATCGCCTGATTTGGGACGACCGCATGTATGAACTCTATGGTTTTAACGTTCAAGACTTTAGTCAAGCCTATGTCGCCTGGGAGGCGGGCCTTCATCCCGAAGATTTAATCCCCTCACGGCGGGCGATCGACCAAGCCCTGAGCGGCGAGAAAGACTTTGATACCGAGTTTCGAGTCCTGTGGCCCGATGGCACCGTCCGCTATATCGAAGCCCACGCGATAGTGCAGCGCGATACAGAAGACCGCCCCCTCCGCATGATCGGGGTAAACTGGGACATCACCGAGCGCAAACAGGCCGAAGTTGATTTGCGAAACTCTTTAAAGGATCTGGCCGATATTGAGTTTTCGCTAGACCAGTCTTCGATCTTAGCCATTACCAACGCCCAAGGCATCATCACCTATGTCAACGATCAGTTCTGCGAAATCTCACAATATTCCCGAGATGAGCTGATCGGCCAAAACCATCGCATCATCAGTTCTGGCCACCATTCTAAAGACTTCTTTCAAACGATGTGGCAGATCATCTCTACGGGCCGGGTATGGAAGGATGAAATTAAAAACCGAGCTAAAGACGGCAGCTTCTATTGGGTTGACACGACCATCGTGCCCTTTGTCGATGAGGCTAAGAAACCTTACCAGTACGTCGCCATTCGCTATGACATTACCGAGCGCAAGCAGGCTGAACAAGCCCTAGAACAAGAATTACGGATGAGTAATACCCTCTTCGCCGCCTCAATCGACGGGATTGTGCTGCTAAATCACCAAGGCAGTGTGCTGCAGACCAATGCTAGCTTTGCTCAAATGCTGGGCTATACGATCGCTGAAACGTACACATTAAATGTGGCGGATTGGGATACCCAGTGGAACAAAGCAGAGTTGCAAGCTATTCTCAACGCGACAACGCCCCTGCCCCCTCGGTTTGAAACTCGTCATCGTCGCCAGGATGGCTCTACCTATGATGTGGAAATTAGCTACAGCCGCGCAGTTTTCAATGATGAGATGGTTCATTTTTGTCTGTGTCGGGATATCAGCGATCGCAAACAAGCCGAATCTGAACGCACCCGCTTAACCCATGTTTTAGAGGCCAGCCTCAACGAAATCTATCTTTTCGATGGCGACACCCTCAAGTTTGAGTATGCCAACCAGGGCGCTTTACAGAATTTGGGATATTCCCAGCAGCAGCTTGAACAAATGACCCCGTTGGATATTAAGCCTGAGCTATCGACAGCAGAATTTGAGGTGCTGATCGTCCCGCTGCGGCAGGGGAATGTCCCTAAGATCAGGTTTGAAACCGTGCATCAGCGATCCGACGGCAGCTGCTACCCGGTTGAAGTGTATTTACAGCTGACCCAACACAGTGGCCAATCTGTTTTTCTCGCGATCGTGTTGGATATTAGCGATCGCAAACGGGCAGAAGAACAGTTAATCTACAGTGCTCTTCATGATTCACTCACTGATTTGCCCAACCGCGCATTGCTTACCAGCCGACTAGAGTCGGCGATTCAAAGGGCGCAGCGATCGCCCACCTATCATTTTGCGGTCATGTTTCTCGACCTCGATCAGTTCAAAGTGATCAACGACAGCCTGGGGCACCTGATTGGCGACAAGTTGTTGCTAACGGTTGCCCAAAAGCTAAGCAGCAGAATCCGGCCCACAGATTTAGCGGCCCGTTTGGGGGGAGATGAGTTCGTTATTTTGCTAGAACACATTCCCGACATTCAGACCGTTACCCACATGGCCGAGCGTCTGCTGGCCGAGTTCGACAGTGCCACTATTGTCGATGGTCACAGCGTTTTTATCACAACCAGCATCGGCATTGTTTGGGGCACTGAAGCCTACACCGAAGCCACTGACCTGCTGCGCGATGCCGATATCGCCCTCTATCGATCTAAAGCCAGCGGGCGCGGGAAATACCAAATTTTTGACTCCGAAATGCACGTCCAGGCAATGAAACGCATGACCCTGGAGCACGATCTGCGGATTGCGATCGAGCAGCAGAACTTCAAAGCCTACTACCAGCCCATCGTCGACCTCAAGTCACACCGGCTGATCGGGTTTGAGGCCCTAATCCGCTGGCCGCATCCCAACGGAGGCTTTATTTCCCCTGTCGACTTTATTCCGGTGGCTGAAGAAACCGGGCTAATATTGCCAATTAGCCGATGGATGTTGCAGTCTGCCTGCGAGCAAATTGCCACCTGGCAGCGCCAGTTTCCCGGCATGGAAGATCTAAAAGTCAGCGTTAACCTATCGGGACAAGACCTCCGGCAGTCTACTCTAGTTGAAATGGTGCAGCAAACGCTCCGGCAGACCGGGCTACCGGCGACCTCGCTAACGCTAGAAATCACCGAGAGCCTGCTGATTGACAACATCGAAACGACTATCGACCTGCTCGGGCAACTCAGATCGCTGGGTATTCGCATCAGTATTGATGATTTTGGCACGGGGTATTCATCCCTGAGCTACCTCTACAACCTGCCTGCCGACTATCTCAAAATCGACCAATCTTTTGTCGGCAACATGCGGCCCGGCGGCAAAAACTACAAGATTGTGCAGGCCATTGTCAGCCTGAGTGACCAGCTAGAATTGGCTGCGATCGCTGAAGGCATCGAAACCGTGCAACAACTGGAATGGCTGAAAGACATGGGGTGCGAGCTAGGGCAGGGCTATTTGCTGGCTCGCCCCCTGCCCCCTGAAGCGGCGGAGACAGTGATAAGAAACGGTACGGTAGGGTGAGGATGCTGTTAGGCTGAGCCGTCAGGTTTTCGGGTGCCCACCCTATCGCTACCCTATAGCTGTAGTCGCGGGGTGGGCTGAGGTCCTTATTTACTTATTTGCGGATGGGTTTCCTGGGTTTGGTCGCGCACCAGCTCGCTCCAGTTGTCGTCGGTCATAGCGGCGGTCAGGTCTGCTTTTGAATCGCCTGCCTGGGCTTTCTCGGCCAGATCTTGTTCTTTAGACAACGAGCCATCGGCCATGGCCCGCCGGAGCTTTAGCTTTTTCGCTTCGTAGACTTCCCGTTCAGCGGCAGACATGGTCTGAGTCGCTGCTTCGCGAATGGTGCCGGCCCAGGTGCCGTCTACATTGCCGGGGGGAGGGCTGGGTAGGGCGGCAATCCACTCATCCCGCAGGGCGGCCATGTCCTCTCGCCTGGGAAACTGGAAGGGTTGCACGGTGACTAAGGCACAAACGGCGTCTCCTTTTTGGTCGAGATGGCTCCGCAATGACAGAGATACGTTGCGGGAAATGCCAATAAACTGAGGCTGGCGATCGCGATCGAGTACGGCATAGACCCCGGCAACTTTGGTGTCCTGGGTTTGCTCGCACCAGTCGGCAATAGGGACGGGGGTATTGCTGGTCGCGTCTACGACTGGGGCGGCGGCGGTATCGGCGGCATGTTCGTCAGCAGCGCTGTACAAAAAGTCGTGGAGGCTACGATGCTCGGTGGATACATTCTGATGCTCGATCGCGTTTTGGTTTTCAGAGGTCACAGGGTTTCCTACGGTGATAACACGGCTCCATTATCGTCCGAATCGCATCAACCTGTAGCTTTGATGTGGCGTAAGCCATTCACCCTGCGCAGCCTACAGTTCAAAATCAAAACGAGACTCATGCAAGTATTTTTGAGACTCACTAAGAGATTTGTGAGTCTACTATTGGTATGCGCCAGGTTTGGTCATATCTCTGGTCAAGGCGATCGGGGCCTCTGCCTGAGCAGCCCCAGTACAGACGTTAGACCAAATCCGAGTCACACAACCCCGATTCGAAACCGATATCTCGTAGGGAGCATTGCACTGCAATGCCCCTACAAACTGGGGGTACACAGATAGGATTTGGGATTAGACGCTAAAATTTTCACACTGGCTACGTTCTAGATAGGTTTGGCGACAGCGGCACCCTGGTAATGGTTAACCTTTCGATTAATCTCTCCCCCAATCGGCAATGCCGGAGCTGTGGTTTCAATGCTCGCAGCCCTTACCTGGTCTGTGCCGTTCACCCCACCGGGCCGGAGCAGCGCCAGTGCCCAGATTTTGAGTCTCTGACTCCGGCTGCCCAGCCCTGCAGCGGCAACGCTGCCAAAGCCCCAGCAGTGGCCGAAGCCTGGACGAGCTTTTGGGGGCCAACTGATGACGAGTGGCTGGCGTTTTGGGAACTAGACGATGCCGATGACGTACCGACTTGATCGCTGACATTCAGCGATGGCCTCCTGGGTTCTCTTCTCGCAATGCTTTAGCGTAGTGGGGAAGATTTAGTGAGTAAGACCGATGGCCGCGATCGCCCCCTGGATCAGTCTAGGCTCAGTCAGCCTAAACCTTGTATTGCTGGCCGCCGGGGTTCTAGTTATCGGTCGTCGAGGGGGATGGGTATATCTCAAAGACCGGCTCTGGCACCGCCAAACCAGCCGTGAAGCGGTCATTTACCGAAAGCCTTACTACCGCCATCGCCAGAGCCAGTTCGAAAAACTCTCCATTGGCACAACCAGCATCCTTTTCCTCGGCGACAGCATCACCGACGAAGGGGAATGGTCAGACTGGTTTCCTGCCGCTACAATTCACAATCGCGGCATTAGCAGCGATACAGCTAGCGGCGTGCTGCGGCGTTTGCCCGACCTACTCAAGACTTCCCCCCAGGCAATTTTTTTGATGATTGGCATCAATGACCTGATCGTTTTGGGGCGATCGCCCGAGCAAGTGCTCAGCCGCTATCAGCAAATTTTGGCCCTGATCAAACAGCGATCGCCCCAAAGCCAGGTCTACGTGCAGAGCGTGCTGCCGGTTAGCGCCTCGACCTTCCCAGGCCTAAACCCTAAAATTATCCAGGTTAATCAGGGCATTGCCGCCCTGGCCGAGTCTTTAGACTACCGCTACGTAGATCTCCACCCGCTGGTCGTGGTCAACGGCCAGCTCGATCAGACCTGCACCGCCGATGGCCTGCATTTAAACGGAGAAGGCTACGCCCGCTGGGTTGACCACCTGCGCCCGTTAGTCTCTTCAGTGGGTACAAAATGACGCTTTCAGGCAGGCAAAGAACCGAGGTTTCTCGGCTGTAGCAGTCTGGGGTGGCAGGCCTAGAGTTGTACAAGGTCTTTGGCGTTACCCCCGATACCGCCAGATCAATTTGAGCCAAGCCGCCTGCTGCTAAAGTTCTATAGCCTTTGACCAGACCTTTACCTACAGAACCATGGCAGCCAGGGGATTTTTCAGCGATATTTCTCTCTCTGCGATCATTGCTGGCTTTGTCACCGTGCTGGTGGGCTTTACCAGTTCGGCGGTGCTGGTTTTTCAGGCCGCTCAGGCTCTCAATGCCACCCCAGCCGAAATCGCCTCATGGATGTGGGCGCTGGGGTTGGGCATGGCGCTGACCTCCACTGGCCTTTCGCTGCGCTACCGGGCTCCAGTTGTTACGGCCTGGTCTACGCCGGGGGCCGCCATGCTGATTACCGCAGCGGCGGGAGTACCCATGAACGAGGCGATCGGGGCCTTTTTGGCGTCGGGTTTATTGATTACCCTGGCCGGGTTTACCGGCTGGTTTGAGCGATTGATCAACCGCATTCCGCTCTCGATCGCGGCGGGAATGCTGGCCGGGGTGCTGCTGCGCTTTGGGCTGAATGTGTTTACGGCGATGCAAACCCAGTTTGCCATGACCTTTGCCATGTTCTGCGTCTATTTATATATGCGCCGCGCTCAACCTCGCTATGCCGTGGTGGCTGCGCTGGCGGTTGGGGTTGCGATCGCCGCCCTGCAAAACCAAATTCAGTTCGATACCGTCAGCCTGCAGCTGGCTCGGCCCGTCTTCACCGTGCCCCAGTTTTCGTTAGGAGCATTCATCGGCATTGCCCTGCCGTTGTTTGTCGTCACCATGGCCTCGCAAAATGTGCCGGGGGTCGCGGTTTTGCGGGCCTCGGGCTATGCCTCGGTGCCCATTTCGCCCGTCATCGGCTGGACGGGGGCCGCCACGGTGCTGCTCGCTCCCTTCGGCGGCTTTGCGATTAACCTGGCCGCCATCACCGCCGCCATTTGTATGGGTCGCGAAGCCCACGAAGACCCTGATAAGCGCTACGTAGCCGCGATCGCCGCCGGGTTTTTCTACCTCCTGCTCGGTCTGTTTGGGGCCACCGTCACCGCCGTATTTGCCGCCTTCCCTTCAGAACTGGTGCTGGCGATCGCCGGTTTAGCCCTGCTCGGCACCATTGGCAACGGCCTGTTTACCGCCCTGCGCGACGAGCGCGATCGCGAACCCGCCCTGATTACCTTCCTGGTCACCGCTTCCGGCGTCACCCTGCTCGGCATTGGCTCTGCCTTCTGGGGCCTGATTGCCGGAGCGCTGGCGCTAGCGATCGTTCGAACCAAAGCGATGAGGTGAGCCAATACTGCTGTAATCTGGTGATGACTGACCTAGCTGAATATGAATCCAAGGCTGCCTTTCAGCCGTACTAAAAATACAGGAGCGGCCAGCCCAACGGCATAATCGCTCCAAGTTATTTCTACGTTGACTGAAAACAGCACCTAGCGAGAACAAACATGAAAAACAAGATTCAGGGGTTTAGCTTGGTATTGGGTGCAGCAGCCCTGACGTTTGGCGTTACCTTAGCCGACAGCGCCTATGCCGGTCACACCAATGCCATTCTAGATACCCACCTCGACGGCAGCGCCGAAGTCGGCAGCGATCCTAGCCAAGTAGTGGGAGACGCCACCGGCACCGGCAGTGCCTACGTCTTCGGCGTCGACGGCGATCCAACCACGTTGTGCTACGTACTAGAAGTATCTGGCGTGCAGCAAGTTCCTGTGGGCGAAGGCATGGCCGCCCACATTCACGAAGGGATGATGGGCGAAAATGGCCCGGTTGTTGCCGCGCTGGCTGGCCCCGAAGATGGTAACGCGGGCGATTGTCTAACTGAAGGCGAAGAAGGCAAATTTCCCACTGGCGAAGCAGGCATTGTGCAGCGCATCCTGAACAACCCCTCCGATTTTTACATCAACGTTCACAACCCCCAGTTTCCCGATGGGGCCATTCGTGGACAGCTGCAGGGGCATTCCAACTAGGGCGTCTTGAGCTATGGCCAGCGCCAGATCAACTCAGACGTTCTGCATCACCGCCTGATACCAAATCTGGATCGCACAAACCCGGTTGCCAAAAAGTCAAACTGTAGGGCAAATGCTATTTGCCCTGCCGAATCGGGGGTAACTATAAACTGGCATTTCGCTACAGGCGGGCGATCGCGAGCATGGAG
>JBARVV010000068.1:0-9850 GCA_049646445.1 Nodosilinea sp. | reverse complement strand
AAGGAAAGACAAAGGCAAGGCCTAGCAGCCCGACTCTTGAGACTGCTGAAAGTTGCGCAGGGCACGCTGGGTTTTAGGCCCAGCCACGCCATCGACCGGGCCAGGATCGTAGCCCCGCTTGGCCAGCTGCTGCTGCACCTGGCGCGTTCCTTCGGTCAGGCTTTCGTCAAGTTCTTCGAGTAGCTCTAGGGCTTTGTCGCCGGGGTTGGCGGTGTGGGTCAAATCGAGCAGCTCGCGCAGCCGCGACTTCAGGTTTTCGTTGACGGAGGCATAGACCCGAGTGGCGCTGCCCAGCCCAATGGCGTGGTCGATAAAGTGGTCGGCTTCATTAATCCAAAAATCGAGGCGGCCATCGGTTTCGGCCTTGGCCAACAGCTGATCGAGGCGCTGACTTTCGGCCTCGCTCAGGCTGGGGCGAACCGCTAGCTGACAGTATTCGCGCACGAGGGCCAGGCAGTCGGCGTCGGCAATTCCTGGAATTTGATGCGTTAACGATTCACCCATGGTCTGACTCGTGTGTTTCGGTACGGTAGAAATACGATCTAGGCAACCTGTTCGGCTGGTTAGTTGGGGCTGAATCTGTAGTTTACCCGCTGTAAAGCCAGGACAGCGAGGGGGAAAAACCCCACATACCCTAGTGCCCAGCCATTTTATGGCCGATGTCGATGACGTTGGCCTGCGCGGTGGTGCTTTCGTAAACAAACTGCCCTTCGCTAATCACCAGAATGCGATCGCTGAGGGCTAGCAGCTCATCGAGGTCTTCGCTGACGAGCAGCACCGCCACCCCCCGGTTGCGGGCCTCTACAATAGCGTTTTGAATCTGGTCTACGGCAGAAAAATCGAGGCCAAAGCAGGGGTTAGCGGCAATCAGCACGTTGATGTCGGGGGAAGACAGCTCCCGCGCCAGCACCGTACGCTGCACGTTGCCCCCCGACAGGTTTTGAATCGGTGTATCGGGGGAAGGGGTTTTGACTCTGAAGGTCTCGATTAGGCTCTGAGCCGCCTGGCGAATGGCTTTGAGCCTTAGCCACGTCCAGCGGGCCTGAGGCGGACGATCAAAGGTGCGTAGGGCCATGTTTTCGGCCACGCTCATGCCGGGTACGCAGGCATTGCGCAGGGGCTCTTCGGGCAGGGTGCAGACGCCGTGGCGCACCATTTCGGCGCGGGTGGCGCGGTAGGGTTCGCCAGTAATGCAGGTTTGGCCTTGGGTAGGCGATCGCTGCCCCGCCAGCACCTCTACCAACTCCCGCTGGCCGTTGCCAGAGACCCCGGCAATGCCGACAATTTCGCCGCTGTGCACGGTCAAATCGAGCGGGCCAAACGCCTTTAGGCCATTGTCTTTCGAAGCCTCTAGCCCTTTCACCTCCAGCCCAGGCCGCAGCGGCACCGTATCGGTTTTATCGACGGTTGTAGTCGATCGATCGGTTCCCAGCATCAGGCGGGCCATATCGGCGACGGTGAGGTCGGCGACGGCCCCGTGTCCGGCCAGGTGGCCTTTGCGTAGCACCGTTACCTCGTCGGTGAAGGCCAGCACTTCGCGAAACTTGTGGGTGATCAGCAGCACGCTGAGATGGCCCGATTGCACTTCCTGGCGCAGCAGCCCTAGCACCTCGTCGGCCTCGTCGGGGGTAAGCACCGAGGTCGGCTCATCGAGAATCAGAATGCGGCTTTGCAGGTAGAGCTGTTTAAGAATTTCGAGTTTTTGCTTTTGGCCCGCCGCCAGCTGCCCCACAGGCACATCGAGATCGACTTGGAAGGGCGATCGCTCCATGAACGTGCGGAGGGCAGCGTACTCTTGCTTCCAGTTGATCACCTGGGCGCGATCGTAGCGGCTGAGCACCAGGTTTTCAGCTACCGTCATGGCGGGCACTGAGGTAAAGTGCTGGTACACCATGCCAATGCCGCAGCCGTGGGCATCTTTGGGGCTTTTAATGGGGTAAATCTGGTTGTCGATTAGTACCTGCCCGGCGGTGGGGGCGTAGAAGCCCATAATGCACTTCACCAGGGTGCTTTTGCCCGCTCCATTTTCGCCTAGCAGGCCGTGGAAAGTGCCGGGCTTGAGGGTGAGGGTCACGTCTTTAAGCGCCACCAGGCTGCCAAACCGCTTGGTCATATTGACCACCTTGAGTTCGGGGGGGGCGTTTAGATGCAGCAGCGGCGGGGCAATGGTAGTCATGGCATAGGCTGTGCGGTTGCGAGCATCATACCTCTATCCCCTGACGTAGAGCTGTTAGCAAACGGTCATTTTCGGCCTCCGTACGCACGGCGACCCGAAAGTAGTTTGCCCCCAGTTCCGCAAAGCTCACGCAGTCGCGAATCAAAACCTGGTGGCTGCGCAGCAGACGCTCCTGCAGCAGCGGGGCCGGGGTAGTGGTCTTGACCAGTAAATAATTGGCGGCCCCCGCCAGCGGCGACAGCCCAGGAATCGCCTGCAGGCCGTCAAACAGCATGCGGCGGGCGGCGGGCAGCCACTGCCAGGTGCGGGTTTGAAAAGCGGTATCGCCGACCGCCGCGATCGCCGCCGCTGCCGCCAGGGCATTCACCGGCCAGGGGTCGCGCCAGCCCTGCCAGCGGCCCAGGCGATCGGGATGGCCCAGGGCATAACCAATGCGTAGGCCAGGCAGGGTATAGAACTTGGTCAGCGACCTGAGCACCACTAGGTTTGGGTAACGGCTCAGGTAGCGAGTCAGGGACTGCTGCTGGTCAGGCAGAACAAAATCCATAAAGGCCTCATCCACAATTACCGTGGCAAACCGCTCTAGCAGCGGCTCCAGACTGGCAATCTGGAACAGACGCCCCGTCGGGTTGTGGGGATTGTTGAGCAAAATACTAGCGGCCTCGGGTTCGGGCCAGGGGTCTACAGAGTGAGGAGCACCCACCCCTTCTAAGGCCAAAGGCCAGGGCAAGATGGGAACCTCGAAAGCGGCTAGCGATCGCCCGTAGTCGCCAAAAGCAGGCGTTAGCAGGTGACAGCTGCCGTCTGCCGCTATATCTCGCGCGGCCCAGGTCAGCAGTTCGGCGGCCCCATTCCCCGGCAGCACCCAGTCGGCAGGCACCTGGTGATAGTCGGCCAGGGCGTGGCGCAGGCTGGTGTAGCTGGGGTCGGGGTAGTGGCGCAGCTGCCCCAGGGCTTCAGTCATCGCCTGCACAACCGAGGCAGGCGGCCCCAGCGGGTTAATACTGGCTGAAAAATCGAGTAAAGAATCGGGGGAACAGCCAGCGATCGCAGCCGCCCAGGCCAAGTTTCCCCCGTGAACAGGTCGATTTAAAGGTGTGTGAGTAAACGATGTTTGAATCAAAAGGGCGCTTACTTAGCCACTTTTTCTTTAAACAACTTACCGGCGGAAAAAGCGGGCACCTTGGTGGCCGGAATCACCATAGTATCGCCAGTTTTAGGGTTGCGGCCTTCCCGCTCTTTGCGCTCGCGCCGTTCAAAGGAGCCAAACCCGACCAAGGTGACTTTCTCACCCGCCGCTACGGCTTCAATAATGGCGTCGATGGTGGCAGAAATAACGAGATCCACCTCCTTCTTGGTCACGGGCTTGTCGCTACTAGAGGAGGCCTTTTCAGCCACCGTATCAACGAGTTCAGCTTTGTTCATACCTGTCTCCTATGGGCAAAGAACATTGGGATCCAGTCGCATTCTGACGATAGGCCCAGGCCGCAAACAACAGTCCTGGCCACCAGAATGGCTGAAACCCCTGTCAATCCAGAATTTCACTGCCTCATTCTAAGGGCAACCCCCAAAAAGTGGATCGCCAAAAGCTTTAATTTATGTGGATTTCGGGGTTTTTTAAGAAATCTAAACAACTAAATGCCCCAGGCAGTTCTGAATAGACCACCTGAGGCATTCGCTAAAACCCATGCCTAGCAAAGGTTTTGTAGACTTTGGCTAGCTTAACTCGCCGAGCTGTTTGACCAATTGACCCAGTCCTGGGGCTTGAGAAAAACGTCGTACAGCCGTGACTCAGGGCTATCGGCAGCGGGGGTGTAGCCGTATTCCCACCGCACCAGGGGGGGCAGCGACATCAAAATTGACTCAGTGCGTCCGTTGGTTTGCAGGCCAAAGATGGTGCCCCGGTCGTAGACCAGGTTGAACTCCACGTAGCGGCCCCGGCGGTAGAGCTGAAACTGCCGCTGATGGTCGCTGTACTCAGTACTGTGGCGACGCTCGACAATGGGTACATAGGCGGGCAGGAAGGCATTGCCGCAGTCGCGGGCGAAGCTAAAGAGATCGTCCCAGCTGCGCTGGGGCGGTTCGCCCACGGCTTGACTGGTTTGGTCAGCGGTTTTGCCCCCGTCGGGGCCACGGTAGAGCATGCCCTGCCCGTCTTGGTAGTCGAAGAAAATGCCGCCTACGCCACGGGTTTCGTCGCGATGCTTGAGGTAGAAGTACTCGTCGCACCAGGGCTTAAACACCGAGTAGTACTGAGGATTGTGGCGATCGCAGGTCTGCTTCAGCGTCTGGTGAAAATGCACCACATCATCGTCGAAGGGGTAGTAGGGGGTGAGGTCGATGCCGCCGCCAAACCACCACACCGGACCAGCCTCAAAGTAGCGGTAGTTGAGGTGAACTGTAGGCACGCAGGGGTTGCGCGGGTGCAGCACCATAGAGGTGCCGGTGGCGTAGAAGCGGTGGCCGGCCGCCTCGGGTCGCTGCACCAAAATCGACGGCGGCAGGTGGTCGCCCCACACTTCAGAGAAGTTTACGCCGCCCTGCTCAAAGATCCGGCCCTGCTTGATTACGCGCGATCGCCCGCCGCCGCCTTCGGGCCGCTCCCAGGCGTCTTGCTGAAACTGGGCTCCGCCGTCGAGGGCCTCAAGCTTTTGGCAAATGCTGTCCTGGAGCTGCTTTAGCATGGCGCTAACGCGATCGCGAGAATCTGCCGGTGGCGCGGTGGTAACGGGCTTAGAAACAGGGGTAGTGGTCATAGCGTCGAGAAAACAATACGTTATGTCGGCACCGGGTCGAATATGTCACACTGTGGGATGGCTTCTATGCGGAGCTTAGGATCCATTTTTGTCGCCAGCGGGTAGCTTTTGCCCCAGTGCAACCCCAACAGCGTTAATAATCAGCCGCAGGGCATAGGCAACACCATCATTAACCATTAACGGTACCCAGTTTTCTCACGCTACCGTGAAACCACACCCAATACCCACCTCATTTGTCAGGTTGAGAAAAATGTTTAGAAACGCAACGCCCTGTGACGAATACACTAAGTACACTAATTTGTAGCCTCTTCGTCCAGATCCATCCTGCCCCCTGATTCGATTGCCATAATGCTTCTGCCCGCGCCCCTAATTTGCCGCTGCTGTCATGTGTTGACCTGGGGACCTCAACCTGGAGGCTGCTGTGTTTAGAGCCTGGTCGTTTCCCCGTCCATTTCTTACCTTGATGCAGCTAATTCAGCACTGGGTGCAGGTGCAGCAGCAGCTCGAAAAATCTTACCTCGCCGTTAGCAGCGCCTCGGTAGACGTGCTCTGGCAAACCATCATGAACCTGGCCGATGTCTCCTGGCATCCCCTACTGACCAGCACCAACGCGCCCCTTGGGCTTAAGCCCAAGCCGGGGCTAATCTATCGAGCCTTTACTCGCCTCTGCCCGGTACCGGTGAAAATTTTTGTCGAGCGGGTGCAGCCCCACGAGCTGATTAGCGTGCGAGTGCTGCCCATTCCGGGTCTAGAAGAGCGGGTTACCTATCACCTCAAATCAACCGTGAGGGGCACCCAAATTTCTTACTCGGTGACGCTGCGGGGGTGGCTGTCGCCCCTGGCCTGGTCGCTGCTGCGTCCCTATGCGGCCAAAGTAGCTTCAGCCCTGGCCGAGGCGGCAGAGCACCCCGATCTTTTAGATAGCTCCAATTCTCGCTCTCAGGCCTGGTAAGGCTCCATCCTAAGCACTGGTGCTCAAGGGGGACGGGGCGGCTTAAGATGGTAAATGGCCTACGTGACCTCGCCTGGGTGGGGTGGTGGGCATTGCCCACCCTACGGCATCCCTGGACAGAGATACCCTAAGGGGTTACTAATGCTGTCCGCCTTTCCCACTGAATACTGCCCTGTACTGGCCCAACTCCCCCAACTCCATGAGCCCAACCCTCTCCGAAGTTTCTGTTCTAGACGTACTGCGCCCGGTACAAGACCCGGAGCTGCAAAAGAGCCTGGTGGATCTCAATATGATTCGCAATGTGGCGATCGCAGATGACACCGTCAGCTTCACCCTGGTGCTGACCACCCCCGCCTGCCCGCTGCGGGAGTTTATTGTCGAAGACTGTCAAAAGGCCGTCCGCACCCTCCCCGGAGTCAAGACGGTCAACGTCGATGTCACCGCCGAGACGCCTCAGCAAAAAGCCCTGCCCGATCGCACCGGCATTGACGGGATCAAAAACATCATTGCGGTTTCCAGCGGCAAGGGCGGCGTGGGCAAAAGCACCGTGGCGGTAAATCTGGCGGTGGCGCTGGCCCAGGCGGGGGCCGCCGTTGGCCTAATCGACGCCGACATTTACGGTCCTAACGCGCCGATCATGATGGGCCTGAGTGAGGCCCAGGTGGTGGTCAAGCAGGGCGAGGTGCTAGAACCCGCCTTTAACCACGGCGTCAAAATGGTATCGATGGGCTTTTTGATCGATCGCGATCAGCCAGTCATCTGGCGCGGCCCTATGCTCAACGGTATTATTCGTCAGTTTTTGTACCAGGTGGAGTGGGGCCAGCTCGATTATCTGGTAGTCGATTTGCCTCCCGGTACGGGCGACGCCCAGCTTACTTTGGCCCAGGCGGTGCCTATGGCCGGGGCGGTAATTGTTTCAACCCCTCAGTCGGTGGCGATTTCCGACGCCCGCCGAGGGCTGAAGATGTTTCAGCAGCTCCAGGTGCCGGTGCTTGGCATTGTCGAAAATATGAGCGTGTTTATCCCCCCCGATGCGCCCGATAAACGCTACGACATTTTTGGCTCCGGCGGCGGCGAGCTGTTGTCGAAGGAGCTAGGGCTGCCGATACTGGGCTGCATTCCCCTAGAGATGGCGGTGCGCGAGGGGGGCGATGCGGGCATACCCATTGTGGTGCAGCACCCCAATTCGGAAAGTGCTAAGGCGCTGCGGGCGATGGCCGAGCAGGTGGCCGCAAAGGTCTCCGTGGCGGCGTTGGCATAGCCAGAAGAGGCCAGAAGAGGCCAGAGGGTTGGCGGGGCAGGATCTAGGCTTAGACCTGCACCTTAACGCCTAGGTTCTTGTCATAATCAATTGGAATCAATTGGAATCAGTTGGGTTAATAGGTAGGCAACGGCTATGTATGTGACCAACGTGCAAAAGCAGTGGCGATCGCTATTGTCGGGCTGGCAGGGCATTGACCTGGGGCTGCTGGTGCTGCCGGTGGCCCTGACGATCTTCGGTGCGATCGTAATCCACAGCACCCAGCGCAATACCGAAACCGTGGCCTACGGCCTCAACCATGCGGGGCTGGGGTTAATTGGCCTAGGGCTGGCCCTGTGGATGGCCCGCACCCGCTACGAAAATCTGCTCAATTGGCAGTGGATTATTTACGGTGTGGTCAATCTACTGCTGGTGGCGGTCATTTTTATCGGCACCGTGGGGCTGGGAGCGCAGCGCTGGATCAGCATTGGCGGCTTTCACGTGCAGCCCTCGGAGTTTGCCAAGCTGGGCCTGATCATTACTCTGGCGGCTATGCTCAGCCGCCGCGATGCCTCGACCCTGTGGGGCGTTTTCAACGCCCTGGCCATAACCATTCTGCCCTGGGTTTTAGTGTTTATTCAGCCTGACCTGGGCACCTCGCTGGTGTTTGGGGTGATTACCATGGCCATGCTCTACTGGGCCAACTGCAACCCCGGCTGGCTGGTGCTGTTTGTATCACCCCTGGTGGCAGCAATTTTGTTTCACCTGGTGCTGCCCAGCTGGCTAGTGTGGAGCCTGGGCATGGGGCTGATTGCCTGGTTTACGCTGCCCTGGCGGTGGTTTTGCACGGTGTTGGCGACGGCGATCAACCTGGTGGCAGGCAAGCTGGGAGATATCGCTTGGGGGCTGCTGCAAGACTACCAAAAAGACCGGCTGATTCTGTTTTTGGATCCTGACAAAGACCCGCTGGGGGGTGGCTACCACCTGATTCAGTCGCGGATTGCCATTGGAGCGGGCAAACTCTTTGGCCAAGGGTGGGGCAACGGTACCCAAACCCAGCTCAACTTTATTCCTGAGCAGCACACCGACTTTATTTTTTCGGCGGTGGGCGAAGAGTGGGGCTTTGTGGGGTCGATGGTGGTGATTGCCGCCTACTGGCTGCTCTGCTACCGGCTGGTGATTATTGCCCAAAACGCCAAGGATGATTTTGGCTCGCTGCTGGTGATTGGCGTGCTAGCCATGATTGTGTTTCAGGTGGTGGTCAATATCGGCATGACCATGGGTCTGGCTCCAATTACGGGCATTCCGCTGCCGTGGCTGAGCTACGGGCGATCGGCGCTGCTGACAAACTTTATTGCCCTGGGCATAGTGGAATCGGTGGCCAACTTCCGCCACCGGCTGAAGTTTACGGATTAGGGCGATCGCATGAATTCTCGCTCTCTACCCTGATTGGACGAAAACTGCGTCAGGGGTCAGGTGCCTTTGGTGCTGCGACTGATAACGCTGTGGCTATAGAAGGCACCTGACCCCTTTGAGGGATCAATCTACTTGCCTGTCGCGCCTCAGCAAGCTAAACACCTCACCCTGCTCTGGGGTAATCAAAATCCCGGACGGCGGAATTGTCACGAACTGGCTCCACTCGCGCTGCTCGGCGTACCTGAGTAAATGCAGGTAGTTAATCGCCCCTCGCACCCCCTCTGGCGTGCCAATTACCAAGTGGCGCAATCGCTCTGGCCGAGGGCTGGGGTTTGCAAGGCGTACGGGATCGAGACCTCCGAGTTCTTGAAGAACTCGGAGGTCTTAGCGGGTAAAACACAACATAGTTCAGGGATTCCTTTTCTAACGGTGGGTAAGGAATCCCAAAAACTTGGCCGCCCCAGACATGTGCAGTTCAGGGCGGCCAGGTAAAATCAACCTTAGCCTCCGAGACTGGTTGGTCAGTCGACGGGGTTAGCCGCTGGTTGGTGTTGCAAGCACCTTCCAGTGGCGTTAGACCAAATTTTTGGGAAGACAAGCTGCACGCAGACAGCCATAGCCCAGTAATTTAGACCAATCGCGCACCGGACGCAAGTAGGAATTGTTACCGTCTGCCAGAAACCCCGGTTTCTGGGCCTGGAACCTTTAACCCTAAAAACCGGTTGCTGGGCCTGAGGCCACCAACCCCCTGCACTACCCCGAGTAACCGGGTTTTTTGCCGCCAGGCTACCTTGCTACCTCAAGGGTGGCGAAGTGCTCTAGCAAGAGACGGTGAACAAAAATGTAGCCGCCCCCCACCCGCTGCACAAACAGGCGCTCTTCGGCGTAGTTGAGAAAGTGGGCATAGTTGCGGGGGGTGTGGCCGTTGAGAAATAGCGTAGTTCGCAGGGCAAGGTGCTGTATCAGGGCCTCTCCACCTCCAAATATAAATCCAAACAGGATGGGCATAGGAAGCAGACCTGCAACCAGCCTGTCAACCCTGTCAAGATCGAGAATGCTGCTGACTAAAGGGGGTAGAAGGAAATAGATTAGTGGCATCAACACTAGGGAAAAGAAAATCACAAAAATTGAATTTTTAACCGAATTAATCATCCCCTGGTTCGGCTGATTACGTTCCTGAATATTTTTCTTGAACGCCTCAATCAGACCCCCAATCAGACCCCCAATCAGACCCCCAATCAGACCCACAATCAGACCCACAATCAGACCCACAATCAGACCCACAATCAGACCCAAAATCAAACTCAAAA
>JBARVV010000067.1:0-51584 GCA_049646445.1 Nodosilinea sp. | reverse complement strand
CTACCCCACACTCCCCATCACCCCTTCCGCTAGCCAGTTCATCTGCTCCAGCTCCACCGCCGTCTGCCCCAGTTCCTTGCCGCCAGCGATCGCGGTTTTGCCCTGGTTATCCTTAATTTCGCCCTTGTAAATCACCAGTTCGCCCGAGACCAGCTGGGCTTTAGCCGCCTCAGCCGCCTCCTGGGCTGAGGCACTCACCGCTGGGCCGTAGGGCGACAGCTTGAGAAAGCCGTCTTTGAAACCGCCCCGCACCAGGTGAGGAATGCCACCATTCATCAGGGTTTTGCCCTCCTGCATCAGGGTCATGTAGTTGCTGTACACGTTCGACCAGTCCCACTCGGCCCCGGTGAGGTAGCCCTGGGGAGCCAGTTCAGCCTGGTTGGCGTGGTAGCCCGAGGCAAAAATGCCGCGCCGCTCGGCGGTTCCAATCACCACCTTGGGGCTGTCGACGTGGCAGGTGAGCACGTCTACGCCCTGGTCGGCCATGCTGTTGGCGGCCTCGGCTTCGCGCACCGGGTCGGCCCAGTCACCGGTAAAAATCACCTGAGTGGTCACGCTGGGGTCAATGCTGCGAGCCCCCAGGGTAAAGCTATTGACATTGCGCAACACCTGGGGAATGGGCTTGGCGGCGATAAAGCCCATCCGCTTGCTAGTTGAGGCATGGGCCGCGACCACCCCGGCCACGTACTGGGCCTCGTCGATGTAGCCAAAGTAGCTGCCCACATTCTCGGGGTGCACGCCCTCCTGGTACATCCCGCCGCAGTGGAAAAACTGCACGTCAGGAAAATCGGCGGCCAGGGCCAGCACGTGGGGGTCGAAGTAGCCAAAGGAGGTGGCAAAAATCGCCGTGGCTCCGTCGAGATCGATCATGCTGCGGATAGTTTCTTGCACCGCGTTGGTCTCGGGCACGCTGGCCTCTTCGGAGGTTTTTACCCCGGCCATCCCGTCCAGGCTGGCCCGCCCTTCGGCGTGGGCCTGGTTGTAGCCATAGTCGTCTTTGGGGCCAACGTAGATAAAGCCTGCCGTTAGGGTGTCGCTGCCCCCCGCAGCGGTGGGGGTGCTACCGCAGGCGCTGAGCTTGACCGATAGCCCAAAGGCACCCGTGGCTAGCAATCCCCGAATCACCTGGCGTCGGGTTACCTGAAATGTGGGGTTGCGCATGGGGGTTCTCCTGAAGTGAGAGCGAAGGACAATCAAGATGAAGCGGTTAGAGAATAGGGCTGTGAGCGCGGGCTTAGGGTTGTGGAACGCTGTCAAACCTTAAAGAGAGACTACCAATGCCGTCAGAGAACTGAGGTTCGAGGAAAGTTCGCCAAAAGTGTGTTTCTAGCCGACCGGTGCGAGGTGGCTAAGCAAAATGTGGCCTACGGTACAAAGTCGCGGGTAAGGCTTGGCTACGATCAGCCTCAGTGCAATGCCTCTATGCCTTATGCCGCTCTAGTTTCAGAGAAGCGAGTAGCTTTGAATACATGACTATGACCGCCGATGATGCATTAGGACTGGTGAATCAGGTTCTGGCTGAGTGCGGCGTAGATTCGCTGAGCCAGGTGCAGTCGGCTTTATTTCAGCAGGCCTGGAACGATCGCACCTACCAAGCCATGGCTTTAGCCCTGGGTTACGAAGTTGGCTATGTCAAGCAAATTGGTTCTGACCTGTGGCAGTGCCTGTCTGAAAACCTGGGCGAAAAGGTCACTAAGCGAAATTTGCGCGAGGTGCTGGCCCGCCAGCTGAAACGCCTAGCCCCTCAATCGGCCCAGCTGACGGCTCAGCTGAGGCAGGCGATTGTCTCTCCGGCCCCGCTGCACCGCCGCGACTGGGGCGATGCCGCCGCCGCCACCCACTTCTACGGGCGCACCAGCGAACTCGCCCAGATCCAGGGCTGGATTCTGGACAGCGATATTTCTAGCGCTGCGTCTAAAGGGAGGCAGCGCTGTCGGCTGGTGGGGCTGTTTGGCATGGGCGGCATGGGCAAAACCACCCTGGCGGTGAAGCTGGCCCAGCAGGTGCAAGACCACTTTGAGGTGGTGATCTGGCGATCGCTGCGCCACGCCCCCCCGGTCAACGACCTGCTGAGAGATCTGCTGGGGGTGCTGTCGGCGGTGGTACCCGAACCCTCTGGGGCCGAGTTTGACAGCCTGCTGCGATCGCTGCTCGATCAGCTCCGCCAGCACCGCTGCCTGATCGTGCTCGACAACGGCGAAACGATTTTGCAACCGCGCGATCGCACCGGCACCTACCAGCCCGGCTACGAAAACTATGGGCCGCTCTTCGCCAGCCTGGGCAATGTTGACCACCAGAGCACCATCGTGCTCACCAGCCGCGAAAAAATTCAAGAGATTGCCCAGCAGGAGGGCGAAACCCTGCCGATTCGATCGCTGCGGCTGAAGGGTCTGCCGCCCACTGTAGGGCAATCTATCGTTCAGGCCAGGGGCAAATTTATCGGCACCCCCAGCGAGTGGCAGCACCTGGTGAACCACTACGCTGGCAACCCCCTCGCTCTCAAGATGGTCGCCGCCGTAGTGCAGGACTGTTTTGACGGTCAGCTGGGGCCGTTTGTGCAGATTTTGGCCCAGGGAGACTCGGTGTTTGGCGACATTCGCGATCTGCTGACCCACCAGATCGAACGGCTTTCCCCCGTAGAGCAGCAGGTGATGGCCTGGCTCGCCATCTACCGCGAAGCCGTTACCCTGGCTCAGGTGCGCGCCGATCTGGTGGCCCCCCTGGCCCTGGGCGATCTGATCGAAGCCCTCACCAGCCTAGAGCGGCGATCGCTGATTGAGCGCGATACGCCCAGGGCCAGCCCCACTCGCTTTACGCTCCAGCCCGTGGTGATGGAATACGTGACCGACTGGCTGGTCGATCAGATGAGTCAGGCCATTCTGGCGACCCCCACCGCGCACGCCAGCCTGCTGCACAGCCATCCCCTGATTTTGGCCCAGGCCAAAGACTACCTGCGTGAAAGCCAGACCCGGCTCATTCTCCAACCCGTGCTACAGCGACTGTTGCAGCGGCTGCGACCCAGCCAGCTCAGCGACCATCTAGGCCACCACCTGGCCACCTGGCGCGGGCAACACCTCCCCAGCTATGCCTGTGGCAATCTGCTCAACCTGCTCCAGCTAGCTGAGATACCGCTGCAAAACTGGGATTTTTCTGACCAAACAATTTGGCAGGCCTACCTGCAAGACAGCACCCTCCACCAGACCAACTTTGCCCATGCCGACCTAGCCCGATCGGTGTTTAAAGACACCTTTAGCCAGGTGCTGGCGATCGCCTTTAGCCCCGATGGCGAGCTATTGGCGGCCAGCGATGTCAGCTACGAAATTCACCTGTGGCGAGTCAGCGATGCCCAGCCGGTGCTCACCCTGCGTGCCCAGGATGGCTGGTGCTGGGCGGTGACCTTTAGCCCCGACAACCAAACCCTGGCCAGCAGCGCCAACGGCACCATCGACCTGTGGAATCTCAAAACCGGCGATCGCTACGGCCAGCTCAAAGGTTCCTCCAGCCGGGTCTTTTCCTTGGCCTTTAGCCCCGACGGGCGCTACCTGGCCAGCGGCTGCGAAGACCACCAGATTCGAGTTTGGGATGTGCGCACCCGCACCCTGATTTACACCCTCAGCGGTCATACCGACGAAGTGCGATCGGTCGCCTTTGCCCCCCAGAGCTACCTCAGCCTCTATCAGGAGTTAACCCTGGGTGCGGCGGGGCACCAGCTGGCCAGCGGCAGCTACGACGGCACCCTGCGACTGTGGAATTTGGCCAGCGGCGACAGCATCGTGATGACAGCCGGAGCACCCCTGTGGTCGATTGCCTTTAGCCCTGACGGCCAAACCCTGGCCAGCGGTCGCCACGACGGCAGGGCCGATATCTGGGATGTAGCTACTCAGACACGCGTGCGGCAGCTACAGATTGCCGACCAGGGGCGATCGCCCCAAAACCACCCCCAGGCGCTGCGATCGGTCGCCTTTAGTCCCGATGGTCGGCATCTGGCCAGCGGCGGCGACGACCAGACTATTCGCCTATGGAACTGGCAGACCGGTCAGGTTGACCGGTCTCTCAAAGGCCACAGCAGCTGGATTTCAAACGTGGCTTTTAGCCCCGATGGGCAAACCCTGGCCAGCGCCAGCGAAGATCAGTCGGTGCGGCTATGGGATGGCCAGACCCACCAGGCGCTGCGGGTGCTGCGCGGCCACAACAGCGGCGTGTGGTCGGTGGCGCTGCATTCCCAGGGAAATTACCTGGTCAGCGGCGGCCAAGATCGCCAGGTGCGCCTGTGGCCCCTTAGCGGCCAGGCCTCCCCCCAGGCTTTTGGCGGGCACGAGGGCTGGGTGTTTGCGGTCGCCGTCAGCCCCGATGGCCGCTGGATTGCCAGCGGTGGCGACGATCGCACCGTGCGCCTGTGGGCCAGCGATACCGGCGATTGCCGCGCCACCTGGACTGACCACAGCCACGAGGTCTGGGCGCTGGCCTTTTGCCCCCAGGGCAATCTGCTGGCCAGCGGCAGCCTGGATGGCACCATTCGCCTGTGGGATCTCCATAGCCGGGCTAGTCGCGGCATTTTGACTGATCACACCAGCGGCGTTTGGACCCTGGCGATTAGCCCCGACGGTCGCCGTCTGGCCAGCGGCAGCCAGGACCAAACCGTGCGCCTGTGGGATCTGGCCACCCAAACCTGCTTGCAAGTTCTGCCCTGCGAAGGTAGCTGGGTGCGGGGCCTGGCCTTTAGCCCCGATGGACGGTTTCTGTCCAGCGGCGGCTCCAATGGCTACGTGATGCTGTGGGATCTAAAACTGGGCCACCGCACCGTCATCGGCACCCACCCCAGCCTGGTACTGGCCGTAGCCTTTAGCCCCGACGGCCAGTGGCTGGCCAGCTGCGGCGGCGACACCACCATTAAGCTCTGGCACCTGCCCAGCCGCCGCTGCCACCAAACCCTCTGCGGCCACGACAAATGGGTGCGCTACATCACCTTTAGCGCCGACGGCGATCGCTTGATCAGCTGTAGCCAAGACGAAACCATTCAGGTCTGGAGCAAGCTAGTCACCCCCGACGGCTTCATCTACTGTCACGAGCAGACGCTGCGAGTGCCCCGCCCCTACGAAGGCATGACCATTACCGGCGTAACGGGCCTGACCGAGGCTCAAAAGGCGGCGCTTATCACCCTCGGAGCCAGTGAAACCAGTGCCCTAGACGTTAGCGAAACTCCCTTAATTTACCCGCCGTCTTCCATGCTGCCCGTGGACGCTTAACTCGGTCTGAGAAGTATGACCACCGGACCTGCCAGCTTTAATGCCAAGTTTCATGGCCCCTGGAGAAAACCCCTTGAGGCATGACAGTCTTTTAAGCCTGCTCAGGTATGGCCATTGCACATTAGACTACAATCCAGGCTCCGCGACCGTCCTCTGGCCAGACCTTGGCCTAGCCGTCAGGCGCTTCGGCGGTTGGAGTCTCCGATCGCGGCCCGGCCTGAGCCTGAGTCGCTAGTTCTGCCCTGTCCTAGAGGTTGCCATGACCACTGAATTTACCGTCGGCGATCGCGTCCGCCTAATATCTCCCCCGCCCTACTTCAAAACCGCCGACCCCATGCCCATGCTGCGCCCCGCCGACACCGTACCCGTGGGGGCCGAGGGCATTGTGCAGAGCCGTCGCCCCGGTGGCTACTGGGGCATCAGGTTCGACAAAGGGGCATTTTTAGTCGATAGCCAGTATCTAGAACAAGCAGAAACCCCGGCAGACGAGGCTACCGGGGTTTCTGAGTCATCTATCGAGGGTGCTTAAGCTGAAGTCGTTTCAGCGTCGGTTTCAGCGGCTTCAGGCGTTGCTTCAGCAACGGGTGCGGCGGCGGGTGCATCGGTTGAAGCTTCAGGCTCCTCAGCCACGGCCTCTTCAGCCACGGGTTCAGCCGCAACCTCTTCAGCCGCAACCTCTTCAGCCACAGCCTCTTCAGCCACAGCCTCTTCAGGTGTGGCGACTTCAGCCACGGGCTCTTCAGCTACGGCTTCTTCAGCTACGGATTGCTTGGCCACAGGTTCTTCAGGCACAGACTCTTCAGCTACAACTTCTTCAGCTACGGGTTCCCCAGTTACGGCCTCTTCAGTCACGGCCTCTTCAGCTACGGCTTCTTCCGCCACGGGTTCCTCGGGCACTTCTTCAGCCTTGGGCTTGGGTTTAGGGCCGCGCATCAGGGCGGGAGGAGTAGAGGGCTTACGATCGCGCTCATCGCGATCGCGGCCCCGACCTCCGCGTCGGCCTTTATTGCTATCACGATTGCCATCACGGCGATCTCCGGTGCCGCGCTCACCGCCGCTATTGTCTCCCACAGTGATTATTTTCTTCTTAGGCTTCTCAGGGGAGGTATTTGGAGTGTCTGCCATGACCCTACGATAGTTAACGTCGTGGAGATCTTAACGCGAATCTGGCCCGCCCCTGCAGCAAAACAAGGTGGGTGGCTACATTGGCGCTTCAATATGCTGGGCTTCTGGCACATTAGGTTTCTGGGCCAGTTGCGATCGCCTATGCTCAGGGATGGGCTAATCGACGACCCGCAATCTTCCCTGGCTCAAGGCTTCGTACACCCGATCAATCAAGGCAGCATCGTTAGGAGTCAAGTTTGGCTGAGAAAACATGGCCATCAACTGCTGCTGATCGTTGCGAGTTAGGCGGCGGGCGGCGAACATTCTTTCGATAGTCTGCTCAAGGTTTGACATGGGGACGCACTCTGAAGGGTCGAACCGTGACGACTTCAGGCTGAGCAGAACATCTCCTGACTCACATGCCTGAAGACTATAACGCTTTGTATAGTAGTCCTATTTTAATCAGTGACAAGAACGGGCACATCGGCGGGATAACTTATTTATTTACCAAAGCTTATAGTAGTCGAGAGCGCAAATCCGTATTCCTACGATCAGTATTCACTGATGACTTATATATCTTGCTGGCCTAGGGGTGGTTCCACTCTGAAATCTAGAGTTCACCAGCTATACTCGTGCCATAGGGGTATGGATTCGACAGCTAATGCAATACCTGGCCAAGGTTCAAAAAAAGGCGTTTTTGGGCGGTGCAGAACTCTTGCTGCTGGCCGAACAGACCTCTGAGTCAACATGGACGCGACTAGCAACAGAGCGCATCGTTGAAACTACGCGCCTGCTAGCTTTTCAAGAGGGCAATTTGGTGCTGGTCGAGTTTGACAACCTCAACCAGATTGTCGCCGTGCAAGATGCGACCCCCTGGGTGCTGGGCTTAGTTGAGCACTACCTGGCCTACGGCGTTACCCCCGAAGCGCTGGAGCAAGAAATCGAGCGCGCCGAGCGGTGGCGACAGTCACTAACCCTGAAAAGCCAGGAGGTCGATCGGCGCGCCCTCGAAACCGCCGCCCGCCGCGATGAAATTCAAGAGCTAGAGCGCAGCCTCAAGCAGGAACGCGAAGAACTCGAAACTCGCTGGCAAGCCCTAGAGCAGATTAAGGCTGAAGGTACAGCCGGGGAATGAAGGGATGAATTTTCACTGGATTGTAGGATAGCCGTCTCGGCTGTCCATTTAGAACAGGCAGGATGCCTATCCCACAATCCATCCAGAAGTTTGGCCATCCAGAAATTTAGACTAATCCACCAGCTGTGGGGGACAGATTGGGGAAAAATGAGCTTTCGAATCCCCCAAGATTGAGGGCTGGAGGGCCAGTCATACCCGCGCTGAGCAATGCTCCCTCTTCCCTCTTCCCTCTTCCCTCTTCCTCCATCTCCCCCCTTAGGTCCCTTGCCTCTGCCCCAACATCCTGATTGAATAGGGGCATTAAAATGAACTTTTGTGACGGGGAGACACTATGTATATCGTGCAGATTGCCTCGGAATGTGCTCCTGTTATTAAGGCTGGGGGGCTGGGTGATGTCGTTTACGGCCTGAGCACCGAGCTAGAACACCGGGGTCACTGCGTCGAGATCATTCTGCCCAAGTACGATTGCATGCGGTATGACCACATTTGGGGTCTGCACGAGGCCTACCGCGACCTGGTGGTGCCCTGGTTTGGCACTGACATTCGCTGCGATGTGCTTTGCGGCTGGGTCTATGGCCGACTGTGCTTCTTCATTGAGCCTAAGTCGTGGGAGATGTTTTTTGATCGGGGCTGCTACTACGGCTGCGACGATGACCCGATGCGGTTTGCCTTCTTTAGCAAGGCAGCGATGGAATTTTTGCTGCGCAGCAACAAGCGCCCCGATGTGATCCACTGCCACGACTGGCAGACGGGGTTGATTCCAGCCATGTTGTTTGAAATCTATAAGTACAACGGCATGGAGTTTCAGCGCACGCTGTACACCATTCACAACTTCAAGCACCAGGGCTTTGGTGGTGCCGAAATTTTGCGGGCGATCGGGCTCAACCGACCAGAGTATTACTTCCAGTACGATCGCCTGCGCGACAATTTCAACCCCTTCTCGATCAACTTTATGAAGGGGGGCATCACCTATGCCAACCACGTCAATACGGTGTCGCCCTACCACGCCACTGAGGCCCAGCACGGCAACGAAGGGTTTGGCCTGGGCCACACGCTGCACACCAATCAGCACAAGTTTTCGGGCATTCTCAACGGCATCGACTACGAGGTGTGGAGCCCGGAGAGCGATCGCTACATTCCGCACCACTACAGCCTCACTACCTTTGAAGACAAAGCGCTGAATAAGAAGGAACTGCGCGATCGCCTACTGCTGCGCCAGAGCGACCGGCCCCTGGTCGTCTTCATTGGCCGCCTCGATGACCAGAAAGGGGTACACCTGGTACACCACGCTATGTACCATGCTATGGCGCGAGGAGCGCAGTTTGTGCTGCTGGGGTCTGCTACCGCCAAGGGCATCAACGACTGGTTCTGGCACGAAAAAGCCTTTCTCAACGACAACCCCGATGTGCACCTGGAGCTAGGCTTTAACGAAGAACTGGCCCACTTAATCTATGCCGGGGCCGACATGATTGTGGTACCCAGCAACTTTGAGCCCTGCGGCCTAACCCAGATGATTGGCCTCAAGTACGGCACAGTGCCGATTGTGCGCGGCGTGGGCGGTCTGGTAAATACGGTGTTTGACTGGGATTATGACGCCCTACACGGGCCTGAAGAGCGCAACGGCTTTGTCTTTTTCCAGAGCGATACCGTGGCCTTAGAGTCAGCGATGAACCGCGCCTTTGATGTTTGGGATCAGGCTCCCGACATCTTTAGGCAAATTGCTCAGCAGGGAATGCAGTACGACTTTTCCTGGAGCCACCCAGGGCAGGCCTACATCGATTTATACAACTACATACGGCATAAGTAGCGTACGATACTAATATCTACGGGTTGGGATCGGCCTTAGCCCTGGTGGTTTTGGCGGTTTGGGGATGTCGTTTTCGCCCTACAGGAGCCCAGAAGCGCCTGGCCAGAAGCGCTTAGACGTTGGCGATCGCCCCTAGGTAAATGGGCACGCTGGAAAAAGCCGGCCAGCCTCTGCTCACACCGCTGCTGATTGACCCTATGTTTACTAGCTCTGACGTCGCCCCATCTACACTCACCCGCGCTAAGCTACTCCGGGGGCAGGGAGATGCGCTTTACGCCATCGGTCGCTATAGCGAAGCGCTCTCGCGGTTTGAGTCAGCGCTTACCCTTAACCGAGACGACCACGAGGTCTGGACGCTGCACGGGTTTTGTCTGGCTGCCCTCAAACAGTTTGAGGCCTCTGTTGACAGCTTTAATAAGGCCATTGCCCGCTGCCCCGACTACGGCCTCGCCTGGCACGGTAAGGGCCACGCCCTGGCTAAGCTCAGCCACTTCGAAGAGGCCGCGACCCATTTGGAGCGGGCAGTTCAGCTTAGCCCCGGCGACCACAAAGCCTGGTACAACCTGGGTACCGCCCAAAATCAGCTGCACCGCTACCGCGACGCTGTCAACAGCTTTGAGCACAGTCTCAGGCTCAGCCCCCAAGACCACCGCGCCCGCTACAACCAGGGGGTGGCCCTGTGCGGGCTGCACCGCTATGACGACGCCCTGCGGGTGCTACAGATGGCCCTCGACCATCGGCCCACCGCCCACTACATCTGGAACCAGCGAGGTACGGTGCTGATTCAAATGGGTCGCTACAGCGAGGCGATCGCCAGCTTTGAAACCTCCATCAGCCACCACGCCAACAACCCCAACGCCTGGTATGGCAAAGCCCGCGCCTACGCTATGGTGGGCAACCTAGAGAGCACCCTCAAGAACCTCTATCGCACCTTTGTGCTCAGCCCCTGCGTGTATAAGGTAATGGTGCAAATTGACGCCCACTTTGACGGGGTTCGTGACTATCCCCAGTTTCAGCACTTAGTTGAGTAAAGCCATTCTCTGGTCATGCAGAGCCATTATCGATGATCTAGGGAGCTAGTTCTCCTAAAATTTTGAACCGCAGGTGGTTGACGGCCAGATCGCCGAGGCGCACTTCAGGGCTACCCTCAGGGCGAATTAGCTTTTCAAAGGAGATGCCCTTGCCCATTTCTACATGCCACCACGGCAGACCCATCAAGAAGCGGGTGGGGTAGGGGCCGCCCTCTTGCACGTCGTCGGGGTTAGACTCCATGGGCACCCAGCCAAAGCCAGGAATGTAGAACTCAATCCACACGTGGTTGAAGTCGGGTTCGAGGTAAATGCCGGGCTGGTCGGCGTGAGCAGGGCACTTGTAGCGACCTACGGTACGGCAGGCAATGCCGTTGAGGCGCATGAGGGCCAGCAGCAGGCCCACATACTCACCGCAGGAGCCACGCCCCCGCGACAGCACCACGTCGGGGGTTTCGATCGCTGGGGTGACAGCGTAGGAGAGCTTGTCGTAGACGTAGTTGCGAATGCGGAGCACCTGGCGCAGCAGGTTGGTTTCGGTGCCTACGCTCTCGCGGGCCGCCGCCTGAATCATGGGGGTATCCATCGCTAGCTCATCGTCGTCAATCAGGTAGCGGGAGCCATACTCGGGGGGCAGGGGTGGGGCAAACTCAACCTGGCGCGGCGTGAGCTGGTACTTAATCCCGTAGACTTCGACTAGGGCTTTCCAGCCAAACAGGTGGCGCTGGTTGGGGTTGAGGCGATCGAACTTAAAGCTGGCGACGCGCTCGCCCATCTGCTGCACTTCGGTGAAGGGTAGACCCACAGGCTCAACCGACTTCACCCGCTGACGGTCGGTGCTGGTGGGAAAGGCAATCCGCCACTCAATATTTTCGAGGGGAGTGGCGTCTTCGAGGGTGTCGATTTCTTCGACATAGGTCATCTCGACCAGGTAGCCGTTGGTGCGACAGTAGTTGGCTTCTTTGTCCCAGCGATAGGTGAGGGGGTGAATCAGGGTGCGATCGCGGAAGGTTAGCACGTAGGGTTCGGCCCCGTTGGGGTCTTCGCGCACGTAGGGTTCTTCGTTGGTGTAGGCTACCCAAAGCGTGCCGCTCTCGGGGGTGGTGTGGGGCGGCACCGCCAGCCCGGTGGGGGTGGCGAAGGGAGTGAGCATTTTGACCACCAGCTCGCCCGTAGCGCGATCGAGGCAGTACACGGTTTGCTCAACCTGGTCGCAGACCCACAGGTAGTCACCCCAGACGGAGATATTCTCAATGCCAATGCCGGGAGCCGGAAACTGGGTAATGCGCTGACCTGAGCTGCGATCGCAGACAAAGATGCAGCCCCCCTTTTTGCAGCTGATGTAGAGGGTATTTTCCCACACGGCGACCCCATCGGCGGGGTAGGGCAGGGTGAGCAATGGGGTCGGCTGAATTTCGTTGAGGGTGGTGGTATAGACGGTGTGGTCGCTGCAAAACCACAGCTGGTCTTGCCAACAGGCAACGCCCGTAGCCCCATAGAATGCCTCAGCCTGGGCAGAATTGAGAATTTCAAACTGTTCGGTCTTGGGATTGAGGCGCAGCAGGTAGCCCCGAAAGGGATCTACCGCCAGCAGCCGATTGCCCTGAAGCGCCAGGCCATACATGGCCTTCACCCCAATCGGCTGAATCAGCGGAATGGCTCCTGCCGCGGGGAGAACCGAAGACATAGACGAAAGAGATTCAGGCATAACCAGTGGGGCAACCCAGAAGGAAGACAGCAGGCAGCAGGGTAAGACATATTCCTACCGCTAAGGTCATATCCTAGGGGAACGGGGGAATAAAAAGTGTAGTTTGACTAGCTCAGAAGCAAAATCCTGCGGTCGATTTGGAAAATGAGGGAATGGGAAGATGAAGGGAGAGGGGGATGAGGAGATAAGAAATTTTGGTTTTTGGATTGCGTGAACTCCCCACCGTCCTTAGCTACCCCGCCTTCCTGATCATTTTTTAATCAGAGTCCTGGCTGATTTGCTGCTCAACGGTGCTAATGGCGGCATTGAGGGCGGCCAGGCGGGTTTCTAACGCGTCGCGCCAGAACTTCATCATCTCCAGCTTGTGGTGCTGGTACTCGCGGCGAGATGCAGCGGAAGGGGGAGCACAAAATGGTAAAAACATAGGATCTACCAGAGTGAATGAAACTATCTCAAATCTAGCTCAGCTAGAAAAAGATTGCCGATTCAAGCTTGGGCACCACCAGTTCCAGTGGGTGATAGCGGTGACTGAGGCCAACGGGTTGGCTTGGAGCAGCTAGTTTTTATACATTTTTAGCCAAAAATCTATGTGGAAAATCGTCCTGGGCGCTCTGTCTGCCAGCGGGGTTGTGGGCCTGGTGGTTCTGCTGAATCCGCTGACGTTGTTTCCGGCCCTGTCCGTTAATTTGTCTAATGTTCAGGCTCCTGCTAGTGCCTCTGCCGTCGCGATCGCAGGCCCCCCAGCACCCACGACAGTCGTGCACCTGTTTGAATGGACCTGGGCCGACATTGCCACCGAGTGTGAAACCTACCTCGGCCCCAATGGCTACCGGGCCGTCCAGATTTCGCCGCCCCAGGAGCACATCGTGCTGCCTGATTACGGCTATCCCTGGTGGCAGCGGTATCAGCCCGTCAGCTACCGGCTCGAAAGCCGCAGCGGCAGCCGCGCCGCGCTCCAGGACATGATTAACCGCTGCTACGAAGCGGGGGTCGCTATCTATGCCGATGCTGTGCTCAACCATATGGCTGGGTTTGAGAGCGGCGTGGGCAGTGCTGGTACCCGGTTTACCAAGTACGACTATCCCGGTCTTTACAAGCCCGAAGATTTTAATGACTGTCACCAGCCCGTCACCGACTATGGCAATGCCGAAAATGTTACCCAGTGCGAACTGGTGGGCCTGGCCGACCTAAATACCGGCTCGGCTAAGGTGCAGGTCACCCTGGTCAACTACATGAGCGACCTAGTGGATATGGGGGTGGCGGGCTTTCGCATCGATGCGGCCAAGCACATTCGCAACCAAGAGCTGGGGGAGATTTTGGCGCAGCTGCGCGATCGCCACCCCGCAGCCAATCTCTATATCTATCAGGAAGTGATTGACCCCGGCACCGAGGCCATTCGCAAGCAAGACTACTATGACAGCGGCAACGTGATCGACTTTAAGTATGGCCGTTTTGTTGGCCTGGCCTTTTTGGGGCTAGAGGGCCAAACGCTGGCCAACCTGCAAACCCTGGGCGAAGGCTGGGGCCTGGCCCCCTCGGCCCAGTCGGTCGTTTTTATCGACAACCACGACAAGCAGCGGGGCCACGGCGGCGGCGGCGACTACCTTACCTACAAAAGCGACGACCTCTACGCTTTGGCCAACGTGTTTATGCTGGCCTTCCCGTACGGCAAACCCCAGGTAATGTCGAGCTTTGCCTTCGACAACTCAGAGCAGGGGCCACCGACCTACGCTAACGGCACCACTCAGCCGGTGTACCAAGGTGGGGAAGCGAATTGTTTTGATGAATGGGTCTGTGAGCATCGCTGGCCCGCTATTGCTGGCATGGTAGGCTTTCGCAACGCTACTCAGCCCGTAGCCGAAGTTACCGACTGGTGGAGCAATAACGCCAACCAAATCGCCTTTGGCCGAGGCGATCGGGGCTTTGTCGCCATCAACCGCGAGGCCCAGCCGCTAACCCACAGGTTTCAGACCCAGCTGCCCCAGGGCCGCTACTGCAACGTGGCGCAGGGCGGGTTAGCGGCAAACGGCAAAACCTGTGCCAACGATGCTGGAACTATCTTGGTCAACCGAGCCGGGCAGTTTACCGCCACGCTGCCAGCAATGTCGGCCCTCGCCATTCACGTGAAGGCGAAGCTGGCCCGATAGTTTATTCGGCGTCTGGGGCGGGTTGCTTGGCGCGGTAAAAAGCTTTGATGGCAAAGCGCACCAGCAGAATAAAGAAGGTGAGAATCACCACGAACATTACGATCGGGGCAACCAGGGCCAGCAGGGAAATTACCACGGCCCCAAGCAACTCCACCCCAGCAAGAATAAGGTTTGTGGCTCCGCCCGTAGTAGCTGTGGAGACAAAGCGGGTCAGGCCATTTAGCCCCTTCACTGTAGCCGCAGCACCGCCCCCGGCTACAATCGCCACACTCCACTGGGCAAAGGGGTCGAGCTGGTTAGCGGCGATCGCCATCAGCAGCGTGCCCGCCACCGCCGCGATCGGTAGTGCCACGGTGTCGATCGCATTGTCGAGCCAGGGCACGCTGTAGGCCGCAATTTCAACCACCAGGGCAATAGAAAGACCGACGAAGGCTGAGGTATTGCCCAGCCAGGTCATACTGCCTGCTAGCTCAAGGTGGCCAAACAGGGCAGCGGCGCTCAGCATCCAAAAGGGCACCACCACCCGAAATCCGGCGGCCACACCCAAACCTAGGCCCAGACCGATGCTTTCCAGCAGTTGCCAATCCATCATGTTTACATCCATCCCTCGTCCCCCAACAGTGCTTTTGGCCGGTCAATCCCTTGGCTAAGAATAGCCCTCGGGCCATGCCGCAACAACCCCAGGCTTGTGCTACCAGGGTAGGCGGGTGCCATCCCAGCTAAAAAACTCACCGCTGTCAGCAGGGCTAAGGCCGTCCATCACCGCCATCAGCTGCGCCACCGTGCGCTCCACCGAAAATAGCTTTTCGGGCGGCACCCCCCGCTGAAATGGTTCTGACAGGCGGGTATCGGTGGTGCCGGGATGCAGCAGCGCCACGGTGGTCTGGGGGCAGCGGCGGGCGTACTCCAGGGCCGTTGTTTTCATCAGCATATTTAGGGCGGCCTTAGAGGCGCGATAGCCGTACCAGCCCCCCAGGTGGTTATCGCCAATGCTGCCCACCTTGGCCGAGATCGCCGCTAGCAGGCTAGGCTGGTCGTGTTTGAACAGGGGCATCAGGTGCTTGGCCAGCAGGGCTGCGCCCACAGCGTTGGTCTGAAACGATCGCATCAAGTTCTCGCTAGTGATCTGCCGCAGGCTCTTCTCGGGCTGAAAGTCGCCGTCGTGGAGCACCCCGACGCAGTACACCACACGGTGCAGCCGGGGCGTGCGGGCCTGGATAGACGCGATCGCGCCCGCAATGGTCTCTTCCTCGGTCACATCCATCGGCAGGCAGATCAGCCGAGGAAAACGCTCCGCTAGAGCTAGCAGCCCCTGGGCCGACTCGGGGCGGCGGTAGGTGCCATACACCGTCTCAAAGCGATCGCCCGCCAGCAACTGCTGCACAAAGCCGAGGCCAATGCCCTGGCTGGCCCCGACGACCAGGGCGGTTTGGGGCGTTTCTGTCGATATCGCGGTCAAGGCAGGTTTACCCCCAGTCAACTACAGCGGCTTAGTCTCAACGTCGGCTCATAGTGGCCGATCAGGTCAGAAATTCAGCTGCCACACCTGATCTAGATCATGGAGCCAAATCATGGAGCCAAATTATGGAGTAGAAGTCCCCTCGCTGGCCACAATCAGATCCTCCAAAGCAGTTTGAATATCCTGGGTCAGCCCTTCCACTGCCGCTTTCGCCGATCGCCGCGACTGGGCATAGTCGGGCCAGCGATCGCTAATGTTGATCGGTTCGCCTAGGCTAATCACCGCCTGGCGCGTCCCCAGCTGGGGACGCTTGGGCACGCGCGTCCCCTTCACCCGCTCCACCAGGTCAAACAAAATCAGGGTGGTTTCGGCAAATCGCTCAAAGCTGGGCTTGTCTTTCACATAGTGGCCCGACACCGCCACAAAACTTTCTGCCAGGCGCATGTGCTGCATCTGCAGGGTCGCCGCCGCCGCAATCCAGTCGGCCAGACCGCGATCGAAGGGCGAAAGCTGGCCCAGATCGGCAATGTCTTCTCGGTACATATAGCTCCACCCCGCTTCTTCTAGGCGACGGCAGCGCGTCACCAGCGTGCCGGTGTTGGGGAGGGCAAAAAACCGCTCTCCCACCGCCAAAGCCCCGTTCAAAAGATGGCTCAATCGCTGGCCCAGATCGGCTGTTGGGTCTGGGTGGGATGGATCTGGGCTAGACCGGTCTGGATTCTCGGCAGGTGCGGCTGGGGTCAACCCATAGAACCTTTGGTAGAACTGCTCCAGACGGGTCAGCAGGTGCTGCCCTAGCCCCAGCAGGCGAGGATAGTAGGCTTCAGGTGCCACTGCTGCCGGGTCGCTGAATGACTGCACCGGCAGGCCGCAGTCGGCCTCTAGCTGAGCCAGCAGTCGGTTGAGGGCGGCCCAGTCGGGGCGGGGGTAGAGGTAGCGCAGCCCCACCGGCAGCAGCAGCACCTGCTCGGGCCGTTTTGCTTTTTGCAAGTCTTCTACCGCCCAAAAGGCCAGCTGCGCCGTGCCTGGTTCCAGGTCGCTGATCACTTCGCCGTGGCCGTTGGTCGCGCCCTCGGGGGCGATGGTAACGGGCAGTGGGGCAGTCATAATCTGCTCGCGCACCGTCTTCAGCGCCTTGAGGTCTAGCCTGCGGCCCCGATGCACTGGAATGCCGCCGATCGCCGCAAAAAACCAGCCCAGCCACCGCCCGGCCCACAGCGGCATGCCCCGGTCATACATAAAAAAACTGTGCAGCGGACGCTTGAGGCTAAAGCCTTTTTGGCGCGCGGCCCGAGGCACCAGCCGTGAAAACAGGTGCGATAGGCAAATGGGGTCGTCTACCTGGCTATGGCGAAAGGCCAGCAGCAGCCGAATTTTGCCCGTCTGAAACTGGTGAAAACACTCTGCCAGCACCTCTGGGTTGGGGCAGGTTACGGGCCAAATGCCCGCTGGCAGCCAGGGACGCAGCCGCAGCCGCAGCATCAGCGGCAGCACAATGTAGCAGCCCTGCACCACCCAGGGTTTGTAGCGGGGGGGGATAAAACCTAGGGGCGGCTGGGCACGGTTCAGCTTAGGCAACGGCAGACTCCGGGCAGTGGGCGGGGTTTTCCATAGCCCACTTTAGGGCGTGTCATTGATTCTAGCTACAATCCTTAGGCCACCAGCGTTGCCACGCCCGACCCAGGAAACAGGTTAGGGGCTGTAACCGCTGACTCTTGGCCATTGACAGTTAATCGATGACAGCCCGTAGGGCACATTCTTAAGCTTACGTTCAAGCTTGCGATCGCAGCGGCCCAGCATTTCGCTACCTGGGGCTGCCCCAGATCGTCAAAGTCCTCCTCCCAGGGGAGAAGGACTTTGCTACGGGACCACACAACCGGGTGATTCATCACGATGAGCCACCCTAAAAATAAAAGTGTCTGACCCATGAAAGCCCCCTGGGATCAGACACATTTAGCTAAAGGACGCTTTTCAAACAAACCAGCTCTCAGGATCAAATGCCCCCAAGTGAGCCGCCGAACTGACCTGTTGCGTTCTTCAGGATTAAATTTATTCTCTTCGGTTTAGAGCCTGACGGCGTCGAGAGAATTACGGAACTCGGCCGAATTTCTCGCCGATCTGGCGAGTCAGGTTCGGTGGAATTACCCAGACTAAGGGCGACCGTCTGGCCCAACCCCGTAGCTGATGCCCTGGTTAACAAAGTAAGGTAGCGGGGCCTGGGGCTCGGGCCAGTGATAGGCCACATAGCGCAGCACCCAGGGGGCCGACACCAGCAAACAGACTACCCCCAGCCACCAGCTGGCCCGAAACTCGGCCAGGGTATCGATCGCATTGGCGGTGGGCTGAGTGGCCAAAAAATCGACCCCCGACGCGATCGCATTGTTGATGGCATGGGCCACCATCGGCACCAGCAGCGATCGCGTGCTCAGGTACAGCAGCGACATCACCACCCCAAATACAAACAGCCCAATCAGGTTAGAGTGCAGCACCCCAAACAGCACCGAGGTCAGCACAATGGCCGGACGCACGCCCCACTTGACGCTCCAGCGATGCAGCAGCACGCCGCGAAAGATAAATTCTTCAGTAATGGGGGCCACCACCAGCACCGAAAACAGCATCAGCGCGTTGTAAAGGCCAGGGGCTGTCGCCTGATCAGGCGACAGCAGCAGCGACTGACTCAGGGTAGTCTCAACCAGCCCCGGTGCCACCACCGACAACCCCAAATACGAGACCTGAAACGCCCCCAGCGAAAACAAAAACACGCCCACCACCAGCCACAACAGCTGCACCCAGGCCAAATGTCTGGGAACTGGCCCCAGCAGCATCGCCAGCCGCAGGGGCAATCGTCGCGTGGCCAGCAAAATTGCGGTACACAGGCCCACAAAAACCAGGCTGTAGAGAATGGGGGCCAAAATGGGGTCGTCCCCCTGCAGGGGCAGCAGCTCTAGCGCACCCAGGGTGCTAAACACTAGAGCCAGGCCAGCAGAAATCACGAAAAACATCACGACGACCTGCCTGGCCTTGAACGCCAGAAACGGATTTTCACACCCTGGTTTTTCACACCCTGGTTTTTCACACCCTGCCATGGATTCAAACCGGCCCCACAAACCGCTGAAAAGAACCGCCAGAATCTATGCTACTGATCAATTCAATCGCCCTGATTTTGATCGATTCAAGCATGAATGTCTGAGGAATGTCTGAGGGAACGCTATAACTGAGGCACGCTGCCCCACCGGGGGCGACGGGGGCAACGCTTAGACCCATAGTCGGGCCGCAGCCACCTGCCTCCGCTACAGGTGCTCATCGGGTGTTATCCAACGGCGACTGTTCTGTGCCTCCGGGCCAGCGCCTACAGTGACGGGGGCTGTTAACTTTGCTCCAAAATTCCATGACCCATGTTTCGCCAGATTCCGGCCCCACCTCCGGCGCAATTCTAGTGGCTCCAGTAGCCAACAGCACCCTAGGGCCGCTGCTGGCACTGTTAGATATGCTGCGGGCTGCGGGCTACGAGGTGCGCCAAGTCAGCGGTGAAGACGACACGATCGCAGCGGTAGAGGCAAACCCCCCAGACTTGATTCTGCTGGCGGTCGACCAGTTCGACACGGCAGCAATGCGGCTGTGCCATCGGCTCAAGAAGCGGCCCCAAACTCGCCAGATAGCCGTGGTCGTCGTGGGCCAAGACCAGGCTTTGTCCCGACGGCTGCGGGCCTTTGAATTTGGGGTGGTCGACTATATCGATCAATCGCTCTGGGTAGAAGAAACTGCTGCCCGCATCAAGGCCCAGGTAGCCACCCATCGGCTACAGCGACGGCTCAGGCAGCAGGCCCAGCGGGCCGTCTCGGCGGGTAGCGCCACCAACCTGCTGGCCGACCTGCAAAAGGCGCTGCGGCGACAGGCCCAGCTTTTACAGGCCCAAAACCAGCAGCTTCAGCAAGAAATGCAGGAGCGTGAGCAGGCTCAGCAGGCCCTGCGCCTAGAGCAGCAAAAGTCTGAACAACTGCTGCTCAACATTCTGCCTCGGGCCATAGTCGATAAGCTCAAGCAGCTGGAGGGGTCGCTGGCCGAACGCTTTGACGACGTGACTATTCTGTTTGCCGACATTGTAAATTTCACCCCCCTGGCGGCTCAGATTAGCCCTCTGGAGCTGGTCAACTGGCTCAACCAGATCTTCTCAGCCTTCGATCGCCTGGCAGAGCAGTACCAGCTCGAAAAAATTAAGACCATTGGCGACGCCTATATGGTGGTTGGCGGACTGCCCCTACCCCGCCTCGACCACGCCGAAACCATTATGGAAATGGCCGTGGCCATGCAAGAGGCCGCTGCCCACATTACTCGCAACGACGGCCAGAAGTTTCAGCTACGCATCGGCATCAACACCGGGCCGGTGGTGGCTGGCGTGATTGGCATTAAAAAGTTTAGCTACGATCTCTGGGGCGACGCCGTCAATATTGCCAGCCGGATGGAAGCCCAGGGCGTGCCGGGCAGAATTCAAATCACCGAGGCCACCTACGAGCGGATCAAACACCGCTATGCCTTTGAAGAAGTAGGGCAGGTCATGGTCAAAGGTCATGGCTATTTGACCACCTACCAATACGTCGGTTCAGGGCGAAAAGCTTGATAGACTGAGGAAGCTGAAAATGAGGGGCAGTAGCGTCGAGGGGAATGTCTCAACCAGCTACGGTGAATTTTTCCCTGCGATTTGCAAAGAACGGCCCCTAGGCCCAAGGCACGACACAACCTATACATTTTTCTATGGCGACATTTTTACTGGAAGTTGGCACGGAAGAACTGCCCGCCAGTTTTGTTAGCGATGCCCTCCACCAGTGGCAAACCCGCATTCCAGCTGAGCTGGCCGACTTGGCCCTGGCCCCAGAGGCGGTGCGTTTCTATGGCACTCCCCGCCGTCTGGCGATGGTGCTCGATGGGCTGCCCTCGCGCCAGAGCGATCGCACCGAAGAGGTCAAAGGCCCCCCCGCCCAGGCGGCCTTTAGAGACGGTCAGCCTACCCAGGCAGCCCTGGGCTTTGCCAAATCTAGAGGGGTTGATGTGGCCGATCTAGAGGTGCGCGACACCGAGAAAGGGGCTTTTGTCTTCGTTAATCAGGAGATTCCAGGACGGGCCGCCAGCGATATTTTGACCGAGCTGATTCCCCAGTGGATTTTGGGGCTGGAGGGCAAGCGGTTTATGCGCTGGGGCGACGGCGATCTGCGCTTTCCGCGCCCGATTCGCTGGCTGGTGACGCTGCTGGACGGCGACCTTCTGCCCATTACCCTAGAGAATGGGTCGAGGGTGTGTGTGAGCGATCGCATTTCCCAGGGCCATCGGGTGCTGCACCCCGCGCCGGTAACCCTGCGCCGCGCCCAAGACTATGTTGAAGATCTGCGCAACGCCCGCGTTGAAATTGACCCCGCCGCCCGCCGTCTGCTGATTGAGCGTCAGGTGGAAACGGCGGCCAAATCGGTAGAAGCCATACCGATGATTTCCCCGGCTTTGCTAGACGAGGTCACCAACTTGGTAGAGTGGCCAACTGCCGTCGTAGGCAAGTTTGAGGCTAAATTTCTGGAACTGCCGCCAGAGGTAGTCATTATCGAAATGGAGAGCCATCAGCGCTATTTTCCGCTCAAGCAAGCTACCGATGACCTGGCGCTGATGCCCTACTTCGTCACCATCTCCAACGGCGACCCCAGCAAAGAGGCCATTATTGCCGAGGGCAACGCCAGGGTGATTCGCGCCCGCCTATCGGATGGCAAGTTTTTCTTCGATGCCGATCGCGCCCAGCCCCTAGATGCCTTTGTGGCCAAACTCGAAACCGTTACCTTTGAAGAACAGCTGGGGTCGATGGCAGCCAAAGTCAAGCGGATTGGCGCGGTGGCCGATCACCTGTGCGATCAGCTTAATCTGGGAGCACAGCCGCGCCAGCACATTCGCCGCGCTGCCTACCTGTGTAAGGCCGATCTGGTCACCCAAATGGTGGGCGAATTTCCTGAGCTACAGGGGGTGATGGGGCAAAAGTACGCTCTCCACAGCGGCGAACCAGAAGCGGTGGCTACCGCCATTTTTGAGCACTACCTGCCGCGCGGTGCCCAGGACAGCCTGCCCCAAACCCTGGTCGGTCAGGTGGTGGGCATTGCCGATCGCCTCGATACGCTGGTAGGCATTTTTAGCACGGGCCAGCTGCCCACCGGGTCATCTGACCCCTTTGCCCTCAGACGGGCGGCCAATGCGGTACTGAATATCATTTGGGCGGCGGGGCTACCGCTCAACCTGGCCCGGCTGCTCGACACCGTGGTTCACGACTTTGCCAAAGACCCGGCTCTGGGGGTGAATGCCCCTAAAGCCCTGCGCACCCAGCTCCACGACTTCTTTTTGCAGCGGGTGCAAACCCTGCTACAGGATGAGCTGGGAGTTGACTACGACCTGGTCAACGCGGTGCTGAGCGATGGCCCTGAGGGGCCGACCTCTGGCCATCGCGCCCTGGCCGATCCGCTAGATGTCAAAGACCGGGCGCTGTTTTTGCAGGAGATGCGCCGCAGCGGCCGCATGGATAAAGTCTATGAAACCGTGAACCGGGCCACTCGCCTGGCCGCCCAGGGCACCCTCGATACCCAGGTGATCGACCCCGCTGATGTGGTTGACGCTGCGGCCCTGGAGGCCAAGTCTGAGCAGGCCTTTCTGGCGGCGCTCAAAACGCTGGTGCCCCAGACCCAGGCAGCCCAAGCCAGCCGCGACTACGACCAGCTCGTCGCCGGTCTGGAGCAGGTGGCTCCGGTAGTCAGCGGCTTCTTCGACGGTCCCGACAGCGTGCTGGTGATGGCCGACGACCCGGCAGTGCGGCAGAATCGGCTCAACCTGCTGGGCCTGCTGCGCAACCATGCCCTGGTGTTGGGCGATTTTGGGGCGATCGTCAAGGGGTAGCATGCCATGAAAAACGCCCATGTGATTGGTCTGGGTAAGTCGGGGGTGGCGGCGGCGCGGCTGCTGCACCGCGATGGCTGGCAGGTGGTATTGAGCGATCGCGGCTCTAGCCCAGCCCTGCTCAGCCAGCAAGAGAGCCTGAGCCAGGACGGCATTACGGTGCTGCTCGACTACAGCTTTGTGCCCGACAGCCGCACCAACCTAGTGGTGGTTAGCCCTGGCGTGCCGTGGGATAGCCCGGCTCTGGTCGCTGCCCGCGAAAACGGCCTGGAGGTGATTGGCGAAACCGAACTGGCCTGGCGCTTCTTGCAGGATCGGCCCTGGGTAGGCATTACTGGCACCAACGGCAAAACGACCACCACCGCCCTCACCGCCGCTATTTTTCAGGCGGCAGGGTTTAACGCCCCGGCCTGCGGCAACATTGGCTATGCCGCCTGCGAGCTAGCCCTAGATCCCACGGTGCCCGACTGGGTAATTGCCGAACTGAGCAGCTATCAGATCGAGGCGTCTACCACCCTATCGCCCCAGATTGGCCTGTGGACTACACTTACTCCCGACCACCTGCAGCGGCACGGCACGGTCACAAACTATGCCCAAATCAAGGCGACGCTGATGCATCGCTCGGAGCTGGTGGTCTGCAACGGCGACGACCCCTACCTGCGCCAGCATCTGCCAGAAGATTTCCCCGACGCCTACTGGACGAGTACGGGCGGCAAGCGGGCGATCGCGCCGCTGCGGCCCTGTGCTTATATCGAAGACGGCTGGGTCAAGTTTGAGGCCATCTCCATTGTGCGGGCCGACGCGCTGCGGATGGTGGGCGACCACAACCAGCAAAACCTGCTGATGGCGGTAACGGCAGCCTGCCTGGCAGAACTAGATGCTGAGGCGATCGCAGCTGGGGTAGCCAACTTTCCCGGCGTGCCCCACCGGCTAGAGCACATTTGCACCTGGCAGGGCATCGACTTCATCAATGACTCCAAAGCGACCAACTACGATGCTGCCGAGGTCGGTCTGCGATCGGTAAGCGCTCCCGCCGTGCTGATTGCCGGAGGCGAAGCCAAAGAGGGCGACGATACGGCTTGGCTAACGTGCATTCAAGCGCGGGCCGCCACCGTACTGCTAATTGGCGATGCCGCGCCTCAGTTTGCCCAACGGCTGGAGGCCATTGGGTATGGGCATTACGAAATTGTCGAGACGATGGAGCGGGCCGTGGAGCGAGGGGCGGCGGTGGCGGCCTCTCTAACGGCCCCTGTCGTGCTGCTCTCCCCCGCCTGTGCCAGCTTCGATCAGTATCCTAATTTTGAGCAAAGGGGTGAGCACTTCCGCCACCTTTGTCAGCGGTTTCAGTCGGCTGGCTCAATCTAATCTTCATCTGATTTTCTAGGCAAACCCTGCTGACCCGCAACCCTACTTTGAAATTGGGATTCAATCAGCTGATACTAAATCTGGCTCGACTACCCCCGATTCAGAAGGGCGAATGCGGTTCGCCCCTGCGGTTTGGCCTTTTGAGACTCGGGGCTATGCGATTCGGATTTAGGATAAGATGGCTATCCCAGCTAATTGAATCCTGATTCCTTCGGCTCTTTTGCCGCCCAGTTACTAAGGGGCTACAGCATCAAAATTCTGGCCCAAGTTGGGGCAAACATTGTCTAGGTGCTATCTTAACCGCAGGATAAGTCCCATTAAATTAGGCTAAAACTCAACTATTCGGGTGTAAATTGAGGCAGATGGTGCTCTACTCAAGCCCTGTACCTGGCTTCAGTTCAGGGGCTTGCCATATTCAAGGTTAGCCTCTATCCCGCATTCAGCTACCTGGCCCAGTTTCCTCAACACCATGGATAACTCCTCTGATTTCATCGCACTGCCTTCCGTGTCGCCGCCCGCGTCCACCCCTGCGGAGGCGCGCCCATCCCGTCGCCCTGTGTCGTTTACGATTGGCGGCGGAGAAAGCGGCGGCGGCGCCGACCACCCCCAGCCCAACCCCGGATCGTCTGAGATCTCTCAATCGCCTAGTCCCTCGGATCACCTAACTCCGTTTCCCGTCCAGGCTCCGCTTTCGCACCTGCCCCTGCTGCCTCGGCGCAAACGCCCTACCTTTAGCCGCCACCGCCACGATGCCAATCCCGCCCTAGCGGTTAAGGTACTGCAGGATATTCAAATGGCGGTCGAAGCCTGGCACCAAGACCTGAAACAAACGGTGCAGCGCATTCAAGCCATCTATATGGAAGGGCCGATTGTCGATGGCTGGCTTGAAACCATCGACGATCAGTCGGGGGCTGCTACTGCGATCGATTCAGCGCTGCTGCGCCACGCCGATCCTCAAGATCTATCAGGCTACGTCGATCGCCTGTGTCAATCGCTAGAGTCGCCCGCCCAGCCCTCCCTCTCTAGCAGTGCTCTGGGTCGCCCCGGCTATCGCCTGTGCAACCTAGATGCTGACGGTCGAGTACAGTACTTTCCCTGCCCTCCAGATCAGTTATCTACGATTAGCCTTGCCATCGCTCGCCACCAAAAGCTGCGCCAGCTGCTCGACCACAAGCAGTTTTTAGAGGCCAGGCTCAAGCGTACGGTGGAGGTCATGACCAGCGGTCGCGATGCGTTAGGAATTGCGCCGATGTGCAGTTCGGAGCTGGAGATGGAAGAGTAGAGGTGTATGAGGCTTGGGGTTTAGAGTGTAAATTGCGGCCCAAACCGCAAACCCTCAACCTGGCCTCAATTCTACCAGCCCCAGGTGCCAGGATCGCCCTTGAACGGGCCAACAATATCTGAGGTAATCCAGCCGCCATAGAAGTCGCCGGGTTGGGACTGCACTAGCTCATCATCGACGTAGCAGGCTTCCATGCGGCTGGGATAGACGGCAATGTAGTTAGCAATGCTTTGGAACGCTTCTGTGGGTTGGGGGTAGGCCCAAGCCACCTGCTCTGCCCGTTGTTCTCCGACTACAACGGTGAAATACGCTGCTGCCCCTTTCCACTCGCACATCGTTGAGCGGGGGACGGCCTGAAAGTACTGCATCTGCACATCTTCGGGTGGAATGTAGTAGGTAGGCGGATGGCTGGTTTCTAGCACCCGCTTAGCGTGCTGCGAGTCGGCAATCACCACGCCGTTAAACACGACTCGAATCCGCCGAGCTGAGTCTTCGAGCCGAGGCGGGCGAGGGTAATCCCACACAGATTCTTGGCCGGGGCCGGGGGACGTGCGATTGGGGGGCGAGAACATGCAGCTTAAAAACTAATACAGGATCGGTAATGCCAATACTGTATTAGTTTTCTCCCCTACTGTGCTTGCCACTGCTGAATCTCTTGCTGGGCCTGGTCATAGGCGCTGGTGCCTGCTGGCACCAGGCCAGCGGCAGAGATTGCCCCAGGCAGCTGACCATCGGCGGCGCGGGCGCGGGCAATGGCGAGAATATCACGGCTCCACTGGTCGATGCGGGCCTGGGCGATCGCTGACTCAGGATAGTCAGGCGGGATTTGCTGGGCGATCGCGATCGCAGTTTGAAACGAGGAGGCCTGGTCGGGCTGCAGCACGCTCTGAGCCTCCTGCAAAAGGCGACGGTTAATCTGGCCCTGCTCCCACTGCTGAATGCGGGCCTGGGCCAGCCCCCAAACTTCGCCCTGGTCTTCGGGCACCAGGCGGGCGGCGCTAATGGCACCGTCTAAATCGCCCGAGCCGGCCCGTCCCTCGGCTAAGTCAACAATCACCCGGCTCCAGCGGGCAATATCGGCCTGGGCCTGATTGTAGGCGGGGTCATCGGCGGGCACCTGGCGGGCCTGCTCAATGGCATCGTTAAATAGCGACGCTGACACCGGCTCAATCAGCCGTCGGGCCTGGTTGAGGGCGGCTTCTCCAGACAGGCTGGCGTTGGCATAGCCGGTTTCGGCCTGGTTGACCAGCGCCTGGTAGTCAACCGGGCGCTCTCCTTCAGGAATTTGGTTAAACCAGACCAGTGCCTCGCCAAACTGTCGCTGCTCTAGGGCATTGCGGGCGCGCTCTAGAGCTTCGGCCCCGCTCACCGACGTACTCGGAAACAGCGGTTCACCAGCCCCTCCCGCTGCCGGGGCAGGAGCTTCTGGCCCAGGTGCTGGCTCTACCGGAGTCGGGACGGCGGGAGCCGTAGACTGCTGGCCCCTAAAGCTATCCTGGTTGCGCCACAGCACCCCTAGCAGCAGCAGCCCGGCAGCAGCCAACAGACCCAGTTTCCACCAGGGCACTAAATCATCAGGATCAGAGCCAGGGCTGGAACTTGAGACGGGCTGGTTTGGCGGTACCCGGCTGGGCAACTCTCCTGGGGGAATCAGACCAGCGTCCGGCGGCTCGACGGCAGACCAGGGCCTTGATGAACTACTCGGTAGCGATTCCACCGGGGCTGGGCCAGGATAAATGGACGCTGCTGGCTCTGGGGCGGGCAGGGGCATGAGCCGTTCCGGATCGGCCTGCTCGGCAGGAGAAATGTCTGGCTCAGGCAGTACGCCAACCGACATTTGCCCCACCAGACTAGGAGGTACGAGCATGGCATACTGCTGACCTGGGGGCAGCACCGCGACGGGGTTTTGCACGGGCCGCCAGTGGTGCTGGCACAGCTCGGGCACGCGATCGCGCAGGTAGCCGACCAGCTGCGCCAGGGTCAAACAGCCGTGGAACCGCATGCCCTCGATCAGCGCTTCGGTAAACAGGCCGTGGCGCACGGCCAGAGTCTCTTGAGAGAACTGGTCGGGCTGACACGAGAGCACCAGGGGGATGGCCAGGTCTTGAGCCAGCGCCAGCGAAGGGGCACCCAGGCCCTGATGGCCGGGGGCTACGGCCAGGGCGCTCTGGGGCCGGTTGATGTCGAGCATGACGATAGATTGGCGCTGCCCGCCCTGGGCCAGCCGCTTGAGCAGGGTTTCGATTAAAATGCCGGTTTGCTCAATCTGGTTGGGGTCGGCATCGATGGGCAGCAGGTAGTCTTGCCCCTGCCACTGCACCCCATAGCCGCTAAAGAAAAACCACACCGTATCGTCTGGGCCAGCGCGATCGCAGCTTTGGCCCAGGCGCTGCAGCAGCACCTCGCGGGTGGGGGCCGCCGCCCCCTGGTACACCATGGGTGAAATATCCGTAAGCAGCGAGCAGTACTCGGCGGGCAGCCCCACCTCATTGACCAAAAAGTCACGCAGTTCGAGGGCGTCGAACTGGGCATACATCAGAGGTTGAAGCGATTGATATTGATTGATGCCGACGATTACGGGCCAGTGGCTTGCCATGCCTTTTGGGTGCCTCCGGAGGGCGCAGATAGAGATGAAAATTTACCTGCCATAGTAGCGCCTGCCCGGTCAAACGGAAGCCTGGGCCAGCAATTGGGGCCAGCGACAATTCTTAATTGACGACTGGCGGCTCTATCGCTACAGTTAAGGCACTTTTTGGGCATCCTGCGAGGATGTATGGAGCAGCAGGCTATGACCTTGTCTAAATGGAAGTTTGAATGGAATGCAGGACGCGATCGCCAGTTTAGAGCAGCGTCTGTCGTTCTAGCAGCGCTGATCGGCTTAGGGAGTGCGGTAGTACCTGCGCTGGTGGCCCCTCCCGTCGCCCAGGCCTATACCTCGCGGGTCAACCTATACGTGGTGCGCGATCGGAGCGAAAGCTTCGACACCCTGGTGCGGCGCTCCGAAATTATCGCCCGCGCCGCCGTTCAGCGCAGTTTTGATGCCGATCTGCTGATGACCGATGTGATTGTCACCATCATTGGCGACAACCAGGGCGTGTCTGTCCCAATTTTGACGGTGCCGGTCAGCCGTAGCGAATGGCAGCTTAGACCCGACGTGACCCAGTGGGCCAACTACTTTGAAGCCGCCAGATACCTGGTAGACAGCCAGGACTCAGAGCCCCTTTAAAACCAAGATTGCGTAGACACGCCATCTTGACCTATAGTTGAAAGGTTGTGAAGTCTTAAGTATCTGTCATGGCGGTTCCCAAGAAGAAAACCTCCAAGCAAAAGCGTGACCAGCGTCGCGCCACCTGGAAGCGCACTGCAGCGCTACAGGCTAAAAAAGCCATGTCCCTCGGCAAGTCTGTGCTCACCGGGCGGTCTACTAGCTTTATCTACCCCAGCGCTGAAGACGACGACGAAGAATAAGGTTCTTCTAAGTGTTTCCTACTTTGATTTAAGGAGGCTTTTTCAACGACTTCGTTCGGAGAAAGCTTATCTTTTGCCATCCTTCCCTCTCCTTGAGAGAGGCTGCGCTCCCTTTGACTCTGCTTAGGGAGCGCATTTGTTTGGAATACTACATTTTGTAAGCAGGCTAGAGACTCTAGCCTGCTTCTTGAGTTAGCTTGGCGGCAGATATATCTATTTCTGCCACTACCATGAACCAGCTCGACTCCAGCCCTGAATCACGCATGTGGGCCATGCTCGCCCACCTCAGCTCTCTATCCGGCTTTATCATTCCCTTCGGCAATATTATTGGCCCCCTGATTATCTGGCTGGTCAAACGCGACGAAATGTCCTTCGTTGATGATCAGGCTAAAGAAGCACTCAACTTCAACATTTCCATGACCATCTACGGATTAATATCAGCGATATTGATTGTCGTGTTTGTGGGGTTTTTGATGTTGGCGGTGCTGGGCATCGCCTGGCTTGTCCTCGCGATTTTGGCCGCAGTCAAGGCTAATGAAGGAGTCGCCTATCGCTACCCCCTTACCCTGCGGCTGGTGAAGTAAAGCGCTAGATAAAGGGACGGACTTCTGGAACTAAGGGCGATCGCGGCGTCACTCTGGGTTGCTCCACTGGCTCGTCAGCTTCTGCCTCTGAGGAATCTGCCTTAGGGGCTTTTTCATAGCTGAGTGGGTTTTGCTGCGATCGCCCTTCAGGCCCTTCAGGTTCTTTAATCCCTTCAGAATCATTCTCTGAACCCTGCGGTGCCGCTAGGTCGGGTGTTGTTGTATTGGGTTCAATGACCTCTGGCTGCACGCTGGGTAACTCAGGCTCCCGATCGGCCTCAGCGCTAGGCACGTCATTTGGAACAGGTGCAGCAGCCTTTGGCCGATCGCCGAATGTGTCCTCTGAGCTAGGCTTAGGGAGTGCGGGCGGGGTCGCTGGTGCCGAGGGCTGTTTGGCCCGATCACGCCTCTGCTTGAAGCGATTGAGCAACCCTTTAGCCGCCGGTTCTTGAACCGTAGATTCCTCTGGGGTAGCATCCTCTGGGGTAGAGGGAGGAACCGATGGGGCAGGGCTCGCGGGCACAGGATCGGGCTGTGCCTCGGGCTGAGGCAGCACCGGAGGAACAGACGGCTCGGCTAGTGGTATGACATCCTCAATAGCGTCCTCGGCTTTCGGTTCTACAGAGATAGGGTCTTCTATAGAAGACTGATTACCTGAAGTAATGTCATCCTTTGCACTATTTTCTTCTGCTCGGACAACATCATCCGTAGCGCTGTCCTCTGCTACCGGGACTTCGTTGACCTCAGCAGGCGCAGACTCTGGAGTGGGTTCAGGCTGAAGGAAGGGGTTAGGCTGCGGCTCGGCTGCGGGCTGGCCATCCTGGGTGGCTGGTTCTGATTCAGGCTCAGCGGGCTCAGCAGGCTCAGGCTCGGGTAGAACCGGAGACAGTTCTGAGGGTGCTGATTCTGGCTCTGGGGTGAGATCTGGCTGTGTAGCTTCCGGCTCAGCAGGTTCAGGCTCTGGCTCTGGTTCGGGGACTGGCGGTGCAGGGGGCACGTAGGTGGGGTCTATAATACCGGCTACTTCTTTCAGACCTAGCTCGTCACGCACCAGGCGAGCGAGCGTATCGCTGCCGCCGGGTTGGTAGTCGATAATGCGGACGGTATTGTTGAAGCGGTTGTCGATGGGGTTGCCGCTTTCGTCGATTAGTTCGAGCTGTACCCAGTTTCGTCCAGGCTTAAAACCTTTTAGCCAGATCGGCTGCCACTGGTCGAACACAAAGCTTTGATCGTTGACGGTACAGCGAATGCGCCAGTCGTGCAGGTCGTCGTTGGCTTCGGCCTGGGCGCTCATGTGCAGGGGCGCGTTGGTGAGGTAGAAGTCGAGCATGATGGGCTCGGCCCCGTAGGTACCCTGGGGTCGGCTGTAGGTCAGCAGCGGCGCTTTGGCGTTGAGTTCGTTTTGGGGCGTCGGGGCGACCACATGGAAGGTGCGCTGGTCGAAGGCACCCTGGTTTTTGAAGCTCTCGTGCCAGGGTCGCGACGCAAACACCCGCAGGGTGTGGGTACCGGGAGACAGATCCGCAAAGGTAATCGGTTCTGACAGATCGTAGACGGCCTGGTAGGGTTCGTTGTCTAAGAACAGATGCAGGTGAGGCCCCAGCTCGTAGGCGTCATCTTTAAATAGGGGCAGGCCGCGCACCTGGAGCCGGACGGTAACAGCGGTGTCGTCGAGGACTTCGCCGGGGCGGGGGCTGAGAATGCGGACCTGAGGCGTATAAGCGTCAATGATTTGCTTCAGCGACTCCAGGGTTGCTGGGGGAGAGACCTCGGCGATTTGCCCGGTGAGGCGGTTGGGCTGCGGGGTAGGTTCTGAAATTAACTCGGTGGGCTGGACGGGTTTGGCGCAGCTGACCAGGCTAAAGGTGAGCAGCGCGATCGCACCCAAAGCGACAAACTGGGCTACAACCCGTCGCCCCAGTCGTGCGACCTCGCGGATGAACCCTTTTGCTGTGCCCATGCTGGTGTTCTCTACGTCTTTTCACCTAATACCATAGGCCACTTTAGGGGCTTTACCGCAATCGCCCCCGAGTTTTACAGGCGGGTTTTTGCGGGGGGGTGAGAGCTGAGCTACACTGGCTCGACAGAACCCATTAACTAAGATCAGAGGGGAGTCTGAGATGCGGACAAAACAGGCTGTTGTACTGGTGCTCTCACTAGTGATTGGGCTCTCGGCGGGAGCCGCCGCCGCCACTGCCTTCTACTGGAACCGGGCTACGGCGCTGCCCACCTGGTACAGCCCCAGCGGTGCCGATACTGTCGTGGCAGAAGTGGCCGAGGTCGGCAGCAGCGGCAACCTGCTCCAGAGCAAGCTGGCCACTGGCCAGGGAGTACGCTACGGCGACAATAACCGCGTCGAAATTTCGCTGACTGAGGCTGAGCTTACCCAGCTGCTGGCCGAGGGAATCGCTCAAACGCCCCAGGCGGCAGCGTTTTTGCCAGCGGCAGATAGCCTCAACGCCACGATTCGCGGCGATCGCGTGGCTGGTGGCATTGTCGTTAACCCGGCTGACCTGCCCACCCAATCGTTGCCGCCCCAGGCCCAGCAGGCACTAGAGACGGCCTTTAGTACTGTACCCATGCTGGGCGATCGCCCCCTCTACGTCGGCATTGAAGGTAGCCCCCGCATTGACAATGGCCGTCTGGTGCTGGGTGACGACACCCGTGTGCAAATTGGCCGAGTCAACCTGACGGTAGCCGATGTGGCTCGCCTCACCGGCCTCGACCCGGCCCAGATTACCGAACGCATTAACCTCGCCCTGCCCCAGGCCGGGCTCACTCTCGACGGCCTAGAGTTTGTCAACGGCGAAGCGGTACTGCGGGGTGTAGCCCAGTGAGCGCCCCCAGTAAGTACCCCAGGAATTATCCTAGGAGATCCCTTACGCTGCTGAGTTAGCCGTCACTAGCGCCTCTAGCCGCGCCGCCAGATCATCTTTAGCCACGACCCCTTCGACGGTATCGACCTGTTCTCCCTTTTGAAAGAAAATCAGGGTAGGAATGGCCATTACGTGGTATTTGAGAGCCAGGGCATCTTCTTCGTCGACGTTGAGCTTGGCAACTTTGGCCCGCCCGGCAAAGGTGTCGGCCAGCTCTTCGATAATTGGGTTCATGATGCGGCAGGGACCACACCAGGCGGCCCAAAAGTCGATTAGCACCGGCACGTCGCTTTGCATTACTTCAGCTTCAAAGTTGTCGGCGGTGATGGTCAGGTAGGTTGCATCGTCAGCCATGGTCAATCGCTCCTTAGTCTGCGTCGGGATTTTATGTAGTGTAGAAAACTATCCGGCACTCGTTTTCTACGGTACTGCAAAGCCTGGGCGATAGAGCACCGGAGCCAACTCCACTTTAGCGTCCCTGGCTCTAGCGTCCCTGGGAACAGGGAGCTGCTACCCAGCTGAGGCTGCGCCGCCAAAGGTCAACCAGCTGGCCCTCCAGCGTGCGGCCCAGGTCGGCAACTAAAATTCCCTCGACCCTGGTGGCGGTGTTGGTCAGCCAGGTACCCCGCAGGGTAATTTCGAGCCAGTCAGTGTCGCAGGGGGCAACGTCGATCGCGCCCTGTCCAAGCGCCTTTAGCCTAGCGACCCCTGGCAGGTCGGCGGGTAGGGCAAAGGCACCATAGCCGGGCTGTACGAACAAGGGTTGGCCAGCCCGCAGGGCGACAATACTGCGCTGTGTTACCACGGCTTCTACGCTGAGGTCTAATTGTTCAACCAATAAATCTGCATCGGAATAGGTCAACTTCAACATGAGCTCTCATGCCTTGAATACTTGTGAATTGGTTTTAGTGCTTAAGTTTTTCTGTGTCAGATCTGCTGTGTCGAATTTGCTGTGTTGAAGCAGCCGCAGCCCGCTGCGATCGCGCGGTGGTCCACGGGCAAGGTTTGCGGCGTCTAAACGCCACGCCGTGAATACGTACCGACGCAAAGCATTGGCCCCAAGAGCCAGCGGCGGCGATGCTGCTACAAACCCAAATCTGGAGCGCGATCGCAGCGGAAATAGCCGAGAATGGCTATTCGCAGGCGATAAACCCCAGTCAGCTAACCCAGATCGGGAATCGGGTTAATGCTGAGACACAAAATGCTGGGAAAAAGAGTAGAGAGATCGCCGACTGATGCGATGGTCAAAGTCCAGTCCATCGGGGCGATCGCCCTTAGTCAGGCATCCCGATAAGCCGAGGAATGATCTGAACCACATCTGGAGATCTCCCCAATGGCGATCGCCCCTCAAGGCACCACCTTTGCCTAAAGTATTTGTGATTGGATCACTGCCTGAAAAATTGCCCAGAGCGGCCCCAACTATGGGGTGCAGCAGCAGGCTAATTCGGTCACTCAAAAACCCGTTGAACCCCGCCACCATGCCCAACTGGCCAGCATCGCCAGCATCGGTGGCGATAGTAAATGCGTTGCCAGTAGACAAGATCCGTTTCATGGCGGAGTTCCTCAAGCGTAAAACAGCAAGGCTTAAGAAGGCAGTGAGCGCACCGTAGGGCTCAGGCACCCTTGACTCAAGGGGCTGAGGCTTGACGGATACACTCGAATGACGTTAATACTACACCTGTAATACAAACGTGTCTAGTCTGTCTACACTATTAGGTAGTGAGCTGTATCCCAAAACACAAATAGGGAGTGACACAGACCTGGTGACACAAGATAGTGACACCCACGACCTGGTTGTGACAGGTCATCGACGCCAATTTTCTATATTCTTTTTGAAGGTGAGTCCACCGATGCCAACCCTAACCCGCGTATCGACCACTGAGATGGAAGTTACCAGCATTCGCCTGGAGCGATCGCTGAAGGAAAAACTCAAAGCCCTGGCGGGCGATCGGGGGTATCAGGCGTTGATTCGCGATATTCTTTGGCAGTACGTGGAGCAAGGGCCGGCGGCAGACACCGTCCAAATTGAAGCCGATGATATTTGCGCCAGTTTTGACGCGGTGGCCGAGCGCGAGCAGGTGTGCGCCCTGACCGGCAATCCCATTCTGGCCAATGCGCCCATGCGGCTGGGGCTAACGGCCCAGGGTCGCCTGGTGCCCCTCAGCGTAGAGTAATCCCGTGAAGTAATAGCTTTGGGTAAACCCTGGAGCAACTATCTAGAACAATCCTCCTGAGCGACAGCCTTTCTTAAGGGTGATTAATTCTGACAGCGGTGATGAATTCTGAGAGAATAGAGAACGGTCTATTCTGGTGATTTAACCGATGACACCCTCTACCGCCACCACTCGCCACCACCAGCAAGTGCTCACCCTGCGATCGCAGGGCAAAACTCTGCACCGCTTCACCAACCAGGTGCAAGATGTCGTGAAGACCTCAGGTGTCGAGACTGGGCTATGTACGGTGTTTCTGCGACATACCTCCGCCAGCCTAATCATTCAGGAAAACGCTGACCCCGACGTGCTGGTTGACCTGGAGAACTTCTTGGCGAAGCTGGTGCCCGAGGGCAATCACTACATCCACAGCACCGAAGGCCCCGACGACATGCCCGCCCACATTCGCACCGTGCTGACCCACACCAGCGAAACCATCCCCGTCACGCAGGGGCGACTGGCCCTGGGTACCTGGCAGGGCTTCTACCTGTGGGAACATCGAGCGCGGGGTTCGGCCCGTGAGGTTGTAGTTCACGTTACGGGTTACTAGCATGGTGGATACTTTTGACCCGGTCGGCTACAGCGCTATCCCCACCCCACCGGAGGGGTTTAAGTCGGGGTTTGTGGGCATTGTGGGCCGCCCCAACGTCGGCAAATCGACCCTGATGAATGCCCTGGTGGGCCAGAAGGTGGCGATTACCTCCCCCACCGCCCAAACCACCCGCAACCGTCTGCGCGGTATTTTGACCAACGACCAGGCCCAAATTATTTTTGTCGATACCCCCGGCATCCATAAGCCTCACCACGAGCTGGGCAAAATTTTGGTCAAAAACGCTCGTATGGCGATCGACTCGGTAGACGCCACCCTGCTGGTGGTGGATGGCAGTGTAGAGATGGGGCGGGGCGATCAGTTTGTAGCAGAATTGCTGGCCCACAGCAGCGGCCCGGTAATCTTGGGCATGAACAAAATTGACCAGCAGCCCGAGGAGGCAGAGGCGATCGCCCCCCTCGATGCCAGCTATCAGCGGCTGGCTGACGAACACGGTTGGCCCCTGGTCAAATTCTCGGCTCTGCACGAAACCAGCCTCGACACCCTGCTGGCCATCCTGATCGACCAGCTCGACCCCGGCCCCTACTACTACCCGCCGGATCTGGTCACCGACCAGCCCGAGCGGTTCATTATGGGTGAGCTAATTCGGGAGCAAATTTTGCTCAATACGCGCGAAGAAGTGCCGCACTCGGTGGCGATCGCCATTGACCGCGTGGAAGAAGACACCAAAATTACCCGCATTCTGGCCACCATCCACGTCGAGCGCGATTCGCAGAAAGGCATTTTAATTGGCAAAAAGGGCAGCATGCTGAAGGTGATCGGCTCCGACGCCCGCCAGCAAATTCAAAAGCTGGTCATGGGCCAGGTCTACCTGGAGCTGTTTGTGAAAGTAGTGCCCAAGTGGCGACAATCCCGCAACCGCCTCGAAGACTTCGGCTACCGGATCGAGGAGTAGAATCAGCTGACATCGGTCAATTTCTGAGACAGTTCTTCAGGACTGTACTGAAACACAGAGACCTTATAGCGCCCTAGGGCATTGATGAAGCCTGCGCGGGATAGACCAGCAATTTCAGCCGCTTTGCCCTGGGAAACCTCACCCAGTTCGTACCATTTGACCGCTGCGGCAACGCGCATTTCCTGCACAAACTCTTCAGGTGCTTTGCGTAAGGCAGAGAAAACCGTCTCTGGCAGCTGAATTTCGATGCTTTGCATAGGTAATGACCACAGGGAGGGAGCAGCAGGCAAAAAAAGACCTGGGTGTCTTTTTGAGGCAGACTTGCCAGAATAAGGGCCAAGCTTCTCGCTTCTAATGTAAGTATGCCCCCTCACACAGCCCAAGAGCCTGCAAGAGATTCTAAAACAGCGCCAGCGGTCCTATGACTCAAATCACCCTCGATCTTTCCCCAGAACTGGAAGCACAGCTTCGGGCAGAAGCCGCCAAGCAGGGCCTTGACCCTCAGCACTACATTTTAGAAACCCTCCACACCCGGCTAGCGGCCAACCAGGCAGTAGCCACCCATTTGCCCGCAAAAGAAGCCGACCTACTTCAGCGCATCAATCTCGGCCTCTCCGCCGAAATGTGGGACGAGTACTATGCCCTGATCGATAAGCGCCAAGCCGAGACCTTGACCGTCGATGAGCACCACCGACTCATTGAGATTTCAGACCAGATTGAAGCCCTCAACGTGGGGCGTATTCAAGCCCTGGCACAACTCGCTGCGCTACGGCAGCAGTCCCTTGAAGAGGTCATGGGCGATCTCGGCATCAAGCCTGTTGTCTATGGCTCAGCTCACCCTAAGCTCGCAGCAAAAACGAGCCGTTGCCCAGCGGGCTTCGGGTTGCTGTGAGTACTGTCTTTGCCAGGCCAAATATTCCTCCGACCCCTTCTCCATTGAGCACATTATTCCTCGCTCCAAGGGCGGCACTGATGATTTGGAAAATCTAGCGTTGGCCTGCCAGGGCTGCAACAACCGCAAGTACGTTCAGACCGAAGCCTATGATCCTGTGACAGGCCGTATGGTCTTACTCTACAATCCGCGTCAGCACCAGTGGCAAGAACACTTTGTCTGGAGCCAAGATTTAACCCTCATGCTGGGTATCACACCCATGGGTAGAGCAACCGTAGACAAACTGGCGCTCAATCGGGAGGGCATTGTAAATCTTCGCGAGGTTTTAGCGGCAATTGGCAAGCATCCGCCTTGAGAACTTGGCAAAAGTTGAAGAGTAGAACTGAACTCGCTTTAAGGAAGGGCTTCTTCTACAACCAGCTCTAGATAACCCGTCACCGAGTCGGGCTGGCGGTGCAGGCGCAGGTGAGGCAAATTGGCGATCGCAATTTCCGCCGTCGTACGAATCAAGCAGCCCGGCATGATGTGCCCGCCATAAACTTGGCCCTGGGCATCGGCTACGGCTCCGTGCAGGTGCATGCCGTGCCGCGACAGCGTGCCGCTGAGGGAAATCAGCTCCAGTGGCCCAGCGATCGCAGTGGCTTCGCTGGCCGCCGCAAACCGCAGCGATGCCTGAGTCAAGCTGCCCAATGCCGTTAGAATCACCCCGGCTTCTAGCGCTTGAGCCTGAGTAAAGGCCTGCAATTCTTGCCTAAGATCTTGGCCAGGGGTGAGGCGCAGGCAGTAGGTTTGCATACTACGCCGACGCCTCATCATCCTGCTCCGGCCGAGCCGGGCGCGCTTCAAACGCCGGGCACACCCCCTCAGGGCTGACCTGAAGTCCGTAGAGGGGCGAGTCGGTGCTGCGGCAGCGGCCTTCGCGCTGGTAGAGGCAGGTTTGACAGCTAGGCAGTTGCCAGGGGGTGTCGCCCTTGGTAACACTGCGCATCAGATCGCGCTGGTTGAGGCCCTTAATCACCAGATCATTGCCCTGCCAGCGAGCCTGCACCAAACCTGTATCGGCCAGAGCAGCCCAGCGGGGATCGGTAGTTAGGGCCTCGGGCAGCAGCAGCAGCACGCTGTCGTCTATTTCGGTAATTTCGCCGTCAAAGATGGGTTCGGGGGCGGCGGGCTGAATGAAGCGATCGCCGATCGGAAACTCCACCTCATTCCCGGCAGAGGGCAAGTGAAGCTGGTAACGGGTTTGGAGTTCTTCTAGCCCCGCCAGGTCGGCCAGGTGGGTAGGCTTGCCGTGCACAAAGGCCACGTGCTGGGGCCTGAGGTTGTGGATCAGCTGGGTGGTGCCGACGCGATCGCTGTGGGTGGTGAGCTGGTAGGTGTCGAGCTGTACCTGCTCCGACTCTAGCTCGGGCACCAGGGTTTGTAGCCAGCCCAGGGTAGGGCTAGGGTCATTGCTAGTGGCCAGCAGTAGGTCGGCCATCGCGGTGGCAAAGGAATCGGGCAGCAGCACCGTCCAGGCCTGGTCTGACATGCGGCAGTGGTTGCTGAGGTCAACCTCCCGGTGGGCAATCATAATGCAGGGGCAACCGGCTTTGGGGTGGCCGTCTACGCCCAGACGACGCACGCGGGGCAAAATGCGCTCGTCCCAAAACAGCGGCTGATGGCGGGCAAAATTTTGCACGCTGCTGGGAAACTCCGGCATCAACTCCAGGTACAGGTCGCAGCCCGCCGCCACGGTTTCATCCACCCAGACGGTAATATCCTGCCCGGTGAACTGGTAGTGGCTGCGTAACAGCATCACCAGCTCCTGGCCAATACCCAGGGTGGGGGTGGGCAGCAGCACCGATCGCCCCTGCTGCACCAGATTTTGGATTGTGCTGGCCAGCAAATTTTCCTGCTGGCGGCGGTGGGGGTGGCGAGCGGTGCCAGCGCTACCTTCGATAATCAGCACATCGGGCTTGAGGCCGCGCAGGGCCTCTAGGGGCAAGCCATCCACCAGCCGCGAGTTGGACATAAAAAAATCGCCCGTAAAAAACACCGTGTAGGGGCGCTGGGGCGAATGGTAGGTAAATAGGGCACAGGCGGCCCCCGGTAGGTGACCCGCTGGCCAAATTTGTGCGGTCAGGTCATCGGCCAGGCTAATCGGGGTTTGCCAGGGCAACGCCTGACACAGGTGGGGCGGCACCTCCTCGCCTAGCCAGTTGAGCGGCAGCAGCTGGGCTGTCACCTCGCTGCCGTAGATGGGCACCTGAGGGAACCTCTGGCTAAACTCCCGCACGCCGCGAGCGTGGTCGCTGTGGGCATGGCTGCAAAAGAGCAGGTCGGCGGTTTCGATGCGATCGCGGGCAGTCTCCAGCGCTGCCAAGTTGTGCAGCCCGCAGTCCAGCACAATCCGATGGGGACCCATGCGCAGCTCTAGGCACAGCCCTTCTTGGCCGTGACTCACACCAAATGGAAAGCAGACCAGATTACTCACGGAATGGCAAACACCCTAAGCAACTGCACAACTGGGGGCCGATGAACTGGGCCAGTAGCTGGGCTAAAGCTTAGCAGGCCTAGTGGGCCGAACCGTTGCCGTGGTATTGGTCGGTGTCGTAGAAGCCGTTTTTGGTGCCAAAGAATAGGGTGGCAACTACAAAAAATCCGGTCAGTATGGCGAGGACGAGTTTGATATCCATAGGTTCAGTCGCGATGATAGAAAGGTCGATGTGATCGGAGCCTTGGTTTTGAGTCATCTTAACAAGCCTGCCCCAGAGGACGATATAAAGCTTTGTAATCAGCCTGCTCCAATTGCGTCGGACTGGCTAGCGCGATCGTCGCTGGAGGTAGCCCCCGACCTGCTGGGCTGTAGGCTGGTGCGCCGCTGGGCCGACGGTCGCCAGCTTAGCGCCACCATTGTCGAAACCGAGGCCTATACCGAGGGCGACCCCGCCTGCCACGCCTACCGCCGCGAAACGACCCGCAATCGGGTCATGTTTGGCCCGTCTGGCTTTAGCTACGTGTATCTCATCTACGGCATATACCACTGTTTTAATGTGGTCACCGATCGCGATCGCATTCCCAGCGCCGTGCTGATTCGCGCCGTCGAACTCGACGCTATCCCTGCCTGGCTGGAGGAATACAGGGCCGAAAAACCTGCTCGCTGGGGGGCTGGCCCCGGCAAATTGTGCATGCTGCTAGGGATCGATCGCACCCTGACCGACCTGCCTTTGATGCCTGCCACTGGTCTCTGGCTCGAATACCGTACCCCCCTCTGGCAACAGCGGTTCGATGCGGGCGACATTTCCTTCACCCAAACCACCCGCATTGGCCTCACTCAAGGGGCTGACCTACCCTGGCGCTGGTATGTGACTGCATCGCAGGCGATATCAAAGCGATAAGGATGATTGGGTCAGAAACCGGGTAGGTCTAACCGCCCCTTAACCAACTCTTATGATTTCTCCCATAAGTTAGAGAGGGATTTATCCTCGGGGCTTAGCCAGGGATTTATCCTGAGGTTGCACCTGGTTGACCTGAGAGCAAATTTTGACCCTATGAGTATTCAAACTATTTCTACCCAGCCCTACAGTGACCAAAAGCCCGGTACCTCGGGCTTACGCAAAAAAGTTAAGGTTTTTCAGCAGCCCAACTATCTAGAAAACTTTGTTCAGTCGATTTTTGACAGCCTAGAGGGCTTTCAAAACCAGACCCTGGTGGTGGGCGGCGACGGGCGTTACTACAACCGCGAGGCCATTCAAATTATTCTCAAAATGGCGGCGGCTAACGGCTTTGGCCGGGTGCTGGTGGGGCAGGGGGGCATTCTCTCTACCCCGGCGGCCTCGTGCGTGATTCGCAAAAACAACGCCTTTGGCGGCATTATTCTATCAGCCAGCCACAACCCCGGCGGCCCCGACGAAGACTTTGGCATTAAGTACAACACCGGCAACGGCGGCCCGGCTCCCGAGGGTATTACCGATGCGATCTACGATCGCAGCAAGACCATCACCGAGTACAAAATTCTCGACGCCTCAGATATTGACCTCGATCGCGTCGCCACCCACAGCCTCGGCCACACCACGGTCGAGGTGATTGACTCGGTGAGCGACTACGGGGGGCTGATGGAAACCCTGTTTGACTTTGGCCAGATCAAGCAGCTGCTCTCGGGCGGCAGCTTCCGCTTTTGCATGGATTCGCTGCACGCGGTGACTGGCCCCTATGCCAAAGCCCTGTTTGAGCGCAGGCTGAACGCTCCGGCGGGCACCGTGGTAAACGGCGAACCGCTGGAAGACTTTGGCGGCGGCCACCCCGACCCCAACCTGGTCTATGCTCACGACCTGGTGGAGATCATGTTCGGCGACAATGCGCCTGATTTTGGCGCGGCGTCGGATGGAGACGGCGATCGCAATATGGTTCTCGGCAATAACTTCTTTGTCACCCCCAGTGACAGCCTGGCGATTTTGGCCGCCAACGCTACTCTGGTACCGGGCTACCGCAGCGGCCTGGCGGGCATTGCCCGCTCAATGCCCACCAGCCAGGCCCCCGATCGCGTGGCCGAAAAGCTGGGCATTGACTGCTACGAAACCCCCACTGGCTGGAAGTTTTTTGGGAATTTGCTGGATGCGGGCAAGGCTACCCTCTGCGGCGAAGAGAGCTTCGGCACTGGCTCCAACCACATTCGCGAAAAAGACGGGCTGTGGGCGGTGCTGTTCTGGCTGAATATTCTGGCGGTGAAGGGGCAGTCGGTGGAGGAAATTGTCAAAGAGCACTGGGGCACCTACGGGCGCAACTACTACTCGCGCCACGACTACGAGGGGGTGGAGAGCGATCGCGCCAATACCCTGATCGAAAATCTTCGCAATGGGCTAAGCGACATGCCTGGCAAAACCTTCGGCCCCTACACCGTTGAGTATGCCGACGACTTTGCCTACACCGACCCGGTGGACGGCAGCGTAGCCAAAAAACAGGGCGTGCGGATTGGCTTTACCGACGGCTCGCGGATTGTCTTTCGCCTATCGGGTACGGGCACCTCGGGCGCGACCCTGCGGCTGTATGTAGAGCGCTATGAGGCAGACCCCGCCAAGCACAACCAGGATACTCAAGAAGCCCTGGCCGATTTGATTAGTCTGGCTGACGAGATCGCGCAGATTAAGACGCTGACCGGGCGCGATCAGCCCACGGTGATCACCTAGGCATTTAGACCTCCGAGGTTTTCAAAACCTCGGAGGTCTAGGCTTCTGTTAACCTACTGGCCGATCGCGCCTCAGCAGGCTAAACACCTCTCCCTGCTCCGGGGTAATCAAAATCCCCGGCTCTGGAATGGTGATCAACTGGCTCCAGGTGGCCTGGTCGGCATAGCGCAGCACATGCAGCAGGTTGATGGTGGCTCGCACCCCTTCGGGTGAGCCAATCACTAGGTGGCGCAATCGCTCGCGCCCCGGCTGCGGGCTGGGGTTTGCTAGGCGCAGGGGATTCAGACCTCCGAGTTCTTCAAGAACTCGGAGGTCTTGGCGGGTAAAACACAACATAGGTCAGGGATTCCTTTTTTGAGAGTGGGTAAGGAATCCCAAAAACTTAGCCGCCCCAGACGTTGTGCAGTTCGGGGCGGCCTGGGCAATAATAGCCCTAGCCTCCGCGACAGCCGTTCCTGTCGGAGGGGTTAGCCGCTGGTTGGTGTTGGAAGCACCTTCCAGTGGCGTTTGACTAAATTTTTGGGAAGCAAAGCTGCACGCACACAGCCATCCAGCAAAAATACCCCATCCTTTAGCCGAGCGCAAGTTAAAAATGCTACAGGTTTGAGGGCATTTCATCAGGTGATGACATTACTCAATGAATGGGTAGCACCCGTGGATTGCGCGCCGTTACCTCCGTTGAACAATGCAAGATCTGCGCCTCCCCGTAGGGGCGAATGGCATTCGCCCGATGCGAGGTCTTCGCTAAAATCTGGCTCACCCAACCCTATTTGGTTGCTCACAATGGGGCAGGGCAAACACCGTTTGCCCCTACAAAGCTCGCTCTGTAGGTTAGGTGGAGCGCAGCAGCACCCAACGTAATGATAGAGGTCATGCTAGGGTTGGCGCAGGTTAGCCTGGGTTAAACAGATATGGCGTTGATAGAAAGTGCGATCGGCGGCATTGCAGGAACGGTGATCGAAACTGCCATCAAAACGGGTGGAGCCGTAGCTGGCCAAATCAAAGGAGCCTACACCGAAACCCAGGCCAAGCAAAAAGCCCTTGAAGCCGCGCAAAACTACGTGAAGCGCTACGAAGCCAACCAGTGCCAGGTCAAGGTCATGCCGGGGCTAATGAAAGAGCCTCTACCCCTCGAAGACATCTACACCGCTGTCAAACTGCTAGACGACGAAAGCATTCAATACTTTGCCGCAGTTGATGAATTAGAAGCCACCTACCGCGCCAAAGGTAGGCGTAGCTTTGGGTCTAGCGAATCTCCACGGCAAGATGGCATTCAAGTCGCCAATGGCGAGCAATACCTGATGGTGCTGGGTGGCCCTGGAATTGGCAAATCGACCTTTTTGCGGAAAATTGGCCTAGAAGCGCTGCGAAAGAATGGGCAGATTCAGCGAGACTGCATTCCAGTGCTGATTGAGCTAAAGGAATTGCGGGATGAAACTGTTGACCTAAAACAAAAGATTGCCGCTGAGTTTTCTACCTGCGGTTTCCCAGAGGCAGAGGCCTTTACCGAAGCTTCGCTGGCCCAGGGCAAGCTGCTAGTGCTGCTGGATGGGCTGGACGAAGTGCCCACCCAAAACCTCAACCGCGTGGTTGAGCACATCGAGAAATTTGTCGATGCCTACAGCACCAATGCTTTTGTAGCCTCTTGCCGCATTGCTGCCTATCGCGGTAGCCACGGCACCTTCTTCAAGCGCTTTACCGATGTCACCCTGGCGGAGTTTGACGACGAGCAAATTGAGCAGTTTATTCGCCGCTGGTTTCGCTCAGACCTTGACTTAGAGAGCGGCACCGCCGATAAATACTGGGAGCTACTGCAAAAAGACGAGAACAAAGCCACTAAAGAGCTGGCCCAAACCCCGCTGCTGCTGACCTTTTTGTGCTTGGTATACGACCGGCAGCAAATATTGCCGACCCAGCGCAGCACCCTCTACGGCCAAGCCCTCGACATCTTACTATCTGAGTGGTCGGCCCAAAAGCGCCTAGAGCACGACCCCATTTACGAAGGCTTTCACCCAGGCCTAGAAAAGGTGCTGCTCGCCCAAATTGCCTACGAAAGCTTTGAGCAAGACCAGCTTTTCTTTCTCAAAGACGACATTACCCGGCGCATTAGCGAGTTTTTGGCCGATACCCTAAATGCCCCCAAGCACCTCGATGGAGCCGCCGTGCTGCGCGCCATCGAACGTCAGCAGGGCATTTTGGTCGAGCGGGCCACCGATATCTACTCGTTTTCTCACCTGACGCTGCAAGAATATCTCACCGCCTTTCACATCAAAGAAGAAGGGCTAGAGACTGAGCTGATTGCCCACCACCTGACCGATAAGCGCTGGCGAGAGGTGTTTCTGCTAGTAGCTGGGCTCATGGGCAACAAAGCCATCAATTTTTTGGGGGCCATAGAAGTAGCCTCTCGCATCCATGTTGCTCAGCACTCAAAGATCATTGCGCTAATTCAGTGGGTCGAAACCAGCACAGCTAGGGCTACCGGTTCATTAAATCTTTTGGGTCAAAGAGCTAGCGCCGTCGCCATCGCCAGAGTCATTGCCAACGACATCGACAGCATCAGCACCAGCGTCAGCGCTCTCGCCATTGCCAGCAGTAAAGTCAGCGCTGGTATCCTCCTTATCGCCCGCGCCAGCACTCTCCTTATCGCCAGCGCCAGCGCCATGGCCAGCGCCAGCGCCAGCGACAGCGCCATGGCCAGCGACAGCGCCATGGCCAGCGACATCGACGGCGACATCGGCAGTGCCATTTTTATCTTCAACGAGATCCTCAACGCTGGCTTAACTTTTCGTCAAATATTTAGCGGTTTAAAATTTGCAGAACTGCCAAACCAGCTAAAGCACATGGCTGAAACTGTACCTGACGACCGTGCATCCAGCGAAGCCTGGCAAATTTGGGCCGATGAGTTGGAGGCCCTGTGGCTAAATACCCTTGGCCTTACAAGAGAAGATTTGACTTTTAGAGAGGCAGAAGCAAAAGCCCTGCAAAACTATCTCTACGCCACAGAGCTTTTACTCAAATGCAAAGCTGCCGCCATTCGTATACCCAAACAAGCCTGGGCCGAGCTTGAAGATCGCTTGCTGACCGACCCCAGCTAATTCAAAGGCACCCGATAAAATTAAAGCACTACGCCCTCTGGTGAACTCTATAGCCGAAACCAAAATTGTCAGCATTACGCGCGATCCGTAGGAGGGGCAAAGGGCAAAGCCCGTGTCCATCGCTTTGATGATGGGTTGGCAAGTTAAAAGCTGCGATCGCGCCCCGCACTCCAAATACAGCCGGTCGCTGCTTAAATTCACCCTCTGCTTAAGCCAAACACCATCGTGAAACAGACCTCCGAGGTTTTGAAAACCTCGGAGGTCTAGGCTAGAGTTCATCCAACATGAGAGCTTTCAGGGTTGTGGAAAAATCTCTGCTCATGGCCGGTGGATGCTGATCATCGGGCTTCAGAAACGCCTGATACGCAGCTTCAGAGGTCAACTGCTGCCGGACAACCTCCCGCTTCGGTAAGGTGCCCGATCGCAGCCCCGCATAGTCCAGATAACTAGAAAACTCCCAATCCTGGGGATGAGCCACCAGCCCAGCTTTGACCGGGTTTAGGTGAATGTATCGGGTCAGATGGTACAGATACTCGTCACTATCCACCGCGATTGCCTGAAACTGGCCCTGAAACACAACCCCCACCCGGTTGTAGCGTCGGTTCATCGCTTTGGTGTAGGCCACCGATAGCCGCATCATCGCCCCAGACACGGCATTGGTTTTACACTGCACCAGCAAATGATAGTGATTCGGCATCAGGCAATAGGCCACCACATCCAGCGCCTGCTCAATTAAATAGCGGCGGATCAACCGCAAAAAGTGCAGATAGTTTTCTCGCTCAAAGAAGATGAGGTTGCGATCGTTGCCGCGATTGTAAAGATGGTAGTAGTGCCCTGGCTGGAACGAGATTTCTCGACGCGGCATGGAGAAGGACTGGATGCAACATTTCCTTAACGTTCCCAAAGACCTCCGAGGCTAGACCTCCGAGGTTTTCAAAACCTCGGAGGTCTAGGCCGTCGAACCTTAAACTTTTCTGGGCCTAAACCCGTTCATAACCTATTTCCTTTACAGTGGCGGAAAAGGCACCGCAGACACAACACTTGCCCATTCTGCCCCTGTTCAGGAGTCCCCCATGGCAATCCCCCCCAACTGCCCCACGGTCGATATTGAAGACGATCGCACTGGTCTTAGCGTCGATACTCTGCGGCGAGCCCTGGCTGATAACCTGTTCTACATTCAGGGCAAATGGCCCCAAGTCGCCAGCCGCAACGACTTTTACCTGGCCCTGGCCTATACGGTGCGCGATCGCATGATGCCGCGCTGGCTCAACTCCATTCGCACCTACCTCAAGCCCGAGGTGCGGGTGGTCACCTATCTGTCGGCGGAGTTTTTGTTGGGGCCACACCTGTGTCGCAACCTGCTCAACCTGGGCATTACCGAGCCCGTCAAGCAGGCGATCGCAGAATCGGGCCTAAATTTTGACGAGCTGGTGGCGCAGGAAGAAGAACCCGGCTTAGGCAACGGCGGTCTGGGTCGCCTAGCCGCCTGCTACATGGAATCGATGGCCACCGTGCAAATTCCCGCCATTGGCTACGGCATTCGCTACGAATTCGGCATTTTTGATCAGCAAATCTGCGACGGCTGGCAGGTCGAAATCACCGATAAATGGCTACAGTACGGCAACCCCTGGGAAATCCCCCATCCAGAATCATCGGTTATAGTCGGCTTTGGCGGCTCGACCGAAGGCTACACCGACTCCGATGGCCGCTACCGCAAGCGCTGGATTCCCGGCAAGCAGGTGAAGGGCATCCCCTACGACATCCCCATTCCCGGCTACAACGTCACCACCATCAACACCCTGCGCCTGTGGAAGGCCGAGGCGGTTGAATCATTCAACTTCCAGTCGTTTAACACGGGCGACTACTATGGCGCGGTTGACAGCAAAGTCACCTCCGAGAACATCTCCAAGGTGCTCTACCCCAACGACGAGCAGATTGAAGGCAAGCAGCTGCGCCTAGAGCAGCAGTTCTTCTTTGTCTCCTGCGCCCTGCAGGACATGATTCGCATTCACCTGATCTCGGGCCGCACGCTAGACAGCTTCCACGAAAAGTTTGCCGCCCAGCTCAATGACACGCACCCTGCCGTCGGCGTGGCCGAGCTAATGCGCCTGCTGGTTGACGAGCACGGCATCGGCTGGGATAGAGCCTGGTACATCACCCAGCACACCTTTGCCTTCACCAACCACACCCTGCTGCCCGAAGCGCTAGAGAAATGGCCAATTTCGCTGTTTGGCGGCCTGCTGCCTCGCCACCTGGAGATTATCTTTGAAATCAACCAGCGGTTTATGAACCAGGTGCGGGTGCAGTACATGAACGACCCCGGCAAGCTAGCCAGCCTGTCGCTGATTGACGAATCTGGAGAGCGCTACGTGCGGATGGCTAACCTGGCTAGCCTGGGCAGCCACGCTATTAATGGGGTCGCCGCCCTGCACAGCGAGCTGGTCAAGCAAACCATCCTCAAAGACTTTCACGAGCTGTTTCCCAGCAAAATTCGCAACGTCACCAACGGCGTTACCCCTCGCCGCTGGATTGCTCTGGCCAACCCCCGCCTGGCCGCGCTCTATACCGAAAGGCTGGGTGACGGCTGGCTGCAAGATATGGATCGGCTGCGGCAGCTAGAAGGCCACGCCGACGACCCCGGCTTTCGCCGGTACTGGCGGCAGATCAAGCGCGACATTAAGCAGGACCTAGCCACCTACATTCAAGGCCACACCGACATTGCGGTCAGCCCCGACTCGCTGTTTGACATTCAGGTCAAGCGCATTCACGAGTACAAGCGCCAGCACCTCAACGTGCTGCACATCATCACCCTCTACGAGCGGCTGCGGCAAAACCCCAGTTTAGATATCACCCCCCGCACCTTTATTTTTGGCGGTAAGGCGGCTCCGGGCTACCATATGGCCAAGCTGATGATTAAGTTCATTACCGCCGTGGGCGACGTGGTAAATAACGACAGCGCCATCGGCGATCGCCTCAAGGTCGTCTTTTTGCCCGACTACAACGTCACCTTTGGCCAGCGGGTGTATCCCGCCGCCGACTTGTCAGAGCAAATTTCGACCGCTGGTAAAGAAGCCTCGGGCACCGGCAACATGAAGTTCTCAATGAATGGTGCCCTCACCATCGGCACCCTCGACGGTGCTAACGTCGAAATCCGCGAGCTGGCGGGCGACGAAAACTTCTTTGTCTTTGGCCTTACCGCCCCCGAAGTCGTAGCGCTCAAGGCCAGCGGCTACAACCCCTGGGACTACTACAACCACAACCCTCAGCTCAAAGAGGTAATTGATCTAATCAACTGCGGCTTCTTTGCCAAGGGCGACCGGGAGCTGTTCAAGCCCCTGACCGACAACCTGCTCTACAGCGACCCCTACCTGCTGCTGGCCGACTACCAGGCCTATATCGACGCCCAAGACCGGGTCGGCATCGCCTACCAAGATCAGGAAAACTGGTCGCGGATGTCGATACTCAATGCCCTGCGGATGGGCAAGTTCTCCAGCGATCGCTCGATCCGCGACTACTGCAAAAACATTTGGCATGTGTCGCCCGTGCCGGTAGAAATGGTTGAATATGACCAGACAGACGCAGTGCTGAAGGTGTAAAAAAACGGTGCAAGGTCTGGGGTATAAGGCGGTTGGCCTATCTTGCACCCTCAGCCTCAAACCCCAACCGCATGTCACTGAATTAAGGCTGGTGAGCAGTGCTCAACACTTTATCTTAAAAAGTGTGGCAGATCAGGGCTTTTGGCGATCTCCAAGCGCTTGTTTCAGTAACATTCAACCCTAAACCCGTCTACTCCCCCAACTCTCTCTTACTTTTCCTATGCCCCTAAACCTCTACCTTCTGCGCCACGGCGAAACCGAGTTTAGCCAAACTGGCGGCTTCTGCGGCAGTCTTGACCCCGGACTGACGGCAGAAGGAACTGCCATGGCCGATGCTTTTGCCGCCAAGTATCAAGCGATGTCTTGGCGAGCGATCTTCGCTAGCCCAATGAAGCGTACCATTGCCACGGCCTCACCCCTGAGCAAAGCCGTGGGCGTCAATGTGCAGCTGCGCAACGGGCTAAAAGAAATTAACTACGGCCAGTGGGAAGGGCTCACCGCCGCGTATGTGCGCGAGCACTTCGCCGACGACTACCTAAACTGGCTCACCGAACCGGCCTGGAACCCGCCCACCGGGGGCGAAAGCTCGGTAGAAATTGCCAGCCGCGCCTCGCTGGTGATGGCCGAAATCGAAGAGAACTTCACCGATGGCAATGTGCTGGTGGTGTCTCACAAGGCCACCATTCGGATTATTTTGTGCAGCCTGATGGGCATGGATGTGGGGCGGTACCGCAATCGCATCAGTCTGCCGGTCGCTTCAGTTAGCCTGGTGCGGTTCGACAACAACGGCCCTATGTTGATGAAGCACGGCGATCGCGCCCACCTGCCCGCAGAGCTAGAGACAAGACCAGGCACCTAGGGGGGATGCCAGCGATCGAGCCGACTAAGACGATAGGAGAGTAGCGCCTGCCAAGGCTCTCTTGCGCTTGTTCTTTCGATTCTGACGTTCTGCTATGTCTCTCAATATCTACTTACTCCGCCACGGCGAAACCGAATCGAGCCAGAGCGGCACCTACTGCGGCTTATCTAACCCAGATTTAACCGCCTCAGGCACCGCCATGGCCCAGGCCTTTGCCGACAAATACCAGCACCTAGACTGGCAGGCCATATACGGCAGCCCGCTGCGGCGCACGGTGGCAACAGCCACGCCCATTTGTGAGGCCACGGGCCATAGCCTGCGCCAGCGCGACGGCCTAAAGGAGATGTTCTTTGGTGACTGGGAAGGCAAGACCCACGACGAGGTGGAGGCAGAGTACCGCCAAGACTACATTCGCTGGCTGGCCGAACCCGCCTGGAACCCGCCCACAGGTGGAGAAACGGGGGTGCAGGTGGCCAGCCGCGCCGCCCTGGTGGTGGCCGAAATTGAAGCCAACCACAGCTCCGGCAACGTGCTAATTGTGTCTCACAAAACTACAATTCGGCTGATGCTCTGTAATCTTTTGGGTATTGATAGCGGTCGGTACCGCGATCGCATTGAGCTGCCCGTTGCTTCGCTCAGTCTGATTCGGTTCGACCAGCATGGGCCGAGGCTAGCCAAACACGGCGATCGATCCCACTTGCCCGACGAGCTAGATTCGAGACCAGGCACTTAGCTGAAACCATGAAAATTCTCGTGCTCAATGCCGGGTCGAGTAGCCACAAAAGCTGCCTGTTTGACCTCAGTCAGGGAACGGCTGAGGGCGCTGCGCCCCAGCCGCTCTGGCGCGCCGCCCTCGACTGGACCCATCAGCAGGGCAAGGTAGAACTCTCCGCCAGCGGTGCGGCAGACTCGATTCAGCAGGTGCTGCCCCTGACTGACAAAGCGGCGGGCCTGGAGGCGATGGTGAATACGCTGGTAGAGGGGCCGACCCAGGTGCTCGATCGCCTCTCAGCCATTGATGCCGTGGGCCATCGCGTGGTGCACGGCGGGCGCGAGTACATCGACAGCGTGCGGGTAAGCGATCAGGTTAAAGCCGCCATTCATCGCCTAATTCCTCTGGCCCCGGCCCACAACCCGGCTAACCTCCAGGGCATTGAGGCCCTGGAGCAGATTTTGGGCGACGTGCCCCAGGTGGCGGTGTTCGATACCGCCTTTCACGCCCACATGCCCGAGGCTACCGCTGCCTACCCCGGCCCCTACGCCTGGGTCGAGCAGGGCATTCGCCGCTACGGGTTCCACGGCATTAGCCACCAGTACGTGGCCCAGCGGGCCGCCGACATGATGGGGCGAGACCTGGCTGACCTGAAAATTCTTACCTGCCACCTGGGCAACGGCTGCTCGCTAGCGGCAGTCAAGGGCGGCCTGAGCATTGACACCACCATGGGCTTTACGCCGCTGGATGGGCTAATGATGGGCAGCAGATCGGGCAGCGTTGACCCCGGCATTTTGATTTATCTAATCCGCCAGGAGGGCTACAGCGCCGACCAGCTCGAAACGCTGCTGAACAAGGAATCGGGACTGAAGGGCATGTCTGGAATTTCTAATGACATGCGATCGGTGGCTGAGGCGATGGAGCAGGGGAATGCTCAGGCCAAGCTAGCGGTAGATACGTTCATTCACCGTCTGCGCCGCGAAATGGGCGGCATGATCGCCAGCCTGGGCGGGCTAGATGCGGTGGTGTTTACCGCTGGCATTGGTGAAAATAGCCCGCTGGTGTGGCAACGAGCTTGCGAGCCGTTTGGGTTTTTGGGGCTAACGCTAAAGGAAGAACTCAGCCGGACAAAAGACGACCAGGATATTGCTAGTGAGGATTCTAGGGTGCGATCGCTGGTGATTCATACCCAGGAAGAATGGGCGATCGCCCAAGCCTGCCTGGCTCTGCTCTAGCCCGCAATATCCTCGGCGCAGTGCCAGTTCTTATACTTATCAATCCACTTTCCGTCTTTTTCGGCGTTGCATAATGAGGGTATGAATCAGAGGTAATCTGCAATGCAATGTCCTGAGTGTGGAGCTACTCATATCCGTAAGAACGGCAAGAAGAAAGGTAAGCAAAATCACATCTGCGTCGAATGCGG
>JBARVV010000066.1:0-120879 GCA_049646445.1 Nodosilinea sp. | reverse complement strand
TGGGTATGGAAGTAATGCACGAGCGCAATGCTCACAACTTCCCTCTCGACCTGGCTGCTACCCAGGCTCCTGAAATCATCGGCTAGTCTTGACTGACTACCCCATTGATTGACTAGCAAAAAGCGCTCCCTTCGAGGGGCGCTTTTTCGTTTAGGTCTGCTACCGCTTTAGAATGGGGTTTGACCAAGAAGAATGGCGTAGGCAACTAATGCGAGCACTTCGGGAGTTACAGCAAAACCAAGGGGCTACCTTGAATAATGAGGGTGTTCCAATTTCCTTTAATAATGCTGCCGCTGCACTAGAGGCCGTGTCTACAGGTACTGCTCTAGTCGATCGCAGCCACTGGGGTGTGATTCAGATGACTGGGGGCGATCGCCTCCGCTTTATTCACAACCAAACCACTAACGCCTTTACCCAACGCCAGCCGGGGGAGGGCTGCGACACCGTATTTGTCACCTCCACGGCGCGCACCATTGACCTGTCCACGGTCTACGTCACCGAAGAGTCTCTGCTGCTGCTGACATCTCCTGGTCAAGATCAGCGCTTAATAGACTGGATGGATCGCTATATTTTCCCGGCTGATCAGGTAGCGCTAACGAACTTGACCCAAGGTATGGCTGTATTCTCGCTGCTTGGACCTGGCAGCACCGACACCCTAAAGCAATTAGGGATTGAGTTAAAATCTGACCTACCCTACGGTCACAATCAGGTTATTGATCTCCAAAACGCGTCTGTGCGTCTAGCGGTCGGGAGTGGCCTGGGTCTGGCTGGCTATACCCTGCTGGTATCGGCGGAAGCAGCAGCCCAGGTGTGGCAGCTCCTCACTGATGCCAAAGCAATACCAACAGGAGAAGCTCTGTGGCAACAACTCAGGGTTCAGCAGGGTCGCCCCGCTCCAGGCCATGAACTCACCGAAAACTACAACCCGCTCGAAGCAGGCCTGTGGCAGGCGATTTCCTTTGATAAAGGATGCTACATAGGCCAGGAGACTATTGCTCGGCTAAACACCTACCAGGGCGTTAAACAGCAGCTTTGGGGCATTCAGCTCACCAGTACGGCTAAACCAGGAGAGACCATTTGGGTTGGGGATGAAAAAGTGGGTTTACTCACCAGTGTTGTTGAGACTCCCAATGGTCTTATCGGGCTGGGTTACATTCGTACCAAGGCCGGTGGGGCTGGCTTAGAGGTTGCCATAGGAGAGACTAAAGGCGTGGTTATCGATGTTCCCTTTTTGGCAAGGGGATATCTGACGGCAAACAGCTGAACCGTTGAGAGTGTAGATGGGTAGTTTAGGTGGACGCACCGATTCTATTAAAATTAGTAGCCGAGTATTGCCGTACAGGATTAAACCCCTATGAGTCAACCCAAACGAGCCCTAATTACTGGTATCACCGGTCAGGATGGATCTTACTTAGCAGAGTTGCTTTTAGATAAAGGCTACGAGGTCCACGGCATTATTCGCCGCACCTCTACATTTAATACCGATCGCATCGACCATATCTACGTTGACCCCCACAATGCTGATGCCCGGCTGTTTTTACACTACGGCGACTTAACCGATGGCACCATGCTGCGACGCATTTTAGAGCAGGTGCAGCCTCAGGAGGTATATAACCTGGGGGCACAGTCCCACGTGCGGGTGAGCTTTGATTCACCCGAGTACACTGCGGACGCTGTAGGTATGGGCACCCTGCGGATTCTGGAAGCGATTCGCGACTATCAGCAACGCACTGGCCTAGAGGTGCGCTTTTATCAGGCTGGGTCTTCCGAAATGTTTGGCAAGGTGCAAGAGATTCCTCAAAAAGAAACTACGCCGTTTTACCCCCGCAGCCCCTACGCCTGTGCCAAGGTGTTTGCCCACTGGCAGACCATTAACTATCGTGAGTCCTACAATTTATTTGCTAGCAACGGCATTTTGTTCAACCACGAGTCACCTCGTCGGGGCGAAACCTTTGTGACTCGCAAGATCACGAGAGCTGTGGCGCGCATTGTGGCGGGCCAGCAGAAAAAGATTTACCTGGGCAATCTCGACTCCCAGCGCGACTGGGGCTATGCCAAAGACTACGTGCGGGCCATGTGGCTGATGCTGCAGCAAGACCAACCCGATGACTACGTGGTGGCCACCAACGAAACCCATTCTATTAGTGAGTTCCTCGACCTTGCCTTTACCCACGTCAACCTCGACTGGCATGACTATGTGGAGTTCGACCCGCGCTACCTACGGCCCGCTGAGGTCGATTTGCTTATCGGTGATTCGACAAAGGCTCGCCAAGTTCTGGGCTGGGAACCCAGCGTTACATTTGAGGAACTGGTTCACCTGATGGTGGAAAGTGACCTAGAGGCCGTAGGTATTCGCCTGGGTGATGGCGCTAACTCCGATGTGGCAACTATCCGTAAAGCCCTACTGAACTTGGTACCCTAGGGCTAAGCCTTGGTACCATCTCATTTCACATTCACAGACGGACAAGCCTTCTAGCCGTTGTGCTGGTCTGTCCACATCCTAGGCGAGGTATTGGTTAGTGGCAGACGGATCTTAAAGCAACGGTGCCTAACTCCAGGGTTGGTGCCGTTTTTTCTTGAATCGGCCATGCGTTTTAGAGGCCTTTCCTCTAGTATGGAAAAGAACGAATGCTTAGGCGACTTGACCCCTAAGTTACCCACTATTGCTGTTTTAGGCTTTCCCTTCTATGGCTGACGAAAAGACTCCTGCAACAGATTCTGACAAGGCATCTGAATCTTCTGCGCAAGCATCTTCGCCCCCCAATTCAAGTCAGGCGGCAGCTAAAAAGCCTCCGAAGAAAGAAAAGCCTCCGGCTCTCGAAGACAAGCCCTTCACGGAGTTCATCGAGCAGCACTTTATTCCATCGTTAGATACAGCCCTCAAAGATAAGGGCATTGACGATGTTCAGCTTACCCTGAACCAGCAGCCTTTAGGGGTCTTTGGAGTCAGTGATGCAGAAAGCTACTGGCACGTTAAGGGTAAATGGGGCGAGGGCGATCGCCAGTTCAACGTTGTGTTTACCAAGGACGATATCACCAGCCCTAAATTGTTTTACCTGGCTGATAAAGGTGCCCAGCCCAGCACGATTGAGCAGTTTATGGGCGATGAGCGCAAAGTTAACCTAGATTTGATGGTTCTCTTTACCCTAATGAGGCTCAACGGCCAAAAGTGGCTGGCTCGGAATTGAGCGGTTGAGTAGATGGTTAACTGTTGCTGCTGTGGACGGCTAAAAACTGTCGCAGCAGCCCTACAACTACGGCGGGATGCTCGACATGGGGAAGTACACCAGAGTCAGGAATTTCGATCACATCCTGCACAGCCCTAGGGTTTAGATTAGCTAGCCGCTTGACCATTGCTGGAGCCGAGAATCGTGATCCAGCCCCCAGCACAAACGTTGTGGGGGTTTGAAGTTGACCGATGTAGCGAGATAGATCAAAACTAATGTCTCCATTGAGGGAGGCGAGGGCGGCGTATTCGGCGTTGGGCTGCTGGGTACACGCCAGGTAAGCCTGTACAGTATCTGGAGTGATGCGGCGAGAGTCGGCGAATAAAAACGTTGAGAGGAACGATCGCACCGCTAGTTCATTGGCAGCCCCCACCTGATACAGCCAGCGATCCACCCCAGGGGTGCTGGCCAAAAGCGCCGGTAGACTTGCCTTGTAATCTCGTCCAAAGTCGCTGTTGCCGGAAGGCGATACCAGAAACAGCCGCTGGAACAAATCTGGCCGCAGGCCTGCTAGGCGAATGACAACCCCGGCGGTGAGGGAGGTGGCCACCACTAAAGCCGGGGGCTGAGCCAGGGACTCTAGCAAGTGAGTGATCATATAAAAGTAATCGTCTACCGAGTAGGTGCGGGCCGGGTGGGTCGACTGACCCCAGCCAATTAGGTCGGGAGCGATTACCCGGTGAGTCGCGCCAAAGGCCGCGTAGACCTTCGACCATTCAAAGGCAGAGGAACCTCCGCCCAGGCTGTGTAAAAACACGAGGGGGGGACGGGCGGCTGCCTCGTCTGTGCTCCAGGGCCAGCCGCCGGGGGTATAGTAGGCCATCACCCCTAGATCTGTCGCCAGGGCTTGCTGAATAAAGCCCTGGGGCTGGAAGTTAAGCATGGTCACATCCGGTAAGATTCAAGGCGACAGGGCGAGGCCCGAAGATTTTATCAACAGACTCTTATGGACGGGTCTCTGTACTTCAATTTTTAGGGCGATCTGCCCGCTTAAACCATTTTAGGGGGTGAGGCTAACGTTACCGAGCGAGCTTTTAATTTATCGGTTTCAAGGAGAAGGGCTACAGCCCAAGCGGCTGGCGCTGGATGGGGTGAATCGGGCGATCGCAGCCGACCTGATCCAGCTCTTTCAGCAGCAGGTGAGCCATACCCAGGGCGATCTCAACCGCCAGCTCCAAGACCTGGAAGGGGAAGACACCAACTACCGCATCAAGCGGGGGCTGGCCCACATTTTACGCAACAGCTTTGCCACCTTTGACGTCGTTAGCCCTCTAGAACCCATCGAGCTACGGCGGCGGGTGTTTGCGCTGGCGGCCGGTGGAGTCCCCTCTCCCGCAGCTGCCCAGGCAACTCTAGCAACCCTAGGTCAACAGCTCTCCGAAGAACTGAACCGCGAGGTTTCGGTGGCGGATCTGCGGCAGGGCCTCTACGCCGATCGCCAGGACAACCACATTTTGATCGAGTTTGAGGCCCCAACCCCTGAGGCGTTGATCCACCGCTACAACCTGTCGCAGACCCAGGGGGTATTCTACAAAGCCAGCGACCTGGTCATGCACCTGTACCGCAACGACCCCGGCGAGTACAAGCTGATGTTTCGCTACCTGAAACTGTTTCGGCTGATGACCTACATCGAGGGCGACGCCGATCAGGGGTTTACGATCACCATCGACGGCCCCGCCAGTCTGTTTAAGCCCAGCACGCGCTATGGGGTCGATATTGCCAAACTGATTCCCGCCATTCTCCACGTCAGCAAGTGGCGGCTGACGGCGACGCTGCAAATGAAGGACAGCTATACCCAGCAGGTAAAACCCCGCCAGTTTACCCTCGACAGCGACTGCGGTTTGGTCACCCACTACCCCCCCGGCAAGACCTACGACAGCATGATTGAAGAATCTTTTGTCAGCCGCTGGCCGGCCAAAACCCCCTGGAAGCTGGAGCGAGAGGTGGATTTGGTGCCGCTGCCCGGCAGCGTGATGATTCCCGACTTTCGCGTGGTGCACCCTGATGGGCGGGAGTATTTGCTGGAGATTGTCGGCTACTGGCGACCCGAGTACCTGCGCAAAAAGTTTGCCCAGGTGCGCAATTCAGGGCGCGACAACTTGATTTTGGCAGTGTCGGAACGGCTCAACCTAGAGAAGGCAGGGGTAGACATTGCAAACGTTCCGGCTCAGGTGGTGTGGTTTAAGACGAAGCTGCAGCCGAAGGTGGTGCTAGAGGTGTTGGGAGATTAGGTCATAATCGTGCCACCCATCAGCTTTTCGTAGCGGCGCTGAAGTTCTTTGGCCAGTTTGGGCAAGCGGGCTAGGGTGGGATCTTCTTTCAGCAGGGCTTCTGCTGCTTCACGGGCCAGCCCTAGCACATCTTGGTCTTCGATTAGGCTAGCCAGGGCAAAATCAGGCAGACCCGACTGGCGGGTGCCCAATACTTCCCCAGGGCCGCGAAAGCGCAGATCCATCTCGGCAATAAAGAAGCCATCCTGAGACTGTTCCAGCACTTTCAGCCGCTGGATAGCCTGTTCGCTGCGACTGCTGCTGAGCAGAAGACAAAAGGATTGCGCCGCTCCTCGACCCACCCGGCCCCGCAGCTGGTGGAGTTGCGAAAGGCCAAACCGCTCAGCGTGCTCGATCAGCATCACCGAGGCATTGGGCACGTCTACCCCGACCTCCACCACCGTTGTAGAGACCAAAATTTGCGACTCCTGATTGCGGAAAGCGGTGATGGCGGCATCTTTCTCGGCGGCAGACATGCGCCCGTGGAGCAGGCCGACGGTGAACTCGGGGAAGATCACCTCTGCCAGTCGCTGGTGCTCCTCCACGGCAGATTTGAGATCGAGCTTTTCGGACTCATCTACTAGCGGCAGCACCACGTACACCTGACGGCCCTGGGCAATTTCGCGTTTGATTAGGTCGTAGGCGTGGGTTCGTTCTTTGTTGGTCAGCAGAGTGGTTTGAATGGCCTTGCGACCGGGCGGCAGCTCGTCGATCTGGCTGACATCCAGATCGCCATGCATGGTTAGCGTTAGGGTGCGGGGGATGGGGGTCGCTGTCAGGGTGAGCACGTGGGGATTTGCGCCTTTTTGGGTTAATCTGGCCCGCTGCTGGACGCCGAAGCGATGCTGCTCGTCGATGACAACCAGGCCCAGGTCGCGAAACTGGACTGGGGCTTCGATTAAGGCATGGGTACCGACCAGGATTGGGAGTTCTCCGGTAGCTAGTTCCCCCAGCATCTTGCGGCGTTTGGCAGCGCGGGTCGAGCCGGTCAACAGTTCCACCGTAAGGTGCAGCTGGTTGAACCACTCCACCAGTTTGCGGTAGTGCTGCTCCGCCAGGACTTCTGTGGGGGCCATCAGCGCGGCCTGGTATCCTGCCTGGATAGCTGCCAGGGTGGCGATGACGGCCACGACGGTTTTACCAGATCCCACATCTCCCTGCACCAGGCGGTTCATGGGGACGGGCTTTTGCAGGTCGGCGAGAATATCGTTGACTACCCGCTGCTGGGCGTTGGTCAGATCGAAGGGAATCACCTTGTAGAACTGATCGATTAACGCTCCGGTAGGGGCTAGGGTAATGGCGGTCTGCTGGGCCTGCTGCTGCTGACGGCGGCGCAGGAGGCCCAGCTGGAGGTAAAGAAATTCGTCGAACACCAGGCGGCGGCGGGCTTTGGCCAGGTTTTCTTCGTCGTCAGGAAAGTGGATCTGGGCGATCGCATCTTTTACCCCCATCAGCTCGTACCGCTGGCGCAGATCTACGGGTAGGGGGTCTTGCAGTTCAGGCACCGCAGGCAGAGAAGCCGCCACCGCCTTACGAACCAGATCGGCGGCGACGCCTTCGGTGAGGGAATACACCGGCACCATGCGGCCAATGGTGAGGGATTCGATGCGATCGCCCAGACTATCCAACACCTCCAGGTGCGGATCGTCTAGTGTCATGCCAAACTTGCCGTCTTTGACCAGGCCCGAGGCGGCGACTACAGCGCCCTGGGGATACTGGCGCTTTTGCTGCTGCTGCCAGCCGGGGTTGGCGTAGCGGTTGCCGGGGTAAAAGCGGTTGAGCTTGAGGTCGCCGCTGCCGTCGGAGAGCTGGAGTTCAAAGATGGTGAGCTTTTTATTGCGGGGGCTGGTGAAGCAGTTGACCCGCTTGACGGTGCCGACGATGGTAACGGTTTCGCCCGGTTCTAGATCGCGAATTTTGACCTGCTGGGCGTAGTTGATGTGGTCGCGAGGGTAGTAGTAGAGTACATCCTGTACGGTAAACAAGCCCAGCTTAGCCAGCCTTTCACTGTTCTTAGGGCCAATCCCCTTCAGGTAAGTGACCGGCTGATCGAGGCCAAACCGAAAGCTGCCTGTGCCAGAGGCCTCCGCGAGCTGAGTTGTTTTAGGCGTGGCTTTGGGTTTACGAGATGTCTTTGATCCGGCTGATTCTTCTAGGGCTGAGGCCGGACTTTCCCTGGTGCGGAGGGCTTTAGTCTCGGCAAGTTTCTCTAGCAGACGCTGGGTGCCGTGGAGAAAACGGCGGGTTTCGGCTACCAGATGCTGGCGCTGGGCAAAGCTGAGATCGATGTAGCCGTCATACTTTTGGGCTAAACTTTGCCACGACTGCTGCTGGTCGGCGGGGAGAACTGCCGGAGGCTGTTGCAGACTATCCCGCAGAAACTCGCTAAAGCTCTGCTGCTTGCCCACTAGATTGTTGAAGCCGGTTTCGGCCTCTACCGAGAGGGCTCGCTGTAGCCGCACCCAGTCAGTCAGGAATGTCTGTGCTTCTGTCATGGATGCTTTCCCGAATCCTAGCGGGAAGTATCGTCGGCCCAGACCGATCGCCAGGCTTGCTCGGCCTGGGCGATCGCCAGCTCGCGCTCGGCCTGCTGGTACTGCTTGCCCAGCTTACGCAGCCTGCCGACAGCCGTTCGCAGCTTGCCGCGCCAGAGAGCCGACTGCACGTCGCCAAACTCAATATCGGCCAGGCGCAGGTGAATGGCGGCCAGGTGAGTCATAGTGCTTTCTAGCGCTTCTGCATCATCCTCGGAAATTTCAGTAATCTCGGCCTCAGCCTCATCGCTGTCTGGATCGGAGGGGTCAAGCTCTGGGGGGACATCGCCCGCCAGAGCTACCAGCACATTCAGCACATTGGGAACAGAGTGCCCTTTGGGAGCCGCCAAATCGGCATCAGACGCCACCTCTAGTACCGACTCCGGCAGGTCGGGAATCACCTTGGTTTTTCTAAGTACGTTATTGGCCTTTTTCGACACCCGCTCAAGCACGGCCCGAATCATTTGCTCCAGAATAAGATGGTGCTTAGCTACCAGGGTGGGAGTGAGCGAGTCGCCGGTAAAGGGGCGATCGCTAAAGGTTTCTTCAACCTCATTCGCCATGGCGGCCATAATCACCGACTGCATCAGCGCTTTAGGATCAATCCCCGCCGCTGACTCTGCTGGTGCATCGGCTTGGCTGTCTGCTGCTGATTCATCTGCCGAAACGTCGGGCGTTTCGGCAGATGCAGAATCGTCTAAAGGTAGCGGAGAAAGTTCCGCCCCCAGGGGCGGAACGGTGTCGGCTGATTTCGCCTCGATCTTTTCCCCCTCAGCCGCGTTCTCATGGTCAGAAAGGGGAGCATCATCGGCCTCATTCTCCTCACCGCTAGGCTCTGTCAAAGCCTCAGCAGACTCCGATGGCTGGGCGAGAGAGGCGAGAGCAGCTTCTAATCGGTTGAGATCTTCAGGGTTGAGGCGCTGGGTGAGATCAACCCCTGGAGGCGTTTGGTCAGGCTCCATCAGTTGCTGAAGCCAGCCCTGGGCCTCCTGTCCCAGCTTTTGCATAGCCTTCTGAAGACGAGCGCGATCGCTAACGGTCAGCGCCAAAAAATCTTCGGGGTAGACCTGAGTACAGAGGTGGTAGGTGGCCATAATCACCTGTCGCCGCATCGCCTGACCCACCACCGACAGGTAGGTCGCGTAAATTTGGCTAAACTCCTCGGCTAGCGTGGCGGTGGCACCCTCTAGCGCACTGATATCTTTGCGAATGCTTTCAACTGGCCTTACCATGCCTTTCTGCCCGTGCCATACCTGATTATACGGATATTCCAAGTCCGGCTCGGGATCTGTGGTTTTCCCATCGGCAAAATTCCACTTCTGGACTTGAATTTAATTTATACAAAAACAGGGGCGCAGTAACCGCACCCCCATTCTTTATCCTACGAGGGCTACTTTTTCTTTTTCTTTTTTGCCGACTCTTTAGCGGGCTCTGCGGCGGCTTCTGGCGCGGCTTCTGGCGCAGGAGCGGCTTCCTTCTTCATGCCGGTCTGGGCAGCGACTTCATCAGCAAAGTTAGTCTCTTCTTTCTCGATGCCCTCACCCAGCACAAAGCGGGAGAAGCGCCGCACCTGAATATTTTCGCCCAGCTTAGAAACGGCCTGCTTGATTAGCTCTTCCACCGAAATGTTTTGGTCTTTGATGAAGGGCTGATCCATCAAAGACAGCTCCTTTAGGCGCTTTTGAATACGGCCTTCAACAATTTTCTCCTGCATCGCCGCAGGCTTGCTGGCAATATCGTCGCGACCCATTTCGATAGATTTTTCCTTAGCGACGACCTCTGCTGGGATGTCGCTAACCCGAACGTATTCCACGTTGGAGGAAGCTACAATCTGCATCGCAATATCACGAACAAGAGTTTTGAACTCTTCGCGGCGGGACACAAAATCAGTTTCGCAGTTGACTTCTACCAATACACCGACGCGATCGCCAGTGTGGATGTACTGGCCAATAATGCCCTCTGCCGCTACTCGGCCCTCTTTCTTAGAGGCTGAAGCAATGCCTTTTTGGCGAAGCCATTCAATGGCTTTCTCAATATCACCCTCATTTTCTTTCAGGGCTTTTTTACAATCCATCATGCCTGCGCCGGTTTTGTCGCGCAGGTCTTTGACGAGCTTTGCAGAAATATCTGCCATGGTAATTTAATGTCCTAACGCGCTGTCGTCGAACTCAATACAATACAGACAAGGTACAAACAGACAAACGGAGCAATGCCTTAGTTCAGCTTAAACCCCTGGGGAATTTTTCGGAGGATGCTTCATGAAGATCCCTCTATCCCCCCTTTTAGGAGGGGTGAGCGAGGGAGGCGGTGACCGTGAGAATCGCCGCCGCCTCAAGCTAGAGGGTCTTCACGTAGTTCTTCACGTCAGAGGGCGGTAATCAGCCTTACTCGTTACCGCTATCGGCAGCGGGAGCATCGTAGCCATCCTCGTCATCCTCGGCCCCATCATAGTCGTCATAGTCGTCATCGCCGCTCGACTGACCACCGTGAGAACCTTCGTAGATGGCATCGGCCAGCTTGCCGAGGATCAGCTTAATAGAGCGAATGGCGTCGTCGTTACCGGGAATGGGAACATCAACCAGATCGGGATCGCAGTTGGTGTCTAGCAGAGAAATAATCGGAATGCCAAGCTTGTGACACTCAGATACGGCATTGTATTCGCGCTTGATATCGACAATGATGGCGACATCGGGCACCTTGCGCATGGTCTTAATGCCGCCCAGGTACTTTTGCAGCTTTTCTAGCTCACGGCGCAGCACGGCGGCTTCTTTTTTAGGGCGCAGATCAATCGCCCCCATCTCTTCCATCCGCTCTAGCTCTTTGAGCCGATTAGCACGGGATTTAATGGTTTCCCAGTTGGTAAGCATGCCGCCCAGCCAGCGCTGGTTGACGTAGTGAGACCCACAGCGGCTAGATTCTTGGGCCACAATGCCTGCGGCCTGGCGCTTGGTGCCAATAAACAGGAACTTTTGCCCCTGCTCTGCGGCCCCACGGACAAACTTGTAGGCTTCTTCCATCAGCTGGGCCGTCTGCACCAGGTCAATGATGTGAACCCCGTTGCGTGCGGTGAAGATGTACTGATCCATCTTCGGGTTCCAGCGGCGGGTTTGGTGGCCGAAGTGAACCCCAGACTCTAGTAGCTCGGGTAGAGTAATAACGGGCATTTGGTTTTGACTCCTTTCGGGTTAATCCTCCATTCGAACGTGCTCTCCCAGCGGGAAAGACCCGAAAATTCGAATGTGCGATTTATTAGACAACTTTTCTAGGGTATCACAGTGGGAGCCTGGTTGTAGCTTTGCTGAAACGTTACCTGCGCTGGGTGATTGTGGCTGTCGCGATCGCATTTCTGGCCCACACCCTGGCCAACCACTGGAGCGAGGTCACAGCTATTCGCCTCCGCTCGGACGGAACGTTTTTGCTGCTGTTGGCGCTGGTGACCACCCTGCTGGCCCATGCCTGGTCAGGCTGGGTCTGGAGCTGGATTTTGCAGGCCCTCCAGCAGCCTGTGTCGGGCACTTGGAGCACGCCCGTCTACCTCAAAACAAATTTGCTGAAATACCTGCCCGGCAATGTCTGGCACTTCTATGGCCGGGTGCGCGCCCTGGGGGAGATCGGCGTGGCTCGGGGGCCAGCGATTGTCGGCGTAGTGCTGGAGCCCCTGCTGCTGGCCGCCGCCGCCCTGCTGTTAGGGTTGACCAGCCCCACCCGCTACTGGCCGGGGCAAATTGTACTGCTGGGTCTGGTGCTGGGAGCGGTTCACCCCCGCTGGCTCAACCCAGTCATGAATCGACTCGGCCAGGCCAAGGCCAAGGATAAGAATGAGGAGACAAAATTGCTGCGCCCCGCAGCGCTGCACCGCTACCCCCTCAAGCCCCTGGTGGGTGAACTGGGGTTTGTGCTGCTGCGAGGACTTGGGTTTGGGCTGGTGATTTGCGCCGTTAGCCCGCTACCGCCCCCCATATGGCTGCCGGTGGTGAGCCTGTTTAGCCTGGCCTGGCTGGCGGGGCTAGTGATTCCGGGCGCACCGGGGGGGCTGGGTGTGTTTGAGGCGATCGCGGTCACCCTGCTGCAAGATACGCTCTCGGCTGGGGTTGTGCTCAGCGCGGTGGCACTGTATCGCCTGGTGGGCACCCTGGCCGAAGCGCTGGGGGCGGGGCTAGTCGTGATGGCAGAACGCATCAAACTGTAGGGGCGTAGGCGTAGCCGAGCCAGAGGCTCTATGGCATTCGCCCTCACTCAACCCGTGCGGCAATTCGGGGATAGTTGCCTAGTATTGACAGGCCAAACGTTTGCCCCTACGGATGGGCCTTTGGGGGACTGGGGCTGGCCCGCTGAACCGTTCTTAATCGTCGAAGTGTTTGACGATCGCCTCGGCAAACTCCGAGCACTTTAGCGGTGGGTTGACCGGTGGCTCCATCATCCGGGCCAGATCGTAGGTGACTTCGCGGGAGACGATCGCTGCTCCCATCCCCTTTTTAATCAGATCCGCCGCCTCTTGCCAGCCCATGTATTCCAGCATCATTACTCCCGAGAGAATCACAGAGCCGGGGTTGATGCGGTCTAGCCCGGCGTGCTTGGGGGCGGTGCCGTGGGTGGCCTCAAAAATGGCGCAGGTGTCGCCAATGTTGGCTCCTGGCCCCATGCCCAACCCGCCGACGATCGCCGCTGCCGCGTCCGATAAATAGTCGCCATTCAGGTTCATGGTGGCGAGAATGGAGTACTCATCGGGCCGGGTTTGGATCTGCTGGAAGATGCTGTCGGCAATGCGGTCGTTCACCATAATCTTATCTTTCCACTGGCCGCTGCCGTGGGTCTCCCAAATGGCGGCAAGAGTTTCCTCAACCTCGGCGCAGATGGCCGCTTTTTTCTCGGGGGTGAGGGCGTCGTAGCCGGGTTCAATCTGGCGAGCGTTGTCTTCGGTGGAAAGGTCAGGATTTGCCTCTTTGTTGCCCAAAATCCAGGATTCTTGTTCGGTGACACAGTCGGCCCGAAATTCTGAAGTGGCTAGCTCATAGCCCCAGTCGCGGAAGGCCCCTTCGGTGTACTTCATAATGTTGCCCTTGTGCACCAGGGTGACCTGCTGCTTGGCTTTGGGCAGGCGCAGGGCGTGCTTCATGGCTCGGCGCACCAGACGCTGGCTGCCGGTTTTACTGATTGGCTTAATGCCAATGCCTGAGTCGAGGGGAATCTGCTTTTTGCCGTGCTCAGGAGTGGCGGGGATCAGCTCGGTGTTGAGAATTTTGATCAGCTGATCGCAGACCGGATCGCCCTGCTTCCACTCGATGCCCAGGTAAATGTCCTCGGTGTTTTCTCTATAGATAATAACGTCGAGCTTTTCGGGACTGCGGTGGGGTGAGGGAGTGCCTGCGTAGTAGGTACAGGGCCGTACGCAGGCGTAGAGGTCATTGATTTGCCTCAGGGCCACGTTGAGCGATCGAATGCCGCCGCCCACTGGCGTCGTCAGCGGGCCTTTGATGGCCACGCCGTACTCTTGAATGGCTTTGAGGGTGTCGTCGGGCAGGTACTGGTAGGTGCCGTACTGCTCACAGGCTTCGTCACCTGCGTAGACCCGAAACCAGACAATTTCGCGCTTGCCGCCGTAGGCTGCGGCCACCGCCGCATCGAACACCCGCTGAGCCGCAGGCCAAATGTCTACTCCCGTTCCATCGCCACGGATGTAGGGAATGATAGGCGTGTCTGGGACAACCGGTTCGCCACTTTTAAAGCTGATGCGTTCGCCTACTGCTGGGGGAGTGATCCGTTCGTACATCGCAAATTGCCCGCAAACGACAAAACAACCCATAGTTTAATGCGCTTTAACTCACATTTTTGCTCGTTTAGCCACGAATTAGATCTAGGCCTACGATGCCTGCGTCGAGGTAGATCTTCTACCCGGTTCAGACAATAGATCAGCCGTCCTGTGCGGCAGCCCTTCTGGCCTGAAACAGCCGTGACGCTACAGTGCGCCGCTGCTCCCCAGTCATTTTCGCTGCCGCTTCTGACTTGTGTACCTTTAGAGTTTTGGATCCATGAGCACTGTGCTAGTTGTTGATGATGACGCCACCATGCAGGTGGCCCTGACCCGACGCCTGCAGAACCAGGGCTTTGACGTGGTGAATGCTAGCTCAGGGGAAGAGGCGCTGGAGTTATTTGCGATTCAGGTTGCCGATGTTGTGGTGTCAGACGTCATGATGCCCGGCATGAACGGGTTTGAATTTTGTCGCCTGCTGCGATCGCGCCCCGAAGGCGAAATGGTGCCGTTTATCTTTCTCTCTAACCTTGGGGGGCTGACCAATCGGGTGCAGGGCCACCTGCTGGGTGCCGACGACTACCTGGTCAAACCCTTTTCGGCTCAGGAGCTGATTGCCAAAGTTAGGGGAGCGATCGCGCGATCGCAGCGTCTCTACTGCGTCCTCGAACGTATAGTTGAGCAGTCCACGGCCCAGCCGGATCCTTTACCCCTTACCCCCGCCGAAGAGCGCGTGTTTTGGGAAGTGGTGCAGGGGTTTACCAACAGGCAAATCGGCGAACACCTTTTTCTTAGTCCCCGTACCGTACAGACCCACCTCAGCAACATGCTGGCCAAGCTCAACCTGGAGAATCGAGCCCAGATCGTGCGCTTTGCCTTCGAGCAGGGGTATCGGATGCCGGAGGGGCAGGGTGAGCAGGTGGGGTAAATGAGGCCTGCGCGGAAATTTACAAACCCCAAATCTCCCCCTCTCCTCCTCCTTTCCTCCCCCCATCTGATCTCAAAAGGCCGCCACTGATGCCATATCATTAAGAAAGGGCAATCCTATGGCTGACGTTAGCGGTATCTATGGTTTCGGACAGCGACACACTGGTAGATTTGCGCGATCGGTTGCGGGGCGATTCGCTTAAGAAGCAGCTTTCGGCGGTGCATGAACTGCTGGCCCTGGGTCAGGAGGGACTTGAGGTGTTGACCACCACCCTGGTCGAGCGCAAAGATGAGCCACCTTCGATTTTAGACGGCAAGATTTTTCAAATCCTCTACGCTACAGAGCAGGACGCGCAGCGCGAGCTGCTCACCCAGTATTGGCCCCAGGGGCGGTTGCAGATACCGTCGGAGCAGGGCGTTGATTACGAACCGCTGCAAGAGCTGTTGGTGCAGCAAGACTTTGAGGAAGCCGATCGCCTGACGCTGGCAAAGCTGTGCGAGCTGGCGGGACCAACGGCAGTGAAGCGCAAATGGGTCTACTTCACCGAGGTCGAGCAGTTTTCGGCTGTCGATTTGCAGACTATCGATCGCCTCTGGCTGGCCTACTCTGAGGGCAAGTTTGGCTTCTCGGTGCAGCGGCGCATCTGGATCAGCCTGGGCCAAAACTGGGACAAACTCTGGCCCCGCTTAGCCTGGAAAGACGACAACATTTGGACCCGTTACCCCGGCGGCTTTGTGTGGGATTTGAGCGCTCCCGATGGCCATCTACCGCTATCGAACCAGCTGCGAGGCGTGCGAATGATGGCCTCGCTGCTGACTCACCCAGCTTGGAGTGAGGAGGCGTAGGTGCCAAAACAGCGGACTAAGGCTGACCTGCCGACCAAGGTGTGCCCGGTGTGCCAGCGCCCCTTTGTCTGGCGCAAAAAATGGGCCGACTGCTGGGATGAGGTGAAGTACTGCAGCGATCGCTGTCGCCGCCGCCGCTAGCCTAAAATTAAGCCATTCTCGTTAGGCTGATCCATGTCTACCCACAGCCTTTATGACACCGATTTCTATGCTTGGACATTGGAACAGGCCAAACTCATGGGCCATCGCCACTGGGACAAACTCGATTTGCCCAACCTGATTGAGGAGATTGAATCCTTGGGTCGGCAACAGCGTCAGGAACTCCGCAACCGACTGAGCGTACTGCTGGGGCATTTACTGAAATGGCAGTACCAGCCCCATCGCCGCAGCCGCAGCTGGCTAGCTACCATTCGGATTCAGCGACGAGATGCCCTGCGTCTGCTGAAAGAAAACCCTAGCCTGAAACCAAATTTAGAGGCAATTTTTGAGCATGCCTACGCCAATGGTAGAGATCTAGCGATCGCCGAAACCGACCTACCCGAGCCAACCTTTCCGCTTCAGTGTCTCTACTCTCGCGATCAAATTTTGGATGAAGCCTTTTATCCGGGAGCACCCAGCGAGCTAGACTAGCCGCGCGATCGCCTACGCTACAGTTGTGCTGCGATCAACCCCTTAAAATTAAAAGGCATTTTTAAGGGGCACACACCATGACGCAGGCGTTACCAAAGGTCATTGTCCATGGAGGAGCCGGTAGCTCCCACGGCCACAGGGAGCGGCTGGTAGCGCTGCGCGAAGATTTGTACAGCATTGTCAGGCAGGTCTATGGCAAAGCCGAGTCTGGAGCCAGCGCCCGCGATTGCGTGGTGATGGGCTGCCAGCTGATGGAAGATTCTCCCCACTTCAATGCGGGCTACGGCTCGGTGCTGCAGTCCGATGGCCAGGTGCGCATGAGTGCGGGCCTGATGGATGGCGAGACCCAGCGGTTTAGCGGCATTATCAACGTATCGCGAGTGCAACACCCGATTGACCTGGCGGCCTACCTACAACCTTTCCCCGATCGCGTGCTGTCTGACCTGGGGGCGGCTGAGCTAGCCCGCGAGATGGCGATCGCGCCCTTTGACCCGGTTACTGACCTGCGCCTGAGAGAATGGATGCAGGAGCGGGCCAACAATTTTCAAAGCCCGATGGCCGGGGTGGTCGCGGAGGCCATAGAGGTGCCTGCGGCCGCCGAAAGTCGGCGGGGCACGATTGGGGTGGTGGTGCTAGATATGGAGGGCCGTCTGGCGGTGGGCACGTCTACTGGGGGCAAAGGGTTAGAGCGACTGGGCCGAGTCAGCGACTCGGCCACCCCGGCAGGCAACTACGCCACGGGCATGGCGGCGGTGAGCTGCACGGGCATTGGCGAAGATATTCTCGATGAGTGTTTAGCGGCCCGCATTGTTGTGCGGGTAACCGATGGTATGGATATTGGCGCGGCCTTTGCTAAATCCTTTGCGGAAGCGACGGAGCACGGGCGGGATTTTGGCGCGATCGCCCTCAGCCACCAGGGAGACATTGCCTGGGGCAAAACCAGCGAGGTACTGATCGCGGCCTACCATACGGGTGAGGCCCTAGGTGATACCCTGGAGCTAAACTCAGGTACCTTAACCGGCGTAATTTGATCGCTATGACTGACCCCAATGAGTCCAAACGCAATCCTGCGGCCTCTGAGAAAAACGTGCTCAAAATTGACGTACCGACTCTGATGGTGATTTTGACCGCGCTGATTTTGCTGCCCCTGCTTGCAACCGGGTTTATTTCTCAGTAGGAAACTGGCTAACCCTATAAATGCAGCCTAAGTGCGTGAGTTAAATGCCGCATAGGGCTTTAAGGGTGGCGTTTCCCATTGGGAATACCAGTCGGCCAAGTAAGGCTTTAGCTCGGCCACCAGGGCGTTGCGTTGGTGAGGGCTGGGCTGAGCCTCAAGCTGAGCCGCGATCGCCCCTCCGACCGCCTGCAAATCAAAGCCAGTCGGCAAACCCGATCGCAGCACCACCTTGCCCCCCACCAGCACCGTGTCTACATCCATTGCCTTGGCTCGCATCATTACCAGGTGGAGCGGGTCAATATCGGGGGCCACCCAGGGCCATGTGAGGCGATCGCAGTTCACCAGCACCACATCGGCCTGATAGCCCGGGGCCAGCTTGCCAATACGCTGGGCCTGCCCCATCAGCTTGGCTCCTCCAGTGGTTGCCATCGAGAAAACATCCTGGTAACTGGGGGCTGGGCCGCCTAGCTGCGGCGTGCGGTGCAGCCGGGCCGCCAATCGCATTTCGGCGAACATGTCTTCATCGTCGCCCAGGCTGTTGCCGTCCATGCCCAGACCGACCGTTACCCCACCGGCCAGCATGGCGTTGAGGGGCGCGACCCCGGCCCGCAGTCGGAGGTTGGAGCTGGGGTTGTGGCTGACGGCAGCCCCGGTTGCGGCCATGATTTCGATATCCGCTTCGGTGAGCCAGGTGCCGTGGGCGATCGAAAAGCGGGGGCTGAGCACACCTAGATCCTTTAGGTGATCGATCAGCGATTTGCCGTAGAAGCGGGGGCCAATCAGCTTCTCTGGTAAAGATTCCAGAGCATGGGTCTGCACTTGGGTACCCAGGCGCTCAGCCGCTTCAACGATTTGTACCAAGAGCGCGTCGCCCACCCACTGCGGCCCCGGTGGCCCAAACCAAACGTCAATGTGGGGATGGGTCTGATAGTCTTTTACTAAATCTGTGATCAGCGCCAGATAGTCTGTCGGGGCCAGGTCCTGGGTCAGAGGCACAAGTTCCGTTAACTGCTGGCGCAAGCCGCTGGGCAGGGTGGCCAGAAACGCCTGATCTTCTTCGTGCACCAGATAGCTCTGGTAGTTAGCACCTGGGTTCAGCGCTACCCGCATACCGGCTTGCTTATATGCCTTTAGCCGAGCGGTTAAATCGTCGAAGCAGGCGGTAGCATCGCCCGAAATCCTCGACACATCGACCACGGTTGTCACGCCACTTTGCAGGAGTTGAGCAATGCTCAGCAGCGTTTTAAGCTGGGTATCCTGGCTCCTCAACCCCAGGTTGGCCAAAAGCCACAGCTCCAGAAAGTCATCGTCAATACCCTGCAATGAGTTGGGTACGCCATTGCTGTGGTGATGGGCATTGACCAGCCCCGGCATGACCGCAAACTGCTCAGACCCTAAAACCTCGGCTTGAGGATATTGGGCGCTCAGCGCGTCCCAGGTGCCAACGCTCAAGATCGTGTCGGCCTGAATCGCGATCGCAGCGTTCGTCAGAACGCTGTCACCCGTCAGCACCCAGCGGCCTCGAATCAAACGGATATCGGTCATAGAAAGAGATCCCTGTTGGGTGGTGGACTGAGCTGAGGGGCGATCGCTACAACCTGACATCAACGTCAACCGGAGCGTTTAGATACGCCAGATCTGGCCCCGAAGGAATGATCCCGCCAGGGTTAAGCGGAAACAGGTTGCCGTAGTAGTCGTGCTTAACCGCCTCAATATCGCAGGTTTTGGCCACCCCCGGCAGCTGGTACAGGCGGCGCAGGTAGGGGCCAAGGTGAGCATAGTCTTGGATGCGGCGGCGGTTGCACTTAAACAAACTGTAGTAGACCACATCGAAGCGAAACAGCGTCGTAAACAGCCGCACATCCGCCAGCGTTACCGCATCGCCACAGAGGTAGGGATGCTGCGCCAACTCCCGGTCGATCGCATCCAGCTCGTCAAATAGCTCGCTAACGGCGCGATCGTAAGCCCCCTGGGTTTGGGCAAAGCCACAGCGATACACGCCATTGTTCACCGCAGAGTAGATGCGATCGTTCCACCGGTCAATCTCGGCCCTGAGGTTTTCTGGATAGAGATCCACCTCCGGGTGCGTCGCCCACTCATCAAACGCTTCGTTCAAAATGACGATAATCTCAGCGCTCTCATTGTTGACGATGCTAGCCGTCCGCGTATCCCACAGCACCGGCACCGTCGCCCGCCCCCCGTACCCCGGCTGAGCCTGACGATACAGCTCAGGCAGCGTGCGGCAGCCGCGAAAGGGCGTTTCAAACACCCAGCAGCCCTCATCGGGCGAGGGGATGACAGGGATGGTCGCGATCGCCCCCTCCAACCCCTTCAGCCCCCGAGTCACCAGCGTCCGGTGTGCCCACGGACAGCCCATTCCCACAATCAGGCTGTACCGATTCACCTCCGGTGGATAAGCCCCCCCTGGTTCGATCCGCTGGCGAAACTTACTCTCGGGCCGCTGATAGTCGCCGCCTTTACTGCTAGGAGCCATCTGCCCCATCATCGTCTGCCACAGCGTTGTCCAGACCATTTTGGCGGTGCGAATCAGCAAACCCGGCGGAAGACCAGCCATAGCATCCTTTGCGTGAGGGAATGTTTCTACTATAAAGAAGTTCGAGCGGTGCATCGCTGCGCGGATACGCCCTACGAGCGGCCAAAGCCCATCGCAGTTGCCTAAAGGTTAATGGGCAGAACAGAGGTTTAAACCGATGGTAGGTCGGTCCTTTCCGTGAGGTGAAGGACGACCCATGTTAAGTTTGCGCCCCGTAGGGTCGACGTCCCTTCTCGATGGGGGGCTGGGGCCAGCGAAATGGCCCCAGCGGCAGATCTGGCTTTTGTCCACAATTGTGCGCCGCGATCGCTAACCCACACCACCCAGCAAGTCTTTCGCAAGGCGTAATGCAGTAGGCGTGTTGTGGTGTAAAAAAGCTGTAATTTTGATGGTGGGCAGTGCCCACCCTACGTGGCCAAAAATGTTGCTGTAGGGGCGAATAGCCATTCGCCCCTACAGCAAAAAATGCCGCCGACCCTAAAGGAATCGACGGCAACACGTGCATAGTCTCTAGCTCCAGAAAACGCTTTAGACCCGCGCCGGAGCCTTCGTCCACTCGGTGTGGAACGTACCCTCCTTATCGACCCGCTGGTACGTGTGGGCACCAAAGTAGTCGCGCTGAGCCTGGGTCAGGTTCTGCGGCAGGCGATCGCGGCGATAGCTATCAAAGTAATCCAGCGACGCGCTAAACGCCGGCACCGGAATCCCAAACGTCGCCGCCATCGCCACCACCTCGCGCCAGGCAGTCTGGCGATCGAGAATCGTCTGCTTAAACTCAGGCGCTAGCAGCAGATTGGGCAGGCTGGGGTTCTCATCGTAGGCGTGCTTAATCTTGTTCAAAAAGCGCGCCCGAATAATGCAGCCCCCCTTCCAAATCCGGGCTGTCTCACCCAGGTTGACATCGTACTCGTAGGCCTTTGAGGCCGCGCCAATCAGCGCCATACCCTGAGCGTAGGAGCAAATCTTCGAGCAGTAGAGCGCATCACGAATTTTGTTGATCATGGCCTTTGCATCGCCATCAAAACTCGCCGAAGGGCCGCTCAGTTCCTTTGAGGCCGCCACTCGCTCCTCTTTGATTGACGACATGATCCGCGCGTTCACCGCCGCCGTAATCGTGGGAATGCCCACCCCCAGCTCCAGGGCGCTCATCACCGTCCAGCGACCGGTGCCCTTCTGGCCCGCCGCATCCATAATCAGCTCGACCAGGGGCTTATTGGTGTCGGGGTCGATATTGGTGAAAATGTCGGTGGTAATTTCAATCAGGAAAGAATCTAGCTCATCGGTGAGATTCCACTCGGCAAACACCTCAAAAAGCTGGTTGTGGTCGAGACCCAGCACATTTTTCATCAGGTCGTAGGCTTCGGCGATCAGCTGCATGTCGCCGTACTCGATGCCGTTGTGCACCATCTTGACGTAGTGGCCGGCTCCGCGAGGGCCAATGTAGGTGACGCAGGGGCCATCGTCGACCTGGGCGGCAATCTTCTTCACAATCGGCTCGATCGAATCGTAGGCGGCGCGGGTGCCGCCGGGCATCAGACTGGGGCCAAGCAGCGCTCCCTCTTCGCCACCGCTGACGCCCATACCAATAAACCGCAGGCCAGTGGATTCTAAATCCTTGGTGCGGCGCTCGGTGTCTTCGTAGAGGGAGTTGCCGCCATCCATAATCATGTCGCCGTCATCCAGCAGGGGGCGCAGCTGGCCGATCACCGCATCGACCGGGGCACCCGCCTTCACCATCACCAAAATGCGCCGGGGTCGCTCTAGCGACTCGACAAACTCTTCGAGGCTATAGGTCGCCTTCACGTTTTTGCCCTGAGCCCGCTTTTCCATAAAACGCTCGGTCACCGCAGCGGTGCGGTTGTACACCGCTACCGGGAAGCCCTTGCTCTCAACGTTGAGCGCCAGGTTCTCACCCATAACGGCGAGGCCAATTACACCAAAACTCTGTGCCATATCAATCTCTCGGTAACAGTTCGGTCAAAAGTCGGAAACGGGTTTCTACGGAAAACTATGGAGTGAGTGCATTAATAGAACATCAATGGAATGCCGATGGCATCAAATCTGTCAACAGACTAAACAACTTTTTCGGGATGACCATGCTCCCAAAGGTTTTCTTTAGGTGTGAGGCTCAAAAGCCAGGAATCTCTGACCCTGGAAAAAGTTTGAAGCAACCTGGATAGGCCCCCTTACCTGAACAGGTGTTCAGATGGTAATGATTCTCAGTACCATAAAGATGCTGCTGCAATGGGTAGTTTAGTGGCTGATTCTCATTCTGCAAAGACACAACCGACCCAGATCCAATCAGATCAGGGGGCCGAGGCCCCGGCCTGCGCCGAATTGCTGGTGCATTTAGACAACGTGCGCCAGGTGCAGCCCGAGGTTCTGAGCACCCCAAGGGCTCAGCGAATGGCGGAGTTTTTTAGCGCCCTCTCTGACCCCCACCGGCTCAAATTGCTGTCGGCCCTGGCCCAGCAGGAGCTGTGCGTCTGCGACCTGGCGGCGGCGGTCAAAATGGGCGAGTCGGCGGTATCGCACCAGCTGCGGGTGCTGCGATCGCAGCGGCTGGTCAAGTATCGCCGCCAGGGCCGCAATGTCTACTACAGCCTGGCCGATAGCCACATTACGGCCCTCTACCGAGAAGTGGCTGAACACCTGGAGGAGAGTTAGTCAGAGCGCTCGCTGGATTCACAGAGGGAATACTGCTCAGGGATCATGTATCATCTGAATAACTGTTCAGATATTCAGAAGCGCCCGACAGGTGTCCCTATGGCAGACGTTCATTCCCATGACCACCGTGCTTCGGACCATCGTGCTTCGGACCATCGTGCCCACGATTGCTGTGCCGATGACCACTACGCCAGCCAGCAGCCAGTGCCTGCCGAGGCCCACGACGACTGCTGCGGCCATGACCACGGCTCCGGCGAGTTCAACCTGCGGCGCGAGCTGATCCCGATCGCGATCGCGGCGGTGCTCCTAGCGATCGGGCTGGTTTTCCACGGGGCGCTGCACGATACGCCCTGGGCGATCGCCGAGTATGCCGTGCTGATGCCCGCCTACCTGATCAGCGGCTGGGGTGTGCTGACTACGGCGGGGCGCAACATTCTGCGGGGCCGCGTCTTTGACGAAAACTTTTTGATGACCATTGCCACCCTGGGCGCGATCGCCATTCACGAGATCCCCGAGGCGGTGGCGGTGATGCTGTTTTTCCAGGTGGGGGAGCTGTTTCAGGGCTATTCGGTGGGGCGATCGCGCCGCTCGATCAAAGCCCTGCTGGCGGTGCAGCCCGATACCGCCAACCTCAAAGTCGATGGCGACATTCGTCAGGTCACGCCCGACACGGTTCGGGTCGGCGACCTGATTTTGGTGCGCCCTGGCGAAAAAGTGCCCCTAGATGGTGACGTTCTAGAAGGTACGTCACTGGTGGATGCCTCGGCCCTAACTGGAGAATCGGTGCCTTACACCGTCGCCCCTGGCGAGACCGTGCTGGCAGGGATGATCAACCAGTCGCGATCGCTGACCGTGCGGGTGAGCAAGCCCTTTACCGAGTCGGCGATCGCCAAAATCTTAGACCTGGTGGAAAACGCCAGCAGCAAAAAAGCCGACACCGAAAAATTCATTACCCGCTTTGCCCGCTACTACACCCCGGTGGTGGTGTTTCTGTCGCTGGCGGTGGCGATTTTACCGCCGCTGCTAATTCCTGGAGCCACCCAGGCCGAGTGGGCCTATCGCGCCCTGGTGCTGCTGGTAATCTCCTGCCCCTGCGGCCTGGTGATCAGCATTCCGCTGGGCTACTTTGGCGGCGTGGGTGGGGCAGCCCGGCGCGGTATTTTGGTTAAGGGATCCACCTACCTCGACACCCTGGCCCAGGTCAACACCGTCATTTTCGACAAAACTGGCACCCTCACCCAGGGTAACTTTCGCGTTACCGACGTCGTCAGCCAGAACGGGCTGAGTCAGGCGCAGCTGCTGGAACTGGCTGCCCAGGCTGAGTCTCAGTCCAACCACCCGGTGGCCCAGTCGATTCGCCAGGCCTACGGACAGAGAATTGACGAGTCTGGAATTCAGGACTACGAGGAAATTCCTGGTCACGGCATTCGCGCCAGGGTGAACGGGCGCACTGTGCTGGCGGGCAGCGATCGCCTCCTGCACCGCGAGGCCATTCCCCACGATGTCTGCGTGGTCGAGGGCACTGTGGCTCACCTGGCCGTCGATGGCAAATACAGTGGTCGCATTTTGATTGCCGATGAGCTGAAAACCGACGCCGCCGAAGCCATTCGCAGCCTTCAGGCCCAGGGCATTGTCACCGCCATGCTGACCGGCGATAGCCAGTCGGTAGCCGATCGCATTGCCAACCAGCTGGGCCTCGACCAGTACCGGGCCGAACTTCTGCCCGAAGACAAGGTCACGGCCCTGGAGGAGTTTTTGCACCGTGCCCGCCAGACCAACGGCAAAGTAGCGTTTGTGGGCGACGGCATTAACGATGCCCCGGTAATTGCCCGGGCCGATGTCGGCATTGCCATGGGCGGCCTGGGGTCTGATGCGGCGATCGAAACCGCTGACGTGGTGATCATGACCGACGCGCCCTCCAAAGTAGCCGAAGCCATTCACATTGCCCACAGAACCCGCCGCATTGTCTGGCAAAACATCTGGTTTGCGATGGGGGTAAAGGCGCTATTCATTGCCCTGGGCGCGATCGGCGTCGCCACTCTCTGGGAAGCGGTGTTTGCCGATGTCGGCGTTGCCCTGCTCGCCATTCTGAACGCCGGACGCATTCTCAGACAGAGCTAAAAGAAGGCGGATAGTCGTTTGAGAGCGCTCTTTGCTGACCCACACTGGCTCACAACACATCCAAATCACACGACCCCGATTCCAAACAGGCGGCTTGCGTAGGGGCAAACGGTGTTTGCCCAGCCCAATCGGGGCTACCCAGGTGGATTCAGGTTCAGCGGATCAGGTTTGGCTGCAGCCTCAGCGTTCTACCCTTAGATAGATACTCCGTAGATACTCTGACGGTTTGGGCAGTTTTCTCCAAATTCTGTAGCCTTTGCAGCTGTGAGATCAGACGAGTGCCGCAACAATAGCGTTACGTTGTGACGTTCTCTCTCTCAATTTGGCTATGAACATCCTCTCTCGGTCTGCACTGGTGGCATCTGTGGCGGCGGCTGGTCTACTGGCTGTTTCTGTAGTGCCTGGCAATAGGGCACTGGGCTGCCCGTTTTCTAAGTTCGATGCGCCTCAGGCGACTGCTTCCGGCGATTCTCCGGGTGGGTGGTGGGCGTCTTCTCCAGACAGCAATGCTCTGGGAGCGGCGCTGGGTGGTTTAGGGGCGATCGCGGCCCTGCTGTCCGGCGGTACCGTGCTGGTGCGTCAGCGGTGGCTAGCCTCTGTTGCTGCCGCCAATGAAGCCGCCCTAGACGCGGAGGCTGATTTGAGCCTGGCCACCGAAACCGAAACCGTTTTGGTGTCTGAGCCAGCTGAAATTGAGAGCGAGGTGGCCCTGGCCTATCGTCGTTAAAGCGTGATTGTGGTTAAAAATCTCCTTGAGTAGCTGAATAGGGGCTGGCCATTGGTCAGTCCTTTTTTTTGCCAATGCTGAGTTTCAATTGGGGGTTTCAACTGGGGTGGTTAAATCCGGGTACTCTGTGATACCAAATCCGAATCGCATAACCCCGATTCCAGATAGGCGGCTTGCGTAGGGGCAAACGGTGTTTGCCCAGTCCAACTGGGGGTTAGCCAAAGCAGATTTAGTATGAGACTTTGCGACGAAACTTAACGTCTAGACAAACAGGTTTTAAGAATCTTGCACCTGGGCCTGGAGCCAGCTGAGGTAGGCAGGCAGACCGGCCACAATTGGTAGGGCAATAATTTCGGGCACCTCGTAGCTGTGGTGCTGGGTAATCGCCAAACTCAGCGCCTTAAACTGGCTGAGGTCGGTTTTGATGACCAGCTGCCACTCGGGTTCGCTCTGAACGTCGCCCTGCCAACGGTAGACAGAATGCACTGGAAACACGCTGACGCAGGCGGCTAGACGAACCTCGACCAGGTGCCGGGCCAGGCGATCGGCTTCGGCCTCAGAGCCAGCGGTAACCAGCACGACGCCTGGGGATGGGGATGCAGGCTCAAGCAATGCCATTACTGCTGGACAATGCGATCGACAAACTGCGACTGGTTCAAGGTTTCGCGGGCAGGACGGTGGGTCCAGCGGGTCTCACCCTGTACCGTTTCATAGAGGTAAGCGCGAGCTTCTGCCGGTAGCACCGACTCAGTAAACTCAGTGCCGACAACCACTGCCGCCTTCAGAGAGGCCTCTCCCAAATGGGCGCGGGTGAGGTCGGCCCGCGACAGATCGACGCCGTCTAGAATGCCGTTCCACAGTACGGCCCCGGTGAGGTCAGAGCCGCTGAGGTTGGCTCCTACCATGCTCACACCGCGCATGGTGGTGTGGGACAAATTAGCCGAACTCAGGTTGGCGTGGTCGAGGTTGGCCCCGTTTAGCTTGGCCTCTTTGAGATTGACACCGGCCAGATTCATGCCGTGCAGGTCTAAGCCATTCAGCCAGGCTCCTTCCAGATTGGCCGCATTCATACGAGTGCGCTCCAGGTCGGCCCCGCTAAGCCGCGCCCCAGTCAAATGTGCCCAGGACAGATTGGCCCCACAGAGGTTGGCCCCCCGTAGGTTAGCGCCGCTGAGGTTGGCCCCACAGAGGTTGGCCCCCCGCAGGTCGGCCTGGCGCAAGTTAGCATGACACAGGTCGGCTCCGCTAAGCTGTGCGCGGCGCAGGTCAGCTCTCACCAAAAATGCTCCCCGCAGGTTGGCTTTGGTGAGATCGGCCTGCACCAACCGAGTCTCGCTCATTTTGGCGAAGCTGAGGTTGGCCCAGTTGAGATCGGTGTGGTCGAGATTGGCCTGGGTCAGAAAAGACCGACTGAAGTTGGCACCCCTAAGGCTGGCACGACTGAGGTCAACATCGACCAAAATGTGATGGCTGAAGTCGGCACCGGCCAGGCTAATGCCTGTGAAGTTGCGGTATCCGGCCTCGTATAGCTCCAGAAAGTACTGAATATGCATAATGCTTCGGTGGTGAGCCGGAGAACTGGCAGACTCACGGGGGGCAGATAAGGACACGGTGGGTTCCCATAATTGGGGCATACGGCTGTAAGGAGGTATTAAAAACGACTTTGGAGAACAGGTTAGAGAGCAGATTTATGAGTAAGGTTAACGCTTCTTTAACTAAGACTCAGGAACATAAATTTACAGTTCACAATGTGATTAATTATTTTTTAACAATTGCCATTTCTGGGGGCTGGATGGCTTGAATACAGCTTATTTGCTTTTTCTTGGCCTGACAGTCTTCGTTGCTTTTGTTTGATAATTTGGTGAGAAACTTAGCACTTGACTGAACATGAATCGATTGGTTTTTTTTAGTCTTTGGATCGGGTTTGTTCTGTATGCATTTATACTTGCTCCTCCCGATCGCCCCGATACCGCAGATTTAATTCTTCGCCTTTCCACAGGCAGCTGGGAGGGCATCAACCCGGCTGTTGTGTCGCTGTTTAACGCCATGGGAATTTGGCCCATGGTCTACGCTGCCCTAGCCCTGGTCGACGGCCACGGGCAGAAGCTATGGGCCTGGCCCTTTGTGCTGGTGTCGTTTGCGGTAGGGGCCTTTGCGCTGCTGCCCTACCTGGCGCTGCGCCAGCCCAGATCTAGCTTTAGCGTCCCTAGCTTTAGCGGTCCTAAGGGCCTGCTGCTGCTGCTGCTAGAGTCGCGCTGGCTGGGGGCGTTGCTGGCGGCGGGCGCGATCGCCCTGGCCGCCTTTGCATTACTTAAAGGAAACTGGCCCGATTTTTGGCAGCAGTGGCAGACCAGTCGTTTTATTCACGTCATGTCGCTCGATTTTTGCGCCCTATGGCTGCTGTTTCCGGTACTGCTGAAGGATGATATGGCTCGCCGAGGGCTGGCTCAGCCCTGGATCACGGCGGCGGTGCTGGCGCTGCCGCTGGTTGGTGCCTGCCTGTATCTAACCCTGAGGCCACCGCTGGTGGAGGTCTCGGAGGCTACGAGTGTGGCTGCAAGCTAAACGTTTTTTAAGTTTTTCAAAAGTACATGTTTTTCCGGCGTGAATATTACGCTAGGACAATGTTCACGCCTAAAAATACGCGCCAGCTAGACGCAAGAGTAGGTGATCTGGGCAGACTATCGACTCGCCTGCGGTTGTACTGCCATGCTCTGCAACCGGCCCAGGGTGCGCTGCACCGACGATAGCGCCTGGCTGTCGCCCTGGGCCTCTAAGTACGTACTGGCTCGCTCCAGGTCAGCGATCGCCCGCCGCTGATCGCCCTGGCTTTGGTAGGCAGCACTGCGGTAGCAGTAGGGCAGGGCAATCGGGTCGCCACAGGCGATCGCGTCGCTGTAGTCGCGCACGGCTCCTTTCAAATCGCCCAGCTTGTGCAGGGCGCTGCCCCGGTACACGTAGGCCATCGGCAGATGGGGCTTGAGGGCAGTGGCCTGGGTAAAGTCGGCGATCGCGGCGGCGTAGCGGCGCTGCTCCAGGCGCAGCCAGCCCCGGTTGCAGTAGGGGGCAAAGAGCTTGGAACTTTGGTTAATCGCCTCGCTCAGGTCGGCCTCGGCGGCATCCCCCTGGCTGAGCTCTAGCTGGGCCACCCCCCGATTGTTGAGCGCGATCGCGTGGTCGGGCTGCAGCTGAATCACCTGGCTGTAGTCGTGGATGGCACCGGGCTGATCGCGCAGGTCGTGGCGGGTAGTACCTCGGTTAAAGAAGGCCACAGTATCGCCGGGGGGAATCACCGGATTGTGGAAGCGCTGCATGAGCGCCTGCACCACGGCGGGTTCGGCGGTGCGCAGCTTGGCTTCTAGGTCGGGGATGACGGCGCTCTGGGTGGGCAGCGCCTTGAGGCTGACAATGGCGTAGGTGTGCCCAGTCGTGTTTTCAGGGGGAGCGCTGCTGCCGCTGTCGCAGACCAGGTAGCTCTCAGCGGTGCCCATAATTCTGAATTTAAAGCGATCGGGGTAGTTTTCGCGCAGGGGCAAAAGCTGGTTGAGGGCCGCCTTGAGCAGCAGCAGCTGGCTCGACTCTGTGCCCCAGCGCTGGCTGATTCGCCAGGCTAAACGGCCATCTTGCTGGTCGCCCCGGTGGCACCAGCCAATTTCGAGCTGGCCGCCCCGCTCTAGCAGCTGGCTAAACCGCTTGAGCAGAGGCTCATCAATGGTGACGTAGCTGGCCCAGGGCCACACCAGCAGTACTCGTCGGGTGGCGGTATCTAGCGCGGCCTCTAGGGCCTGGCGGCTAGGCATGACCTGATCGCTGGCGGTAGCCACGGGCAGGTCAATAATCCAGTCGGGTGGGGCCGAGGAATGGCTAGCTGCTGGGGCTACCTTGGCCTGAGTCGGGGGATCGGGCCGGGATGTTTTGAGACTGGTCTCGGTCTGCTGCACCCGCCGGGCTAGCTGAATCAGGGCTTTGCGGTTGGCAGTATCGGCGGGGGCCGTCACCATTTGAGTGGTGAACTGCTGCTGCCGCTCCGAGAGCGATCGCGTTACCCCCTCAAGCTGCGCCACCTGAGCTTTGACCTGCCCTAGATACTGCGATACTACCTGCTGCACCTGCTCCTGGGTGTTGCCCGCCGTCTCCTGTCGGCTGACCTGCTGCTGAAGCTGCTGCACCTCAGCGGTAAGCCGCTCTAGCTCGGCGGTGCTGGGGGCCGTCGCCGAGGCCGAAAACCCGCCCACGGTACCCACCGGAATTATGGTCAGGGCCTGCTCTAGGCGAGTTTGCTGACGGGTGAGGTCTTTGACATGTTTAACCAGCTGACTAAATTCTGACTGGGGCACCAGCGTCGCCATCGCCCTGACCATTTCACCCATTTCGGTGCGGTACTGGCCGGGGCTGCTGGCCTGGGGAAACTCATGCCAGCGGCGATCGATTTGGCCCAGGGCGGCTTGCAGATTGCTGACCAGGGTGCGGGTTTCTGAACGCAGGTTTTCGAGACTCACGCGAGTCTGCATGAGATCGGTTTTGACCTGGGATAGCTTGTTCTCCGCCGCCGCCACCCGGGGCGTAGTGGCCAGCCGCTGCATATAAGTGTTGAGATTTTCGAAGCTCACCTGAGCTGCCGCCGCCTGATCTTGCAGCAGGACAATTTGCTGCTGAACGCTGCTGAGGTCAGGGGTGGCCAGCGTTTCTAACTGCTGATTGACGTGGGCTTTTAGACCCCTCATTTCCTTTGAGAAGCGAATAAACGAGTGGTTGTTGCGATCCATCACCGCCCGCTGAAAATTGGTCAGCGCCTCGGGGGAGGGCATGGCGGTCACCCGTTTGGTCAGGTTGGTCAGGCGGTGCCCGGTTTGGCGATGCTGGCGGGCGAGTTTTTCCTGCGCGTCTTCGAGCTGTTGCTCAACGCGGCTGCGGTTGAGTAACCCAACAGCGGCGAGCACCGTGAGCGGAGCCGACGCCAGCGCTATATTTTGAGCGGCGACCGATGCGACGGCACCGACGCCCGACCCGACCACTAGAACGCGTTCGGCCCGTGTCAACCAGTGATTATCGACCACATTATTTCCCTGATAATTTAAACCGCTGGCGTGGTGACGACGACTGAGGGGGCGTCAGGGGGTCTTCACCGCTACTGATTTATTTTTCGCGGTGCGATCGCGCTGTCAGGATAATTTTTGCGAAAGGACTGGTAGTGGGGAGTAGGTGAGGTGTGTAGGGTAGGTAAGGTAAGTGAGCTGGCGCTATTGGCGGAGCTGTTTTTGACGGTTACCAGGAGACGCATTATAGAATTTTATCAATTGGTAATGGAAAATAAATTGCATTTAATCAATTCACCCCTTCCTTTTTAAGCCAAGCATTGGCTAAACTCTATTTCAAATAGGTCTAGCTCTATTCAACCGGCTTTTTGATTGATTTAAGTCAATCGGCTGTTGATCCCTGATCATGGGTGGGGTTTTTGCCTCTGCCCCATTTGGCCACCTTTTGCCGTCCTTTGTGCCCAAGGATTTTTCGACTATGACCCCGATTCTGGCTCAAACCAGCTGGCTGATTCCCTTATACCCGCTGCTGGGGGCGCTGCTGACCATTCCCTGGTCGCCAGCGATGATTAGCCGCACTGGGCCGCGTCCGGCGGGCTATATCAATATTGTGATGACGGCCCTGGCCCTGACCCACAGCCTGCTGGCGTTTCTAGCCTTTTGGGGCAAGTCGTCGCCCCAGTTTTTCTTTGCCCCCTGGCTGAATGTAGCCGGGCTGAACTTAACCATTCCCCTAGAGGCGTCGGCCATTACCCTGGGGGCCTGCGTGCTGATTACTAGCCTCAATTTGCTGGCTCAGCTTTACGCCGTGGGCTATTTAGAAATGGACTGGGGCTGGGGCCGCTTTTTTGCCATGATGGCCCTGTTTGAGGCGGGGTTGTGCGCTCTGGTGCTGTGCAACTCGCTGCTATTCGCCTACATGCTGCTGGAAATTTTGACCCTGGGCACCTACCTGCTGGTGGGCTTTTGGTACAACCAGTCGCTGGTGGTCACGGGGGCGCGCGACGCCTTTTTGACCAAGCGGGTGGGCGACCTGGTGCTGCTGATGGCGGTGCTGGCTATCTACCCCCTCACCTACACCTGGGACTTTCGGGAGCTAGCCGCCTGGGCGCAGACCGCCAACAATGTAGACGCTGGTCTGATGACGCTGATTGGCATTGGGCTGATTGCTGGCCCGATGAGCAAGTGCGCCCAGTTCCCCCTGCACCTGTGGCTCGATGAAGCGATGGAAGGCCCGCTGCCCAGCACCATTTTGCGAAATGCGGTGGTGGTGACGACTGGGGTGTGGATTTTGGTGAAGCTGAATCCGGTGATTGCCCTGTCGTCGACGGCCTCGGCCTTTGCGATCGCCGTTGGTACCGTCACCGCGATCGGCGCGACGCTAATTTCTGCTGCCCAGGTAGACATTAAGCGGGTGCTGTCGTACCTCAGCAGTGCCTACATGGGGCTGATGTTCATTGCCGTCGGTGCCCATCTACCCGGTGTGGCTCTATCGCTGGCGCTTGTCTATGCCCTAGGCATGGCCGCCCTGGTGATGGGAGCAGGATCGATCATTATCAATATCACCACCCAAGATTTGACCCAGATGGGTGGGTTGTGGGGTCGTCGGCCCGTGACCGCAATGGCGATGATTGCCGGAGCCACAGGTTTAGTCGCTCTGCCTCCGCTAGGCGGGTTTTGGGCCATGCTCTCGCTGGTATCGGGCCTGTGGGATAGCGATCGCGGCTTGCTCGTTGCCATTGTGCTGCTGGTTAACTGGATCGCCGCCTTCAGCCTGGCGAGGATGATTGGCCTGATTTTTGCCGGTCAAACCCAGCAAATGACCATTCGCTCCCCAGAACCGCTCTGGCTGATTGTGCTGCCGATGGCGATTGTGGCGGGCTTTGCCCTCCACCTGCCCCTGGTAATGGCCCAGCTCAACCTGCTGCCCACCTGGGCTGAGGTCAACAAAGACATGGCCCTGCTGCTGACCTGGTCGAGCATTCTCGGTACAGCCGTCGGCAGCCTGCTCTACATCAACCGCGTGGTCGAGCATCCGGCGGGTCTGGTGAAAAAGCCCCTGCAAAACCTGCTGGCCTACGACTTTTACACCCCCAGGCTCTACCGCAACACCTTTGTGCTCGGTGTCGATATGCTGTCGCGCCTGACCGACTGGCTCGATCGCTACGTGGTTGATGGCCTGGTCAATGCTGTCGGTCTGGCTTCTCTATTCAGCGGCGAAACCCTCAAGTACGGCAACAGCGGTCAGCTTCAGTTCTACGTGCTGACCATTTCCTTCGGCGTAGCTCTGCTGGGGGTATTGATGAACTGGCACGCCCTCTCGGCGCTGTTCTAGAACCCTACCTAACTCACTCATCCACTCAACCCACTCCCATGCTCACTCCACTCCTACTCATCCCCCTGCTGGGCGCAATCGCGATCGGCTTTTGGCCCGGTCTCTCGGGCAAACAGGCCCGCACGGGTGCCCTAGTTGTCTCTGCCCTACCACTGCTGTGGACGATTTGGCTATTTACCCAGTTCGATCTGTCCTTTGGCGGCTTTCAGTTCCACGAGTTTCTGCCCTGGCTGCCTGCCATCGGCCTCAACTACGAACTCAGCCTAGACGGGCTATCGCTGCTGATGGTGGCCCTCAACAGCCTGATCACCTGGATTGCGATCTGGAGTAGTGGCCCCGACATTGAGCGGCCCCGACTGTTCTACAGCCTGCTGCTATTGGTGAGTAGCGGGGTAGCGGGGGCCTTTGTGGCCCAAAACCTGATGCTGTTTTTCTTGCTGTATGAAATTGAGCTGGTGCCTCTGTACCTGCTGATTGCGATCTGGGGCGGCGAGAAAAAGACCTACGCGGCCACCAAGTTTTTGCTCTATACGGCGTTTTCTGGGGCGCTGATGCTGGCCGGCTTTTTGGGCACGGTGTGGCTTACCGGCGCAAAAGATTTCACCTACTACGCAGTGATGGGTCACGATCTGCCCATGGCGTGGCAGATTACGCTGCTGGGGCTGCTGCTGGTTGCCTTTGGCATCAAAATTCCCCTGGTACCCTTTCACACCTGGCTGCCTGATACCTATGTGTCGGCCTCGACTCCGGTGGCGATGATGCTGGGTGGGGTGCTGGCCAAGCTGGGTACTTACGGTCTGTTTCGCTTTGGCCTGGGGCTGTTTCCCGATGCCTGGGCCGAGCTGTCGCCCTACCTGGCGGTATGGGCTGCCTTTAGCGTGCTCTATGGGGCGATTACCGCGATCGCGCAAAAAGACATCAAGCGCATGGTCGCCTACAGCTCGATTGGCCACATGGGCTACGTGCTGCTGGGCGGCGCGGCGATGACCGACCTGGCCCTGACCGGGGCCGTCAGCCAGATGGTTTCCCACGGCCTGATTCTCGCCATTCTGTTTCACCTGGTGGGCGTGATTGAAGCTAAGGTCGGCACCCGCGAGCTGGATGTGCTGAACGGGCTGATGAACCCGGTGCGAGGGTTGCCCATGGTCAGCGCCCTGCTGGTGCTGGGCGGCATGGCCAGCGCCGGCATTCCTGGTCTAGTCGGGTTTGTGACCGAGTTTTTGGTGTTCCAGGGCAGCTATGCGGTGTACCCGGTACAGACTCTGCTGGGGGTCATTGGTACCGGCCTGACGGCGGTGTACTTCGTGATTTTGCTTAACCGCACCTGCTTTGGCAAGTTGGATAATGCGATCGCCTACTTCCCCAAGGTCACCTTTTCTGAAAAGCTGCCCGCCTACGTGCTGGCTAGCTTAATTCTCTTCCTCGGCATTCAGCCCAACTGGCTGGTGAAGTGGGGCGAACCCACCGCCAGCGTAATGGTGGCGGCGATCCCGATGGTGCTGAACGAGGTGGTGGCCGATGAGGTGATTGAGGCGCTGCCCCTGACCGTTGACCCCAGCGAGGTATTGCCAACGGAACCCATCCTCGTCCCCGTTGCCACCCTGCCAATCCTGCCGTGACCCGTAACCCCGTGGGGTGCATTACGGCCAGGCTAGATTTCCCAAATAATAGCCTCGGTCGGTGATGGCCTAGTGCACCCTACGGTTGATCGGTTGGAGTGGGAGTTTAAAGCAAATCCCAGAGTTGTTGGGGGACGAGGTGGTAGGGGCCATTGCGGAGAGTCGCAGGCGATCGCCACACCGCCTTAAACTGCTGATTCCCTTCCACCGCCGACAGGCTTTCCTGCCCGTACAGTGACTCATCTAAAAACCGCCCGTCGTAGACAAACACTATCTCGTGGCCCGGTTCACCTTCGTAGACAAAGATGTTCTCCACAATGCCCACCAGCTCTACCTCAGCAATATCAACCCCCAGCTCCTCTTTAATTTCGCGAATGGCGGCCTGGGCGCTAGTTTCGCCAAAGTCAATACCGCCCCCCAGAGGCCGCGCAAAGCCCTCCCCCTTCACCGAGTCGTAGCTCTCATGCACCAAAATCTCCTCCCCCCGCCGCAGCAGACAAATCGAAATTGGCCGAATCCTTGCTTTTTTACCCATGGTGAAATTCCCAATTGAACGAATTTAGCCTATAGCAGTTTGGATGGTGGGCACTGCCCACCCTACGTTCTATCCAATCACCTACCCATCCACCCATCCACTCCCATGCCTACCCTCACCGAACCCAAAACCCTGATTTCCCCATCTACCCATCCCCACGCCGACGTCATTCACCGGCTAGAGGCAGGCGGCTCGATGCTGCCCGACACGCCCGATAACCTGATGCAGATTATCGGCATCTATAAGGCCTACGCCGTGCCGATGGATTTCTACTGGCGCGACCTGCTCTACATTGCGGAGCGGGTGTTTTTGAACCCGGTGCCCGCCTTCAAATACTTCTTGCCCCAGGAATACCTGGATCTGCCCAACCACTACGCGGGCGACACCGCCGACCTGCGGATTTGGCGGGGTGAGGCCACGGCCCACCCCGAGCTGCTGGAGTTTATGGCTAAAGGGGAGAGCAAGCGCAAGCTGCCGAAGCTGTTTCTGCACCTCTGGCACGATCGCGTCAACATGGAGTTTGCCGAAGCCTGCATGAAGGCGATGCTCTGGCACCAGGATATGGGCGGGCGATTCAACGATTATTTGTATACGGAGGAATATAAGGAAGCGTGCGATCGCGCCATTCGGGCCTACTTCAAGGGCAACCCAGTGATGCTGGGGCTGCACAAGGCCTTCCCCGACATGTTCTACGAAAAATGCCGCGAACTCTCCTACACCGCCAACCTGGGCCTGTTTTGGGAAGTGATGGCCCCGGTCTTCTTTGAAATGAGCGACATCTACGATGAAGGCGGCTTTGCGGGCGTCCCCGCCGCGATGGATTTCTTGGTCAACGGCATCTTTGCCGTCGCCGGTCGCCCCATCTACCACCACGTCTATATCGGCGACGAATGCTTCGAGCTGATCCCCAAATCCTGCGGCTTTACCTGGCTCTACGAAGCGGCTTTGCCCTACGTCGAAGCGGTGTTCTACCGCACCGCACCCTTCCGAGGCACCAAATCCTACAACGCCCAGGCCGGACAGGTGCCCGCCGACCAAAACGACTTCCACTACGGCATTCTCTACGCCGATGTATTTCCCGTGGGCAGCGCGGGCATTCCCCCCACCCTGCTGATGCAGGACATGCTGCACTTTTTGCCGCCCTACCTGCTCGACTACTACAACCAGCACTGCCGGGGCGAAGACGACATGCTGATTCAGCTGGGGATTACCTTTCAGCGATCGATGTACAACGTCACCTCGGCGGTAATTCAGGCCCTGCGTGCCGCCCTGCTCTACCCATTGGATGACACCAACCCCCGCCACCTGAAGGCCAACCGCCAATTTTTCGAGGCCCAGATGGATCGCTTTGTGCGCCCCGAAGCCCGCCTGCGTGACATCCAACATCAAGACTATAGGTAAATCGCCAGATCTCAGGGTTCTTCAAGAACCCTGAGATCTGATCTCACCAAAATCCAAACTCTAAGATCTCCCATGCCTACCATCGTCGATATCGCCGTTAGTAACGAAGGTTTCTCTACCCTGGTCGCCGCCGTCCAGGCCGCTGGACTGGTAGAAGTGCTGCAAAGCCCTGGCCCCTTTACGGTCTTTGCCCCCAACGATGACGCCTTTGCCAAGCTGCCTCCCGGCACGGTACAAACCCTGGTGCAAAACCCGCCTCAGCTGGGCCGCATTCTCAAGTTCCACGTGGTGTCGGGCAAGTACACCAAAGATGAGCTGATTAAGCTGGGCACGGTGGAGTCGCTGGAAGGCGCGCCGATTCCGATCGATGGCACTGAAGGATTTGAGGTTAAAAATGCTACGGTGCTCGCCGCCGACATCGAGGCCGACAACGGCATCATCCACGTGCTGGATAACGTGATTTTAATGGGGTAAGTAGGTGGCTCGATAGTACTTGCTAAGCTATAGCAACTTCTGAGGGATTGTACTCAATCTCAACCCGGCATTTGTCTTTGATGCCGGGTATTTTTGGTGCAATGAGTTCTATAGTAGATGGGGCTTGAAAGTTACGCTTTTTGGTCTCAGGGTGGGGGTAATAAATCCAGCTATCGTAGGCTGAACCCTGAAATAAAACCCGACACTGAGAGAGTGAGAAATCTTCGGGAGGATGGCGATCGGTCCACTCGACCTGGCGAAAGGTGAATTCAGGGTTGATGATCTGAAACGTGTGTGGGCGAACCGAAACGTTGAGCGTTCCGGGGAAGTAGCCTGCCAGATCCAAGCCCAAAGCTCTAAAGAAAGGCGTTTGCATTTCAATCGTTCCAGCTGGATACGGGCTATCTAAGGCGGACCCAGAGGCTACCTGGTGCCCTCGTTGTATGATGCCATTTACCTTCTGCCAAGCGCGATCGTTCATTTCAAAAAAGCTGCTGAATATTTCAAAAATAGGTTGTCAGCGCAAATATTCTCGCACAACAAAAGGAGGACGACCTAAGCCGGGTTGATTTTCTCAAAGTACTCTCAGCAGGCGATTTTGCAATGTCCTTTGAGCAGTGATATGCTTACGAAGAACCTACCCAAGTCCCTGAACTCAGAGAGAGGGCTTGCCGGGTCTGACGGTAACGCTGTTGGTTATCAATGCCCCGCTGTTGCTGGTGAATCACCGCGTCATACTGAGCCTAGAGGGCTGTCTGAGTCTCGTTATCAGCGGCTTGGCTCAGACGGTGTTCCAGGTGCTTGGCGTGCTTCTCCAACTGCGCAAACGACTGCCCTAAACCCCGCCCTAGTGGTCGTCCCAGGTTGCGCAGAGTATGGAATAAGTCCGCTACACTGACGGTGCCTAAGCCGGTCGTGGCCAGCTTAATCAGTTCCCTTCGCTCTACCCTTAAATAGTAGATCTACTTCCGCCTCAGAGTACTAGTAAGACACTCCGGGGGTTTTCTTCAGGTAGGTGTTGCCCGTGACCTGCTTTAGCATAAAGTCGGCCACATCGGCGCGGGCAATTTTGGCCCCAAAATCAATTTTTTCGCCGTGGCGGTACTCGCCGGTATGTTCGTCGTTGGTGAGCCCAGCGGGCCGCACAATTACCCAGTCAAGATTGCTTTGCTGGATGATGCGCTCTTTGTCTTCGTGGTCTGCGATCGCATTGCGCAACACCAGCGGAATGATGATGTACCGCACCAAAAACCCTACCTGCTTGCGGCTTTCGCCAACTCCCAAAGACGACTGGTAAACCAACCGACGCACATTGTACTGCTCCATCGCCTCAACAATGTTTCTCACGCCTGTGGTTAGGGTCGGGCTCCGCTTCAGGCTCGACGAACCGAGGGCAGAGAGCACCGCATCTTGCCCCTGCACGGCCTTCTCTACGGTGGCCTTGTCGGTTACGTCGCCTTCAGCTGTCTCTATGGTTGGGTAGTCGGCGACTAGGTCGTCGGCATGGCGGGAGAAGCCGGTGACGGTGTGCCCCTGGGCCAGCGCTTGCTTGACTAGCTCGCGGCCCGTATCGCCCGTTGCGCCAAAAATTAGCAGGTTCATACCGTAGTCTCCATCGTCGCCATGACCTCTTTAGGGTGGCAGATGAGTCAATCGCTGGCTTCTACCCTTTGAAATGGATTGTGAAGATTTGGCCAGGAATCTTGCATGTGCAGGCGCGACCTTGGGCTTACATATCTTACGAATTTTCACAATTTAGACAAAATTGTGGCATCACTTACGCTTTCACAAAGCGATATATTTAAGGCTGCACCAAGCTGACTTTCCATGACTATTGGATTTCATCTACTGGTAGAAAACGCTGTATTTTTTGTGATTGCCACCGGATTTTTGGCGATCGCAGGCTGGGCCTGGCGTCGTTTAACGCCCTTCGAGCTGCCTAAACCGCTGCCAGGCTGGTTCAAATACTGGTTTGGCTCAGTTCAGGTGCTGGGCATTGTGCCACCTTTAGTGGCTTTGGTTTGGGCAATTTGGCAAGGCGAGCCACTGATTTGGATGGTGTTTACTGCCTACTTTGTGCTCCTGGGGCTGCAGATTTTGTCAGAACTTCTCACCCTAAAACAGCTGCACTCGGTCGTGTGGGTCATGGTGCCCTACCTCTACGTGCCCTATCGCCTGTGGCAGCTCTATGAAGGGTTGGATCTAACTACAGGCAGGCCTGACCTGGTGTGGATACAGATGCTTTTGGTCGCAGAAATTGTCGTTTGGGGAATCAATTATCTGCTCGATTTGGCGCAGCTGCCCAGGCTTTTTAGGTGGCAGTAGCGATCGCCCAAACCTCCAAATGAATAAAAATACGCTCTAAGCCCAGGGATAGACGCCTTTGCTAAAGTAAAAGATCTATCCTGTGACCGTAGCTAGTCATCTATGCAGCACACCAATGACTGTTGAAGATCTAATCAGACGCTATGAGGCAGGAGAGCGGGACTTCCGCCACACTGAGCTAAAAGGCGAAAACTTGACCAACCTCAGCCTCAGCGGTTCAGATTTTTCTGGAGCCAATTTACGAGGAGCCGATTTGTCGGGATCAGACTTTAAAAATTCGAGTTTTCGCAATGCTAACCTGACCCAGGCCAAACTGGGTCAAACCAATCTCAACTACGCCAACCTGCGCGGCACCAATCTAGCCGAGGTTGACCTGAGTACAGTTCAGCTCAAAGACGCCGATCTAGACTGGTCGCAGGTTAGCGGTGGCCCAAATTTGACTGGCTTGCCTGATCAATAGATGGTTTAAACATGCTCTACAGAACCCTCGGCAATACCCAGGAAACGGTTTCGGCAATTGGCCTCGGCGGCTTTCATATTGGTAAGCAAAAAGACGAGCAGGAAAGTCTTCGCATCATTCGCAGCGCTATCGATCGCGGCATTACCTTTATGGACAACTGCTGGGACTATAATGACGGCCTTAGCGAAGTGCGAATGGGGAATGCTCTACGGGATGGCTACCGCGATCGGGTCTTTTTGATGACAAAGGCCGATGGTCGAACCAAAGCATCAGCGGCGCAGCAAATTGACGAGTCGCTAAAACGGCTGCAAACCGACCACATTGATCTCCTCCAGTTTCACGAGGTGATTCGATTAGAAGATCCTGACCGCATTTTTGCCGAAGAGGGGGCTGTCGCAGCATTTCGGGATGCAAAGCAGGCCGGTAAAATTCGCTACGTTGGATTTACCGGCCACAAAGATCCGCTGGTGCATTTACGCATGTTAGAAATCGCCAGACAGCACGATTTTCAGTTTGATACGGTGCAAATGCCTTTGAACGTAATGGATGCCCACTTTCGCAGTTTTCAGCACTATGTTTTACCCGTTCTGATCGAGCGAGGTATGGGTGTTTTGGGTATGAAATCGATGGCGGGCGGTTACATCCTTAAAAGCCGCGTTGTTTCTGCCGTTGAATGTCTTCACTATGCGCTAAATCTGCCGACCTCGGTGGTGATTACAGGTATCGACAGCATGGAGATTTTAGATCAGGCCATTCAGGCCGCAGAGAGCTTTAACCCCATGAGTGACGAGGAGGTGGCGAATTTGTTGTCGCGCACTACGGCGGTAGCAGACTCAGGCCAGTACGAACCGTTTAAGACCGATAACGTGTTTGATGCCACCGCCATGAACCCCGAATGGCTGGGCGCTTCTGCCGCTTAGCAGGGGTTAATGCCTGCGGTAAATGCCACTGAAATAAGCGCTTGCAGATCGCTGAAAGTCTTGATTTACCGTAGGGTTGGCACTGTCCACCAGCCTTGATTCAGCGCCATTCAATGCCTGCGATCGCCAGGAATTACCAGCGAACACAATGACTACACCCGTAATTTGCCTGGGAGAGTGCCTGGTCGATCGCCTGTTTGAAGTCGGTGAGTCACCCCACAGCGCCTCGAACAGCGGCACCGATTACCCCGGCGGCGCACCGGCCAATGTGGCGGCGGCGATCGCCAAACTCGGCACCCCCACCCGCCTGATCAGCGCCCTAGGCCAGGATGCCCTGGGTGACTGGCTGCGCCAGGTGCTTCAAGCTCAGGGGGTAGACTGCCGCATTCAGTGGGTAGCCGGTGCCCCCACTCGCACAGTGCTGGTGCAGCGGGATGAATCGGGCGATCGCCAGTTCGTTGGCTTCAGCGCCCCCGACCCCGCCGCCTTTGCCGATGCCCACCTCAGCCCGGAGTGGATCAATGCTGTCGATTTTGCCGGAGTGAAGTATTTGGTAATGGGCACCCTGGGGCTGGCCTACCCCACCACCGCCAGCGCTATGGAGCGATCGCGGCACAAGGCCCAGCAGGCCGGAGCGAAGATAATCATTGACCTGAACTGGCGGCCCGTGTTTTGGCCCCAGGCGGATCTAGCCGCCGCCAAAATTCAGGCCTTTCTGGCTACCGCCGACCTACTCAAGCTTTCCAAAGAAGAAGCCCAATGGCTGCTGAATACAGATTCTGCGGCGGCAGTTTGCCAGCAGTTTCCCCGCTGCCAGGCCGTGCTGCTGACCGATGGCGGCAACGGCAGCACCTGCGCTACCAAGCACCACAGCGTTTCGCTACCCGCCTTTGATGTCAACAGCATAGACACTACCGGAGCCGGGGATGCCTTTTTGGCCGGAATCATTCATCAGCTTTGCCAGCGCGGCTGGCAAAGCTGGCAAGTCCCGGCTGAGATTAAAGCAATGCTGCGCTATGCCAGCGCGGTAGGGGCGCTGACAACGCTGAATCCGGGGGCGATCGCCGCCCAGCCCACTCCCCAGGCAATCGATATCTTTTTGCACCACCAGGCCGCTGCATCCAGCTAAGCCTAATTCCTGAGGGCGAATGCTCGCCCCTACCTGGACACCTGTTCAAAAAGGTCACTCCGCAGGGGAAAACGGTGTTTGCCCTAGCCAAACGTGGACCAGGATTTGACGCGATCGCCCCTCAGGCCAGATCCAGCCCAATCTCAAAGCGTCCGGTGTAGCCCTCCCCAGTCTGAGTTACAGAGAGCATGAGCCGATCGCCGCCGTTGCGAAAAATGCCGTCATTCTGGTTGCGGGTGGGGCGCTGGCCGCTAGCGTTATAGGGAGCCTGGGCGTAGACGCGATTGGTGAGGGCATCGTCAAAGTAGAGCTGTGAGGTAAATTCATAGCCCTGATTTGCGCTCTGATTTGCGCCCTGATTTGTCGTAATATTGCCGCGAATTTTGAAGTGAATGTGTACAGTCCGGCCCGGATACCAGCCGGGATAAATAGTGGTGAACTCGGCGGTTCCATCAGCGTTGGTGACTTGGGCACCGCGCAGAAAGGCTTGGCCCACGGTATTGGATCTGCGATCGGCCACATCTGAATAGGCTCCGGCGGCATCGCAGTGCCAGACATCGACAACGGCCCCGGCCAGCGGCACACAGGCAGTAGCACCCACCTGGGAGACTCGAAACTGCAGCGTCAAGGGAATGCCCGGTTTCACAGAACCCGTTGCCGGGTCAGGGCGAATGTCGGAGCGATTCAGCCCTTCATCGACGAAGTAGGGGCCTTCGGTTTGCTGGGGCCGCACAGTGCAGGCAGGCTGCCCGGCCACCGCTGCCCCGGTCGGGGTTTGAGCTACGGTGCTGCTGATCTCCGCTGAGGCCGAGGGTTTACGAAAACAGCCAGCCAGCGAAACCATCAGGGTGCCGCCGATGAAGCCCAGAGCGTCTCGACGCTTGAGCCTGAGGCCATCTATTCCAGATACATAATGCTTTGGCATAACTGTAGGGGCGTTGCTATATCGACAGCTTCTATTGGACCAAATCAAAATGACGGTTGACCCCAGGCTTGAATTACAGTCTTTTCATCAAGCCTGGGGCGATGCCTTTGTCTATATCAGACCGTAGGGTACATTCGTGGCCCTAAACCCTATTAAGAACCCCTCACAAATTGCTTGTAAGCCACAATGCACCGCCCACCAGGCCGAGCTACCTAACCAAATAAATCCCTTAGCCAATTCTGACACCAAAAATACCGAAGAATTTTGATTCCTCCCGAGGGCGCAAGCCCTGCGCCCTTACATCGGGTTATCTTCTTTTCCAGAGATCGCCTTACCTCGCCTCCTTCAGCGACACTAAAAATTAGAGCTCACGTAGGTTGAGTGAAGCGCTAGACCGAGAATGTGATGTTTAAGTTTCGGCTTGCACCGATTGATAGACCCGGTAAGCCTGATCGCCAAAACAGATAAATCTCACCTGCTCAATGGCCGATGAATTTTTCAGCGCGGTACTGACCTCGGCGATCGCAATTCGAGTTGCTCGCTCTAGCGGAAAGCCGTATACCCCTGTGCTAATGGCGGGAAACGCCAGCGTGCGAATCTCATACTCCACGGCTAGGGCCAGGCTGTGGCGGTAGCAGCTCGCCAACAGTTCATCTTCGTTGTTTTGGCCGCCGTGCCACACTGGCCCCACGGTGTGAATCACCCACTGGGCGGAGAGGTTGTAGCCTAGGGTAATTTTGGCCTGTCCCGTCGGGCAGCCGCCCAGCTGACGACAGGCCGCCAGTAGCTCTGGCCCGGCAGCGCGGTGGATGGCCCCATCGACACCGCCGCCGCCCAGTAGCGATTCATTGGCGGCATTGGCGATCGCATCGACATCCTGACGGGTAATATCGCCCCGCAGTACGCGTATGCGCTCTAGCGGCTCTGAGACAGGCATAGGTGCAACCTCCGTGACGGGCAGCTTTAATGATGCACCACGACCCAGGCACCGTGGTTCTACCGACTGGATGGCCCGATTGAATAACCCCCAATGCACGAGGCACCAGGGGCGGTTTCAGTATATAAAGTTCGGTATAGGCGGTCGGCGAAAGTGGCTAATGCCACCCTTACAATGCCCTAGACCGGCTCTGATTGGTTTAGTTCCGCAACATTTTGCTTAAAAACTGGCTCAACGGCAAAGTGCATCAAGCTTGGCGGCGGTTGTGATGGCGATCACTGCGATCGCGGATAGCGTCTTCCCCCTGCTTGATCTGGGGTGCCCTCTCGCAGCTCTAACCAGTTTGTCAATCAACTCGTTAGGTGCTGCAACCAGGTTGCCAGCCACGCTCTGCAATGGTTTAGCGCTATTGGAGTGGCCCAGAGCCACCAAAGAAAACTCAGCAATCCCTGACATAGGCACCTTGACGGCAAGCCGATAAACGGTAACAATAGTAACAGAAAGAAAACGTTCATCTCTCTATTTAAGAGACGGAAGTAGGGGAAATACCCTGAAGGAACGCGCCTCTGTTTACCCTTCAAGACTATAAAGCGAGGCGAGATTATGTCACTCAAGTACCGTGGAATCGATTACGAAACAGCTGTTTCTAACGTATCTGTTTCTGAAGAAGTGATTGGGCGCTATAGAGGTGCCGTGGTTACCCGTCATGTTGCGATCGATGAGCAGGCCGATGCTCATGTTAGTGGCCTGAAGTATCGTGGCGCTGTGGTTCGCTAGATAGGCGTTAGACCCTCATCCGGCAGGATTACCTGAAAATCTGCGGCACCTTCCCCTGGGGAGGTGCCTTTTTAATGGGCTGTATTTACTGTCGCCCACACAGCAGAAAACCCTGTGATGCTGAATCTGACTTGGCTAGCACCGGTTGGGCTAGGCAAACACTGTTTGCCCCTACGCAATCCGCCTATTTGGAATTGGGGTTATACGATTCGGATTTGGTATGAGAGGCCAAATTATAGTGCTGGTCATTGCGCTCTCCTAGCCCCCCTCTTCCCCGCAATCAACCATAGTCGAATGTCACTGAAATAAGCTCTTGCAGATCGCCAAAAGCCTTGATTTACCGTAGGGTGGGCACTGCCCACCAGCCTTAATTCAATGCCAATCAACCATAATCACCCAACGTACGCCGTTGAGTCCTAAAGCCCGCCCGATCGCTGCACATAGAAAAAAACGGCCTGCAGCAGGCCGATCGCAAAGCCTAAAATACCGCCCAAGTTAACGATCGCCTGCAGCTCATTACGCACAATGCCCTGAATCGCCATCTCCAGTTCCTTGGGCGAGGTGCCGCGCACCCGGTCGATAATCACCTGGTCGATGTTGAGAATAGGGATAATTTGCGCCACCAGCGACTCCAGGTCACGCTCTAGGTAGCGTTCTAAAATCAGCGCCAGCTCTTCGCTTACCGGGTCTAACGACTTGGTGATTACCTCAGAATTTTGCAGGCGGTTAAGCAGCTGAGTCGCCAGCATTTCCCAGTTGACCGAGGCCCCGAGGCCGCGCACAAATTCTGGCCCTAGGGTGCGAATGTAGCCCTGCAGCGACTCGCGCAGGTTGCTGCGCACCTGGCGCACCGTAGCCACCGGCAGGTTTTGCAGCGACAGCCGCTGTAGCGACTCTTGCAGACGCTTTTTTATCTGCAGGGCCACCGCCAGCTCGGCAATGCGGGCATTGCTGACCTCGCGCTCGTCGAGGCAAAAAGCCCGCAGGCGACCTAGAGCGTTGCGGACGCCAAACAGGTTGGCCACCACCCAGTAGGTGCCGCTGGTGCGCTCGCGAAAGATAGTGTCAATCACTTGAATATTGCGATCGGTGAGAAAGTCGACCACGAGCTGGCGCAGCTTGTCGGGCGGAAACACGCCGGTCAGTAGCCAGGTGGCAATTTGGTCGGCCTGCTCGGCGGTGAGCTTAAAGTCGATCAGCACCTGGTCAAAGAGCTGGTTGAGCTGAGGCTCCAAAAAGTCTTCGCGGCGGGCCCAGACTCGAATCAATCGGGGCAGTGACTTGCCAAAGAGATCTTGCAGAATAGCCCCGGCAATGTTGGCGGTGCGGATTTGGGCACGGCTCTGCACCTGGTCGAGGGCCAGCTGCAACAGCCACTTGATGGCCGACTGAGTGCGATCGGTCTGCAGCAGGCGGCGAGCCAGGTTTTGCAGCTCTTCGGGAGTGAGCAACGACCCCATAATCGTGTCAGAAATGCGCTTGGCTAGCCGCTCCTGGTTGCTGGGTATGAGCCCTGGGGTAAACGGCAGCCTCCGCCCGCCCAGGTAGATGGGGCGGTAGGGGCGAAACAACATTTTGATCGCGATGTCATTGGTAAAATAACCAATCACACCCCCCACAATTGGTGAGGCCAGTAGTAACCACAGCTCAGCTCTGATCATGGCAACCTACCACCAGCACCCCCATCAGCCCGCCGGCAATGGGATAATGAACGGCCTGCTCGAACCCGGCCTGGCGGGCCAGTACCACCTGCTCGGGGCCGGTGGGGAAGCGATCGACGCTAGGGCCAATGTAGGCATACTCTTCGGTGAGGCCCATCTGCTCGGCGGTGGGCACCACCAAATTATCGAGATACCAGCGCTGGAACTGCTCGGCCAGCCCACCCTGGGGCCGATGGAAATCGAGAATGGCGGCCTTGGCACCGGGCTTGAGCACCCGCCGCAGCTCGGCTAGACCCTGGGGAATGTCGGTTAGGTTGCGCAGACCGTAGCCCATCGTGGCCGCATCAAAGCTGTTGGCCTCGAAGGGCAGGGCCAGGGCGTCGCCCTGCACCCAGTGTAGTGAGGCAGGGGAGTGGGTACGACGGGCGCGATCGCCTGCCACCGCCAGCAGCTCTGCTGAAAAATCTAGGCCGTAGACGGTGCCCGCAGACCCTACCGTCTGAGCCAGCATCAGGGCCAGGTCGCCGCTGCCGCAGCAGACATCGAGAACGGTGTGGTCAGGGATGGCCCCGCTCCAGCGCACGGCCATCCGCTTCCAAACCCGGTGCAGCCCAAAGCTAAGGCGCTCGTTCAGGCTGTCGTAGACCGGGGCAATGCGATCGAAGAGACTCTGAATATCGGTGGCGGTGGGCGAGGAAGGCTGGACAGGTGCCACGGCGGATACAGCAAATTGGGCCAACCTTTACTTTAGCGCTGCACCTGGGTCTCAGCTACGGTATTTCGTAGTGTTTGTTACAAATGCGATCGCACTTAGTCAGCAATGGGGCTAAAGGTCAGGGTTTTACCCTCAACCTGCCCTCAACCTTTACCCTCAACCTTTACCCTCAACCCCAAATCTGTGATCCACTCAATTCTCTACAGCGTGTTGCAGTTGGCAATCTGCACTTGCCCTGCCACCGTCACTGGGGTTGGCGATGGGGTGGTCGCCACGTTGCCCTGACAGATAGTGGTTCCCAACCGGGCAGCGCCACCGGGCGGTGGAGGTGGCGCGATCGTTCTCCACAAACAGTTGAGCAGGCCAAGGTACACCAAGGCTCTAGCCTGCTTAGAGCGGGCCGCCTGGCTCAAAAAGCTGGGTAAGGCTATGCTCGCCGCTCGCCAAAACTCCTAACATTATGACCACTACCAGCATTTCAATTTAGGGTAAAGCCTTGCTGACGATGGGTACAATTAGGGCCGCAGGGTTTGACGACGTGACGATTAAAAAGGGCAGGCATGACAGGAACCGTGGAAATTGCCTAACCCTCTACGCAATTTCTCGGAGATGATCGGGCGAAATATGTCAGCTTTACCTGAGCTTTAAATATGCTTGAGCCGCTTTTGTCGGGCTAAACGACAGGGCACCTGCCATACCGCCTAGAACGGTAGGACGCAGGAGGTTTAGACGGTTGCAAGCGAGCGGATCGGCCTAGTTGTAGCAATTAGCCGAGCCGTCCTAGCTTTAGTCATCTGGCCATCGCTACGCTTTCTCGCCAGACTCCTGATCCTGACCGGGCGTCTAGCTCTACCAAAACGGTCTAAACTGTCAGACTATACCTATTAAACTGAGCGATTTGGACACTCTGCCCCTTACCTCCAACCCCAATACCCTGCGCGTGTTTATGACGGGGGCTAGCGGCTGCATTGGCCACTACATTCTAGACCTGCTGCTGGAGAGCGATCGCTACGAGCTGTTTTTGCTGCTGCGCTCCCCCGAGAAGCTGCGGCTGCCCGTGCAAGACAATCCCAGAGTGCACATTCTGCGCGGCGGGCTAGAGAATGTTGATCCCTTCATTGACCTACTGCCCACCATCGACATCGCTGTTTTGACGGCGGCAGCCTGGGGCGGCGACCCCGGCTACGTTGACGCTATCAATGTCGATGCCAACCTGAAGGTAATGGCCCACCTCGATCCTCAGCGCTGCCAGCAGGTAATCTATTTTTCTACTGCCAGCATTTTAGACCAGCAGAGCGCTCCGCTGCCGGAGGCTGGTGACCTGGGCACCGAATATATTCGCAGTAAGTACGAGTGCCACCACCACTTAGCCGAGCTGGCGGTGCACGACAAAATTACGACGGTGTTTCCAACGCTGGTGTTTGGCGGCGATAAAGAAAAGCCCTACTCGTTTATCTCGGCAGGGCTCAAGGATGTCACCCGCTGGGTGGGGCTCATCCGCTTCTTTCGGGCCGATGCGGGGTTTCACTTTGCCCACGCTCAGGATATTGCTACGGTGGTCAACTACTTGGTAGAACACCCCTCCACGGAGGGCTACCGAGAGTACGTGCTGGGCAACCCGCCCCTAGCCGTCAATCAGGCGGTAGAGCAAATTTGCGACTACTTTGGCCAGCGCATCTGGTTTCGAATCCCGCTGTCGACGTGGCTGGCCGAGGTGCTGATCAAGATCTTTCGGGTGCAGATGGCCCCCTGGGACTATTTCTGCCTGCGCTACCGTCACTTTGTCTACGCTGGAGCCGTGAGTCCGGCCAGCTTTGGTATGGAGCCCTACTGTTCGACACTAGCCGACCTGATGCGGGTGCACAGTATTCCTGGGACGAGGAAGATAAAGAAGTTGAGGTAGGGGAGGCAGGCTTACTTTACCACCAGCCGGTAGGGCATGATCGAGTAGATGCCGCGCGGGTCATTGAGGGCGCGGATCACCTGGGCTTCGTCAACGAACTCTAGCACCTGGGTGGTGAGCGGGTCTTGAGCGGTGGTACGGGCCGTTTCGGCACTGAGAAAGAACCGCAAAAACTGCTGCCAGTCGTCGGGTTCGGGGTATTCTTTCAATCGCCAGTTGTCGTCTAGGGTGGCGAGTTCAACAGCGGTGGCGATCGCGGCATCTATCCCACCTAGTTCATCCACCAGGCCCAGATCTAAGGCGGCTTTGCCCGACCATACCCGTCCCTGGGCCAGCTCGGCTACCACCGAGCGATCTAGGTCACGGCCTTCGGCCACCCGGTCTAAAAAGCTGTCGTAGATAGCATCTACGGCGCGCTGCAAAATGGCCAGTTCAGCCTCGGTTTTGGGTCGCGTGCTGGTAAAAATATCGGCCAGTTCAGCGGTTTTAACCCCGTCCCAGTTTACCCCCACCTTGGTGCCCAGGTCTTCCAGGTTGAGAAAAATACCGAATACCCCAATTGAGCCGGTAATAGTAGTGGGCTGCGCCAAAATTGCGTCGGCCTGGGAGGCGATCCAGTAGCCACCGGAGGCGGCCACGTTGCCCATCGAGACCACAACAGGTTTGCCTGCCTCCTGCAGCAGCCGCACTTCTCGCAGAATAATCTCCGAGGCCGTGGCGCTGCCGCCGGGGCTGTTGACCCGCAGCACGACGGCTTTGACCTCATCGTCCTGACGCAGCTGGCGCAGCTGACGGGCCAGGGCATTGCCCACAATAATGCCGCTTTGGCCCAGGTCGCTGTCATCACCGCCGTCGACAATTGTGCCTTCGGCGTAGATCAGAGCCACCTGCTGATCTGATCGGCGGCTGGTCAGGGGGTCATCTACCGTTTTGGCGTAGTCGGCCAGGTCAATCTGGCGGAAGTCGAGGTCGTCTTCGCTGCCGTTGTTGGTCAGGTTGCCTTCGCCCGTAAACTCGCGCAAGGCAACAATCACCTCGTCTTCGTAGGCGATCGCATCGGCAAAATTTTGGGTTTCGGCCTCGGCCCCAAACAAAAGCCCCTGGCGGTTGGCAACGGCCTGAAACTGCTGAGGCGTCAGTTCGCGAGGTGCAGCAGCAGTAGTCAGCAGGTTCTGCCACACATCCCACAGCAGGCGCTGGGTTTGCTCCCGCTCCTCAGGGCTCATAGTGTTGCGAATCAGTGGCTCTACCGCCGACTTATAGCGGCCAACGCGGGTGACCTGAACGCCAACCCCCAGCTTTTCTAGAGCCTCGGCCTGGTACATGGTTTCGGCATAGAGGCCGTTCATCTCAATGTCGCCAAAGGGGTTGAGATAGATAGTGTCGGCCAGGGCAACCAGGGCATACTCCTGCTCATCCCAAGAAATGTCGTAGGCCAGAATGGGCTTGCCCGCCGCCTTAAAGGCCTCAACGACCGGGTAAAGTTCGGCCTGACTAGCCAGGCCCACCCCCATGCTAGCGTTGCCCTTCAGGTACAGGGCCGATATGCGATCGTCGGTGGCGGCAGACTCTAAGGCCAGCACCGCCTGACGCAGGGTGATTTCGCCAGGGGCTGAGCCGCCCAACACAATAGCGCTGGGGTCGATGGCCGCGATCGAGTCGGGAATTACCGTGGAGAGGTCGTAGACCAGCACCGTGTCTTTTTCGACGCTGGGAGTATCGCTGTCTTCGCTGAGACCTGCCATCAGCAGCCCCACCAGCCCCACCGCCCCCAGGGCGAGCAAAAAGCCCAGCAGCAAGAAAAACAAGAGCGACCCGGTCAGACTAGCCAGGGTGTACTTCAAAAATTGCCGCATGGGGGTGGTTAACGCTAGGGGCTATCATCAATTGTCGGTTAACTGCTGGAAATTAGGGGTTTTCAGCCCCTAGCCTGTTGATTGGATCGGGCGTGGCAAAGCTGATTTTTCAAGCCTTTCGGCCAGAATTAATGACACGCCCTGGGGAATTGTATTGCCAGTCTAACGATAGACGTCAGCGTCTTCGGCATCCTCGTAGGTGTCAAGGGCCGCGTCGTCAGGGGTTTGGCTGATTTCGTCTTTGAAGCCGCGCAGGGTTTTGCCCAGGGCGCTGCCCAGTTCAGGAATTTTTTTGGGGCCGAAAATAAGTACGGCCACCCCAATAACAAGCACAACTTCAGTCCAGCCGAGGTTAAACATGGTGGTAGCGGGGTTTGGAGATTTGTTTCACTATACAGCCTGGGGCCAGAATGCAAACTGGTCTAGGGCCAGCGCGATCGCCTACACCGCCGCCGTAGCAGGGGCAAAGCGAAATCCGGCCTGACGAATGCGATCCATCGCTACGGTCAGGCGATCGCAGTCGGCAATCAGGCTGACTCGAATGTAGCCCTCGCCGCCGGGGCCAAAGGCGTTGCCGGGGGTAACAACCACTCCAGTTTCTTGCAGCACCGTCAGGGCAAAATCAGTGGAAGATGGCATATCGGGCGGGCACTGCACCCATAGATACATCGTGGCCCGAGGTTTCTCCACCGTCCAGCCCAGGGAGGCAAACTCGTCGATCAAAAAGTCGCGGCGGCTAGAGTAGCGCTGCTGCACTTCTTCTAAGTAGTGGTCGGGCAGCGACAGAGCGGTTTCTGCCGCCCGCTGCAGGGCCGCAAAAATACCGTAGTCAAGATTGGTCTTCAGGGTGCGCAAGCCCTGAATAATGTGGGAGTTGCCCACCACAAAACCCACTCGCCAGCCCGCCATATTGTAGGTTTTCGACAGGGTGTGAAACTCAACCCCAACCTCCTTGCCGCCGGGAATTTCGAGCAGGCTGGTGGGCTGGTAGCCGTCGAAGGCCAGTTCGGCGTAGCAGAGGTCGTGCACCAGCAAAATCTGGTGCTGCTGGGCAAACTCTACCGCGCGCTCAAAAAACTCGCGCGGGGCGGTGGCGGCGGTGGGGTTGTTGGGGTAGTTAAAGAACAGCGCCTTGGCCCGCTGGGCGACTTCGATCGGAATGGCGTCGAAGTCAATCAGCCAGTTGTTGGCGGCGGTGAGGTGCAGGTTATAGATCTCGGCTCCTGCGATCGCCGGGCCGCGAAAGTGGGCCGGGTAGGCCGGAGTGGGCACCAGCACCAGGTCACCGGGATTAATAAAAGCCATCGCCAGGTGGGTGATGCCCTCCTTCGAGCCCAGCAGGGGCAGAGCCTCGGCGGTGGGGTCGAGGGCGACGCCATAGCGCCGCCCGTACCAGTCGGTGATGGCGGTGCGAAAGCTGGCGGTGCCCTCGAAGGGCGGATAGCCGTGGGTGGCAACGTCGCCAATGGCGGCGCGGGCGGCCTCAACCACCGGGGCGGGGGTGGGGCCGTCGGGGTTGCCCATGCCCAGGTCAATCAGGTCTAGCCCCTGCTCGCGGGCGCGGGCCTTGAGTTCATCTAGTCGGGCAAAGACGTAGGGCGGCAGGGCGCTGAGACGGTGGGCCGTCGGCATCCAGTCGAGGGTCATGCCTGCACCTCCAGGGCAACGCTAGAAGGACGAAGGGGGGCAGCCGATCGCGATTTTTCGCGCAGTTCGGGGCACAGAGGCGACACCATCGCTGCCATCACCGCCTCTGGGGCCACCGTAAAGGGCAGGTGGTGAATGTCAGATCCCTCACGGCAGGCAAACGCCGCCACCTGCTGTAGCTGGTTCAGGGTAATGTCGCCTAGGCCCAGGTCAGCCAGAGTTTGGGGCAGCCCGGCGGCTCGGTAGAAAGGCAATAGCTGCTGTCGGGCGGCGCGAGCCAGGGTGGTATTGCCGCCCATTTCTTCGAGCCGCAGCTGCACCAAAATGCCGTAGGCCACCTTTTCACCGTGCAGAATGCCGTGGCAGGCGGGCAGCTGAGTGAGGCCGTTGTGTACCGCGTGGGCCGCCACCGTGCGGCACTGTGCCCCGCCAACGCCGCCCACCACCCCTGCCAGCAGCACGGTGGCATCGACCACCTCTTGCCACTCGGGGCCGCCCCACTGGCGCAGGGCGGCGGGGGTCTTTTGCAAGAGAATATCGCGCAGCACCCGAGCCTGCTGCACCGCCGCCACAATCAGGGTTTGCTGGCTGGCCCCGCTGCTAACTGCCGCCTCGTACCATTTGGCCAGACCATCGCCAATGCCTGCTACCAGGGTGCGACGGGGGGCAGTGCGAATCAGGGCGTAGTCGAGCACCAGCAGACTGGGGCAGGTGGGCAGGGCCACATCGTAGCGAAAGGCTCCCTGGTCGGAGTAGACGTTAGCCAGGGCTGTCCAGGCGGCGCAGGTGGCGGCAGAGGTGGGCACCGTTACCACGGGCCGGTGAATCTGGTGGGCCAGCAGCTTGGCGGTGTCGATCGCTTTGCCGCCGCCGATGCCAATCACCACATCGGCCTGGTGCCCGGCAGCGATCGCGCGCAACCGCTCCAGAGTGCTTTCGCTACAGTCGCTGCCGTAGGAGGCCATTTGAGGGGTCAAGCTTTCCTGTTCCAGAGCGCCAATTAACGGTGCGGCCAGCTTCAGGCTGTGGCTGCCGCCCACAATTAGTGGCCGCTGGCCCAAACGGGCGATTTGCGCTGCGATCCCGCCGGGAATCGCAGCGCCCTGGTTGGCTAAAATGCCGTCGCCGCGAACGACCTGGGCCGGGGCGATGGCGAGGGTAGGCAGAGGGGAGAGGGTGGGCATAGACGTTAGACAGCGGGGAGAGGGAAAGGGCGATCGAGATGCAGGGGAGAGAAAGATAAAGCGAGGTTGCCTAGGTAGGGGTGGGCCAGCTAGCGCGGTCAATCTGAACCTGAAACGCTTCCTCGGAGCCTTTGGGGTTGGGCTGAATTTGACCCAGGTAGATTAATTTAGAGATGCCACCGGGCTCGTGGGCGATCGTGCGGGCGCGAATGGTGGCGACCTGACCGGGCAGACCCAGGCGGTAGGGCTTAAACAGGTTGCTGGCCGCCTGGCGCAGGGTGGCATCAAGCGTTTCGGGGCTCATGGTGTTTGGCACTGCAATCACAATCTGACTGGCCCCCGAGTCGTAGACGGTGACGTAGGGCATCGCTCCCGGTATGGCAGTGCGGGTGAACGGCTCAAAGCTCAGGCCCAGCAGGCCCACCGTAAGCACAGCGGCAAACCCGGCGGCCCCCACGAGGCGAAACCGAATGCCCCACTTAAGTACAAAGGCCAGCCCGGCCAGCAGGGCCAGGGCCAAGGTGCCAAGACCAGCCCACTGGGTGGCTACTAAAAAATCATCTGGGCTGAGCATTTCGCGATCGCATCCGGTAGTAGTTAAGGCAGCACATAAAGCAGCTCATCTAAGATATCGCAGAAGCCCTGCTCCAATCCGGGAAAAGCTCCCCTGGGCGGTGCTACACCGTTCCTGTTGCCAGAGACTGGCGCTGGAGATTGCCCCGTCACCGCCTGTCTGGTATCCAGCAATACCCTTTGTCTTTATGATCCTATCAGCAGTTTTCCCGTCTTTGCGGTATGGGGCCATAACTTAGGGACAATTTCTGGGCGATCGCGCGGCTAATCCCGAACCCTGCCTGAGCATTCCAGCTAAAAATTGGCCCGCGATCGACAGCCGCTTCGACACCATCAAAACTCAATAAATTAGGTTGTAAACCTACCCAAGACAGGGTAAAACTTGAAGCCGTAGCAATAAACGATGGCAGCAGCGATGACACAGGTAGCAGGCACAGGTAGAAGCAGATGGCGGCAGGGTATGCGCGGAGTAGGGCTTTTGCTGCCGCTGCTGCTGCTGGGCTGCGGCTCATCCAAGGTGGCTCAGTGCAATCAGCTGGCTGAGGTAGTCAACCAAACTCAGGGCTTTATGCAGGAGTTTGAGGCCGAAATTCAGACCTTCAGCGAGAGTGCTGCCCAGGTCAAAAATCTGGACGACATTAAGCTAGCCGCCAGCCAGTACACCACCGCTGTAGATAAAGTAGTAACCAACCTCGACGGCCTGGTGGGCGATTTGCAGGGCACTACCCTGCGCGACGAAGATCTAGGCCAGTTTAGAGACGAGTATGTCGGGGTTGTGCAGGGGTTTAGCACCGCCCTTACCGACGCCCGCGAAGCCATGGAGCTGGTAGTGCAGGTGGAATCAGAGGCCGAGCTACCGGCCAAAATTGAAGAATCGCAGCAGCAGACCATGACCGCCGTGTCCTCGATCGAAACCCTCTCTCAGACAGAGTCACAGCTGATCAACGAGGTCAATGGCTACTGCGGGGCGGCCCAGCCGGTTGAGCCTGGGGCCTCTACCGATCCGGCCGCCCCTTCTGCGGAGCCGGTCGAGCCTGAGCCCCCCGCCGACCCCGGCTCGTAGCTTGGCGGCTAGGGCTGGCTAGCCTTTTCAACTGCGGCTTCACGGTTGAGAAGGCTGGCTAAGGCTAATGGTCTCAACCGGTTGGGCGCGGCTGGGGCACTTGTTGTCAGGCTCTAGCTGGCAAGTACGGCCTATCGGCTAAGCTCAGGTTGTAGTCTGCTTTAGATCAGCGCCCTCACCCAGCCATTCTTTCTCCTAGCGATGCAGAGAACGTCTAGATAAAAGGGATTTAGATCACCAGATCCTCTTTTCTTTTGAGGAGGAGTGGGGGCGGGGGTGAGGGAACCTAGAGAGGCAAAGCGCTATCTACCCCCTTCCTACTCCATCCAGATGGCGGCTGCCAAATCAAATCAAGGCCTTAGCACCTGCAATTTTGGGGCCAGAATGTGAGGCATTTTCGGCAACTAAATCTATACTTTGAAGCTGAAGTGTTTTCTCTATACCCTCTATATAGAGAGCCGCTACGGGTCTGAGCATAGGCTATGTTAAGAGCATAGTTTGCCCTAGCTGTAGGCAGCTATTTGAGGATCGATCTGGTTGCCCCACATCGGTTGGGCTCTGGATCTAATCTGCTGCTGCTGTCGTTCTTGGCTAGCGCTTGAATGGGTAATCTAAGCTACGAACCCAGATGGTTTTAAGCGGCTCAAACCTGATCCTTTCTTCTTAAGCTGCGATCGCGGTCTCTACCTGTCCTTCCCTGAGTGTTCCCTGTAAATTACTGAGACTAGAAACTCTGTAATTTACCTAGTCTGAGTAATCGCCATCCTGTGACCTATCAGTCTCAAGTTCCGCCCAATCTAAAGCAAGACCTGCTGCGTGCCGTAGACAATAGCCCCGCAGACTGGATTTTGCTCAACCTGGCCCTCAGCACCATGAAAATGGGAGGGCATCGCTATGGAGCCTTTTTAGACGCTGCCACCACTGCCGCCAAGCTCGCTATCTACAGCACCTTTATCGAGCAGGGCAATAATATTCGTAAAACCGGCTTTTTGTACCACGTTGAACCCAAACGGGTCAAAGCCATTGTGCAGGAGATTCAGGCGGCCCTGGCGGAGGGCCAAAGCCTGAAGGTGCTCAACTCAAAGGAACCTTACTACCTGATTGCCCTGCCGTTTTTGTGGCAGGAGCACTTTCCCCGCAGCGGCACCGAAGCGCGGGTACGCGTTCAGGGACTAACCCCTGGCGAGCGTAAAAGTATCGAAGAAAGCCTGCCCTCTAGCGCCCCTCAGGCCCGAATCCTAGACCAAGTTGAGTTTACCGAGCTGATGGAACTGCTCCATCACATGTCACAGGAGGAGCTACCCAAGGGACAACGCATGTCCTTTAGCGACGCCCTGCTGTCTCACATCAAGTTTCGACTGCTGCACTCGGGCACCGTTATTCAGATTGACTCGCCCCTGGTGGATATTCCGCTGTATGCCCTGGCCAGCGAATCGTACTCTCCCAAAGGAGAGCAGGAGCGGGTGTTTGCCATGATTGACGATGTAGCCCGCTACTTTGGCCTGCTGCAGGCCTGGGTACGCGAAGAACCCGGCGTACTGCGCGGGGTTGAAGTCTTTGACGTTGATCCCCAGCAGCGGCAGGCGGCCCTAGAAGAACTCGACGAAATGCTGCGCGCCTGGGCCGACAAGTATCACCAGGATGGCGGTATGCCTATGGTGCTGCAGTTTGCAGCAGGCCACCGAGAGTACGACTAGCCAGGCTGTTGGCCGCATTGGGCCGATCCCCAAACTCAGCCTGGGCTAAACTGAGAGTGTTGTAAAGAAATGTAAAAGCATGGGTCGTGCCTCTGGTCGCGCTTTGGGGGTATCTAGCCGCCGGGTGGTGGTGGTGGGGGCTGGGATTGGCGGGCTGACGGCTGCGGCGCTGCTGGCCTATCGGGGCTATACCGTACGAGTGTTTGACCAGGCTCAGGTGGCTGGGGGGTGCGCCTCAACCTTTAGGCGGCGGGGTTTTATCTTTGATGTGGGGGCAACCCAGGTGGCGGGGCTAGAGCCGGGGGGCATTCACCGCCAAATTTTTGATCAGCTTGGCTTGCCTCTGCCAGAGGCAACCCCCTGCGACCCGGCCTGCGCGGTGTTTTTGCCGGGGGAAACCGAACCTATCAGGGTGTGGCGCGACCCCGCCGCCTGGCAGGCTGAGCGGCAGCGGCAGTTTCCGGGCAGTGAACCGTTCTGGCAGCTTATGCAGCGGCTGTTTCAGCCCAGCTGGCGGTTTCAGGCTCGGCAGCCGGTGCTGCCTCCTCGCAGCCCGTGGGATCTGTGGCGGCTGACCCAGGCGCTGCGCCCCGATACGCTGGTGACGGTGCCCTACACGTTTGCTACGGTGGGCCAGGTGCTAGAGCAGCTGGGGCTAGGGGGCGATCGCCGCCTCAAGATCTTTCTCGACCTCCAGCTCAAGCTCTACTCCCAGGTCAGCGCTAACGAAACCGCCGTGCTCTACGCCGCCACTGCCCTGAGCATGTCCCAGGCTCCCCAGGGGTTGTGGCACCTCCAGGGCAGCATGCAGGTACTCAGCGACAGCCTAGAAAAAGCGCTGGTGCGCGACGGCGGTCTGCTGCAGCTCAACCACCGAGTGCAGCAGGTGCAGACCGACCGGGGCAGGGTGACGGGAGTCAGAGTGGAAGATCAAAAAACCGGGCGCACCTGGGTAGAACCCGCTGACCATGTGGTGGCCAATGTCACCGTGCAGAATTTGGTACAGCTGCTGGGTGATACAGTCCCTCAGGGCTATCAGCGGCGGGTCGCAGCGCTGCCCTCCGGCAGTGGAGCCTTTGTGCTGTACCTGGGGGTCGATGCGGCCGCCCTTCCGGCCGACTGCCCGCCCCACCTGCAGTTTTTCTACAGCTACGACGGCCCGATCGCCGAAAACAACACGCTTTTTGTGTCAGTTAGTCGCTCTGGCGACGGTCGCGCCCCTGAGGGCAGGGCCACCATTGTGGCGTCTTCGTTTACCGACATTGCCCCTTGGTGGCAAACCAGGGACTACGAGGCGATGAAACAGGCTTACACCGATGGCGCTATCCAGCGGCTATCCAGCTACTTTGACCTACAAAGCGACCACATTATTCATGTCGAGGCCGCCACCCCTCGCACCTTCGCTCGCTTTACCGCCCGCGACCAGGGCACCGTTGGCGGCTTGGGCATGCGGGTCAGTACTTTTGGCCCCTTCGGCTTTGCCAACCGCACTCCGGTGGGTGGGCTGTGGCTAGTGGGCGATTGCACCCATCCTGGTGAAGGTACAGCGGGTGTAAGCTACTCGGCCCAAACCGTCGTGAAGCAGATTGAGGCCCTCTAGAGCCGAGGGAAAAGCAAAATAGGGCAAATCCTCAAGAAATCTTTAAAAAACGCATCCTACATAGCTGAGAAAATTGTCCCTGACCTAGGTATTATTGACGAAACCTGTGGCCAAACGTTTGGGATGAACCTTGGTAAAATTCACTACCCAGTATTGTTTAAGGCGTCAGGGTAGGCTTATATATTTAATCGTTCACTCCACTTCCTGTAGATTATTAACGGTTCAGGTTGGCTCCCGCTGGGTTGCCGCTACGTCTACCGCCCTCACAATTAGGTCAGCAGCATGAGTCCCTGGGATTCCTTAGATTCGTGGTCAAACTACTCTAGTCGCCCCCCGGCTAGCTTAGAGGACTTGCTTTACCAACACTGGCAGTACTGGCGCAAGCAGGAAGCTCCCCACGAGCTGATCGATCGGTTTCGCCGCTTGTTTCTCGATGTGGCCAACTATCCAGACAGTTCGGTGGCCAATGCCCTGCTAAGTCTGTCTGAGCAAGACACCGCCGATCGCGAGTTCAAGTATGTGCTCAATCGCTGTTGCTACACCCTGATTAACATCTGGTACACCCAGCCCCGCGATCACTGGGCGATTTCAGCACTGGTGGGGCTGTTTGAGGATCTGCCCCCCGCCAATGGCGCTAACCCCAGGGCACAAAAGGTCTACAGCCTGGTTAAAGAGTTTCCCCAGACCGAGCAGTATGCCTCGCTAGTGCGGCTGCAGCAAATTGTGGGCCAGGCCCGTGAGGCCGATGTTCCCCTAATTACAATAATTGAAGCGCAACCCCTGGCTCACCGCATTCGCCACTACCCCTTCCTGTACGACAACAGCTTGCTCACCAAAGATAGCGGTCAGGAGCAGAAGCAAAATATCAACGACCTGCGCCGCCGGGCCGAAACCGACCTGGGTATTCGACTGGCTCGCTACCATGCTCAACAGCAGGTTCCGGGTCGGGCAGGGCAGGGGGTAAACCCGACGCTGCTCGATGCCCCTGGGCTAGAGCAGGCGCTCAACTTTTATACCGGCAAAATTAATGGCCGCACCCACCGCGACCAGGCTCGCTGGTTTGCCACCTACAGCAAAACCGTGCGCTCATTCCGTGACTTTAAAGATGAGTTTGTCGACTATTTAATTGGCCCGATTGCCGCAACAGAGCCGAAATACAGCGGCAACCACTTCACCCGCAATCTGCGCCAGTACCTGCGCGAAACCCTGGCTGAGTTCGACGCTCAGCCCCTGAACAGCTTTATTTTAGTGGAAACCTGCCGTCGTCTGCTCAATTTTTTAGTAGTCGACAGCCCCCACCGCCCGGTTTTTCGCAACTTTCGCCACCTGGTCAATGATGTGGGCCACACCCTGACGATGGGCCTGCTGCTGCGGCTGGTGCTGTTTTGCTCAGCGGCTAAGCCCTGGCTAGAGCGCTGCTTTTCGGTGCTGTTTAACCTGCACGAACGCCGCACCTGTAAAGAGGTACCCTGGCTGGTCAACAGCCTGGAGCACGCAAACGTGGCGCTGATTACCAATTTTGGCGACGTGGGCTATCAGTTCTAACCTCTGTTTTTAGGATTTTAGGCCAGGGAGCTAGTTTTAGTCATCCCGCCATTGTTCTAGCCGCCTATCCAGGCTATGGGTACTTGCAACCGTCCGTTGGGTTAGGGCAGGTTCGGCGTAGGGGCATTGCACTGCAATGCCCCTACCAAAGGGTTCCGCCTGTCGACGAGTCCTAATTAAATCAACTGCTGTAGTAGGAATTTTTCTGGGTTGATCAACGCCTCAAGTCCTCAAAATGGCCAAAGTAGGCCAAGGTAAGGGCTGTTGAGCAAGGTAAGGAGAACTGCATTGGCAAAGGGATGGATTTGGGTTAGACGGGGCGCGATCGCGGCTATAGCAGTGGGCCTAGTCTTGCGCTTTGCCAACTTAGACCGCAAAGCCTACTGGCACGACGAAGCCTACACCAGCCTGCGGGTAGCGGGTTACCTGGGGCCAGCGGTGGGTGAAGCCGTGGTCGATCGCCCTGATTTGACGGCGGCGGACCTCCAAAGCTACCAGCACATGCCGCCGACCCCCTCGCTGGTGGACACCTGGAACGCGCTATCGGCCCATCCCGAGCATCCCCCGGCCTACTACCTGCTGGCCCACGGCTGGGGACGATTGTTTGGGGCATCGGTGGGCGGCTATCGGGCGATCGCGGCCATCTTCGGGGTGATCGCCCTGCCGCTCATGTTCTGGCTGGCGCGACAGCTGTTTCCATCGCAGCCCGCGATCGCCTGGATTGCGACAGCCCTGGTGGCCACGTCGCCTGTGCACCTGATCTATAGCCAGGAGGCCCGCGAGTACACTCTCTGGATAGTGGGCTTGTTGCTGGCCCACGGTACTCTGTGGCGGGCGCTGCGGCAAAAAGCTCTCTCGGCCTGGGGCCTTTACGGGCTGGCCCTGGGGCTGGCCTGGTACGGCTCGCTGATGACAGGACTGCTAGGGCTGAGCCACGGCGTCTTTATGGTGCTGAGCGAGCGACGGCCCCGGGCCTGGGTTGGCTTTGGGCTGGCCCAGGGGCTGGGTCTAGGGCTGTTCGTGCCCTGGCTATGGACAATTATTAGCCGCTGGCAGCGGCTGCGAGAAGTCACCGACTGGAGCAATGCCCCGGCCCCTTTGGCCTTTTTGGCCAAGCTTTGGGGGCTGCACTACAGTGCTGTTGTAATTGACTTCAACGTGCCCCTCGACCATCCCCTGTCCCGGCTGGGGCCAGCGCTGGTATTGGGCCTGGTGGCGATCGCCCTAGTTTATCTGTGGCGCAGCTATCCGCGATCGACCGCGCTGTTCTTGGGCTGCGGGCTGCTGATTCCGCCGCTGGTTCTGATTGGCAACGACGTTATCAGGGCGGCGCAGCTCTCTCGCAATACCCGATATTTCTTTCCGTCACTAGTGCTCCTGCCGCTGGCGATCGCCCCGCTGATCAACCACTGGCTCACCACCCCCCGGCGACCAGTCAAAGCCCTGGGCGCAACGCTGCTGGCCCTGCTCCTCGCGCTGGGTGTTGCCTCTGGCGTGGCCAACAACCGCGCCTTGACCTGGTGGAACAAGTCCGTGGGCTACGCCAATATCTACATTGCCGACTATCTCAACCAGACCACTCAACCGCTGCTGGTGCTAGAAGCCAGCGGCATTGCCCTCGGCGATGCCCTGTCGCTCAGCCACTACCTCAGCCCCGATACGCCGCTGTGGCTACTGCCCGACCAGGCACTACCCTCCCCCGACCGGCTCCAGGCCGTGCTGGCGACCCGGCCCAGGACGACGCTATTTTTGCTGCAGCCGTCCTCCGACCTGCTCGACACCGTTGCCCCCGGATGGCAGACCGTGCCTGCCCCAGACGGCCAGGCCTTTGCCCCCAACGCCCTGGTACAGCTCGTTCCCCCCCAGGCAGGGTAGGGCGGCTAGCGGACTGCCGGGGCCAGCATTTGCAGAATGCCAGAGGTCGCATCCATGGTCACTGGCCCGCCGATGGGCAGCGTCCACAGCGGCTCCACATGGCCAATCCAGGCCCCGGCGTAGGCGGGCATGCCCAGGGGTTGAACGTGGTCGCGCAGGATTTCCTCGAGGGTGAGCGAGCCGTAGGTTTCGCCCGGACTACAGGCCCGGCACTGGCCAAACACAAACCCGGCCAGCCCGTCGAGCAGGCCCGCCAGCTTGAGCTGGGTGAGCATGCGATCGATCCGGTAGGGCGGCTCGCCCACGTCTTCTAAAAACAAAATCGCCCCGCTGGTGTCGGGGAAGTAGGGCGACCCCACCAGGCCCGATATCACCGACAGGTTGCCGCCAATCAGCGGCCCGGTGGCCTGGCCTGCGGTAATAGTGTGAATGCGGCCCTGATCGCGGATCAGGCGATCCTGGTCGGCCCCCAGCAGCGGGTTGCTGTAGGTCAGCGCTTCGCCTGCCATCAGAATTTGGCGCAGGGGTTCCACCTGGTCGGCTCGCCAGGCGGTGAGGCCGTGGGGGCCGTGGAAGGTGACCAGCCCGGTTTGGGCATAAATGCCCAGCAGTAGGGCCGAGATATCGCTAAAGCCAATCACCACCTTGGGGTTGGCGCGAATGGTGTCGTAGTCGAGGTAGGGCAGAATGCGGGCGCTGCCCCAGTCGCCGCGCACCGGCAGCAGGGCTTTGATCGCCGGGTCGGCAAACATGGCGTTAACGTCAGCGGCGCGTTCGGCATCGGTGCCAGCCAGGTAGCCGTAGCGGGCCAGCGCATGGGGCGCTACGCGGGGCACAAACCCGAGGGCCTTAACCGCGTCGATGACTAAATCGAGGCGATCGCGCTCAAAGGTCGCCCCCGCCGGGCTAACGATGCCCACCTCGTCGCCCTCACGCAGACGCGGCGGCAGCAGGGCCGGTCGTCCTTGGCGTCCCTGGGCCTGACCCGCTCGCTGCCCCAGCGCCACCCCCGCCGTTGATACCCCCAGCCCGCCCAATAGCTGTCGCCGTCGCATACGCGCTACCCTAAAAAACCTGTATACCACTGCCGAGCATACACCGGAGCCACCCGTGAGCGCATAACCTCCATCACCCCTGCCATCGCCCCTCCAGCGCTACCGCTTGGGAACAGCGCTACCAGGCGGGTACCCCCCGATGGGATTTAGGTCAGCCTGCCCCAGCCTTTAAAACCCTGCTAGAGTCCGCCAACGTGCCCCAGGCCGGATCGGCCATTGTGCTTGGAGCCGGGCGCGGTCACGATGCCCTCTTCTTTGCCCAGCAAGGCTCTGAGGTTACCGCCGTAGACGGCCCCATCGCGGCATCTCTCAGGAGAAGCTGCCGATTTATCTAGGGTTCTTTGAGCTTGTAAGCAATGCGCGTAAGCGAGGTAAGGCACTGTTGGGCAACCTGTTGGAGACTTTGTTGAGCTAGCTCAACAAAAACCGTATTGAGCCAATCTCATGTGGATCCAAATGAGAGAAAACTACGGGTCTCAACTTAGGCGATGTTTATCTACCGTCTGACGACCATCATGTCTCTCGCTGTAAAGATGTGGCTCTAGGGACGATCGTTTTAGAGTGAATCGTTGACATTGGATAGCTTTATGGCTTCTGAAACACGCACAACTGAAATTAATCAGAAATCTACCAACGACCTGTTTCAGCGCTACAACGCGCTGTCCGTAGATGACAAACTGGCGTTGCTCTACTACATCTACGAGGCGATGGGCAGCTCTATCACCCCAGCTGCGCCCGAAGCCGCCGATCCTGAGCTGGCGGAGCCGTTAGTCAAAGGGCTATTTGACCTTTCAGAAGACGAGCAGCTAGAGGCCATGCGCAGCGTGGTGCGAAAAGAGCACAGCGATACATCGGAGCGCTACGGCGGCCTCAGCGCCAACAATCAGCTGCTGGTGTGGTACGGCTGGGCTCAGGCCATGGGCAAACAGATTGTCGGCATGCCTAGCGACTACCAGGCCGAAGGCCCGGTGAACGATATTCTGTCTGCGATTAAAGGCATGGAATTCCAGTCGCAGATTTCGCTGCTGCGCGAAGCGGCCACCCAGATGGGCTTTAGCAACGTCACCGCGCCCCCGCCCCTGGCCGAAACGGGCACGACCGATAGCCTGTAGAGCCTGTTGCTAGTTTAGGAACTAATACTGAATCCGCCTTGGCTACCCCCGGTTGGGCTGGGCAAACACCGTTTGCCCCTACGCAAGCCGCCTGTTTGGAGTCGGGGTTGTGCGATTCGGATTTGGTAAGTCCTGATTCACAATCAGGAACCCCGTAGGGGCGCAGCATGCTGCGCCCCTACAAACTAGGGACATTCAGCCAGGAAGCGGGGCTGCAGCGGCGTCTTGTACTTCGGCTTCTAGCCCAGCGATGTAGGCTTCAATGGAATGGTCATTGAAGCGACTGCTCAGTACCTTCCAGGTCCAGCGCGAGCCGATTTGAACAGCTTCTTCTACGTGGGCGTAGCCCTGCCAGCTGCGGGGGATGCGGGTGACAATATCCCATCCGTAGACAAAGCGATAGCTGTCGGGAATGCGACCGTTATACGACTCAGTCATAGCCTGGTTGCCAACCCGGGGGGCACCAAAGGTATAGACCTCAAAGCTGAGGTCGCGCGTTGCACCCAGGTTGTACTGAATATCGAGGGCGGCGATGGTGGCCAGCGCTCCACCCAGGCTGTGGCCGGTGACAACCACGTGCTGCCCTGTAAAGGTGTTCATAGCCTCTAGCAGGTCTTTGCGCACGGCAAAGTAAGCCATCATAAACCCCTGGTGAAACTTCACTTCGGTGTTGTCATCGCTGTAGGGGTAAATCTGCTGGCGAAATTGAACGTTGTTCATCCAGTCGATAGATTTGTCGGAGCCGCGAAAGACAATATAAAGGCGATCGCTGTTGAGCTGATTTAGAATCGCCACCTGGGTATCGGTAAAGCCATTGTCCTGACTTTCGACAAATACGGGGTCGATATCAGGATAGGCTGAAAATCGCAGTTCGCTAAAGTCGCCATAGCTCTCCTGGCATAGGCGAGCGCATTTGAGGGCAAGGGCGTAATCTACCACTTAATCGTTCTCCCTTCGCTAAAAATCTAGAGCGTAGATGCCGTCCACCAGGCCAGCGCATAGGGCTGGCTGGGTTCGTTGTACACCGGCTGCTGATAGATAACTCTCAGTTTGTACCGGCCCGTCTCCGGAATTTGATAAAAAATGTGCTCAACGCTGTCAACCTCACTCACTGACGACCACACGCTCTGGGAAATGTCGTCGCTGTCGGCGGGCAGGAGGTAGAGATTGAGGTTGTTAAGGCCCTGATCGGTAAAGCCTTCGCCAACGTCATAGATTCCGTTTTGGTTGGCATCGGCCAGGGCGACGACCCGCTCCCAGGCTAGGGTCGCCGACAAAAAACTCCCCCCCTGCAAAGGAGCCTCAAAGGCGTAGTCATGTACGGTAGCTGGCCCAGTCGGCGCGGTCATTTCGGTAATGTTCCAGCCGATGGCAGGCACGGCCTGATCGGGGCCAAAGGCACCGGGCAAGAGCTGCTGGTAGGCGCGATAGGCATTTAGGTGCCCGGTGCCGAGGTCTTTGTGAAGCGGAACTTTGGGGTCTTGGTAGGCATCAGACTCCAGCCAGGAGCGGCCAGCGTTATCGAGCAGGGTGCGGGTCATGCCCAGGCGCAGGCCATCGCCCGTGTCTTTGACTTTGTCAGCTGAGTTGAGCAGCACCGCTTTCATCACCATGGGGTGACGGCCTGCTAGCGGCCAGTTGGGTGCCCCAGAGCGAAACTGGCGATCGACTAGCTGCTGCATCAGGGCAATGGTGCCCGCCACGTGGGGCGAGGCAAAGCTGCTGCCGCTAGAGGTGCGGATCCGGCCATCGGGATCAATTAGCTCAATGCCGCTGCCGGGGGCCACAATGCTAATCGATCGCCGGGGACCAACATTGGTTTCGAGGGGTGCCCCCTGCCGGGCGGACAAAATTGGCTCGCTGCCTAAATTTGATGAATCAACGCGGTTAAATTCGCCGTTGACCTGACGCGAGTAGGCCACGTTGATGCCGTTAAAGTTGTCGGTGGGAATGGGAATGCCGCCGCGCCCCTGGTTACCGGCAATCACGTACAGCGCTCCATGCACTCGGGCCGACCAGTCGATGCACTGGGTGAGCAGGGCGTTGCCGTCGAGCACGGCATTGGAGCGGGGGTCGCGGGTGAGGGGTTCGCCAAAGCTAAAGTTGATCGCCCGCACGTCGCCACCGTTTTCTAGGGCCACCGCCTGGGCTGCCAGACATTCTTCGGGCTGGGCACTGGTATCTCCCAAAGGCCCCACGGCCCCCGAATAGAGCAGCGCCTCAGGGGCAACCCCGGTTCGCAATTTATCCTGGCTGATCATGACGCTGGCAACATTGGCGGCATGTCCATCGACGTACTCGTCGGGGTTGGCGACGCCGTCGAGTAGCAGCACCCGGCGCACGGTTACAGGTAGGTTTTCAGTCGCCACTTTATCGATGCCAAACTGGCTGGGGCGACCGATTTCGACCTGACCAATGGCAATTTTTTCGCCGGTCAGGTTGTAGGGAGGGGCGTGCAGTCGCAGGGCATCGATGCCCTGAGGCCCCACTGACTCGGTTAGGGCCAGCACGGGCAGGGCCAGGGGCACCAGGCCACCAATCCCGGCTGCCCACAGTAGGGCTTTGGCGACGGGCTTGTGCCTTCGGGAAGACCTGAACCACTGACCCCTAAAGCTGTGCTTTGGCTCCTGTCCCCCGCGCCGCTTAGCCATAATCGAAGTCCTGTGTAAATGAGAAATCCCTTGGCAAACTCTATCGCATCGACCCTGGCCCCGGCATCAAAATTTTGGATCTCTCAACTTTGGGGTGGGTCAGCCCAGGGGTGATGAATGGGACTCTGTAGAATTAGCAGGATCAGCAGGAAGCGGACCAGTGGCTTGGGGAGTGCCCTGGGGAATAATGGCCTGAGCTTTGACCTGGGCGCGGGTGAGCAGCCGCACCAGCCTGAGGGCCTGGTGGCGGTAAAGGGGCACTGGCAGCGTGCCGGGCAGCTGGGCCATAAACTCACGGGCCTCGCCCAGACGGTAGCCTGCGACGCGGGCAATTTCGGCGGCACCGTCGAACAGAGCATTGGCGGTGAAGGTTTTTTCGAGGTGAATGTGCCAGTCTTGAGTGGCCAGATGGCCCTGCTCGATGCGGCGCAGGCCGCCAATGGTGGCCAAGACTACCAGGCGATCGCCCACCTGCAGGCGAGCATCTTCGGCGGGCATGATTTTGCCCGACTGGCCGTGGTTCTGGTGCCACAGGGGAACTACGCCATAGCCGTAGGCCACTTCTGACAGCAATCGCCCGCTCAGGGTATCGCCGGTTTCGAGATCGTACTGGGTGACCAGCACCGTTTGGTCGTAGAGCCGAAACAAACCAATGACATGTTCGCCAAAGGCCGCCCCAGCAAAGGCTTCGGCCGACAGTGCAGAAGAGCAAAGCACCTGGGCAAAGGGGAAAATCTGGGCGACGCGATCGGTAAACTGCTGGTCGTAAGTGCGAATAATGGCGCGGCAGTGGGGGTTGAGCCGGTGGGCCAGCAGCCCCATCTCCAGGTTTTGAATTTCGTCTTCGCTGACGGCCACCACGCTCTTGGCAGTAGCCAGGTTGGCCTTGTCTAAGGCGGCGGTAACATCGCCCGTCAACAGCGGAATTTTGGCTAGCAGGTCGACATCGGTAGCCTGGGGTGCGATGCCGACCACGGGCTGCTCCAGTTCCTGCAGCATATCGATTACCTGACGCCCCACCCGGCCTAGCCAGATCACCACCACGTGGTCTTTTTCGGGTACGGGAGGGCGACGCTCCCTAAACTCGAACCGCAGGGTGAGCAGCTTTTCGGTCAGCAGGGCGTAGAGCACCCCCACAAAGGCGGCCCCGGCCACGGTGAGTAGCACCCCAAACGCCTGCACCAGGCGAGGATGGTTAAAGTCTTCCAGAGCTTCAAACACATCGCCATACCCCCCAAACAAGGTGATGAAGGTGTATAAAAACGCCTGAAACATAGAGATGTCTTCAGCCGCATTGCGATCGAGCAGCAGGGTGCCCACCAGACAAAGGGCCACCACCGTCACCCCGCAGATGATCGCAACCCGGCGCAACTGCTGCTCGGCTCCGGTCTGCCAAAGGTTGAGAAAGGATTGCTTGAGGTGGGGCCAGTCGCGCAGACGAGCGATCGCCTGACCAAGCCCTTGCCAAGCCCTCTGTCGTGCGGGCCTAGGCGTATCGCTGTAGAGGGCGCGCAGCTCGGCGTTGCAGTCGATCATCACGACCTCGTCGCCCGCCCGCAGCAGGGTGTCAGGGAGCCAGGTGTAAAACAAAGTTGAGGGGCCTTCGGCCACCGCCTCTGGATTGGGATGGGCGGCGGTGTGGCGCAGCACCCGGCGGCGGCTGTTGTCTAGCTCGTGAATTTGGCGGCGATCGCACCAGGGCTGCCCTGGTTCTAGCTGCTGCTTCACCACCTGAAACCGATGACCGTCGAGGCTAAAGTAGCCGATTAGCTCCTCACCAAAGGCCCCCAAAGCAAACGCCGGGGCGGCCAGCTGGGTGGGTTCAAAGGCGACAAAGTTCTGCAGCTGCTGCCCCATCAGCTCGTTTAAGTTCTGCTTATCAGAGCGCATCACCAGCCGCACCCTGGGGTTGAGCACCCGCGCCGTCAGCGCCGCCTCCAGGTTAACCCGCTCATCTTGGGTAACCAGCAGCACCGCCCGACACTGGCGAATGCCCGCCTGCTCTAGCACCGCTGCCAAGCGACAGTCGCCAATCTCCAGGTGGTCAATTAAATCCCGCAGGTGGGGCACCTCCCACTGGTCGGGCAGGGTATTGTTGATGGCGTGTACCGGCACCCCAAAGGTTTTCAGGTTGGCCACGCAGTTTTGGCCTAGGCTGCCCAACCCGCACACCAAAAAACCATCGTTCGAGGTCGGAGTGACTCGCTTTTCAGGTTGAGGGGCCGCAGTCACCATGCCGATCAAAAATAGACAATCTCCAGATAATCGCCAGGGGGCCAAGGGCAAAGGGTTTTAGCAAAATACCTCATCTCTAAACCCCCAGCCGCTGCAAGCGATACAGGCTGGAATATAGCCCTTCTTTGGCCAACAGCTCGTCATGGCTGCCCTGCTCGACCAGCTCGCCGTGCTTGAGCACCAAAATGCGATCGACATTGCGAATGGTGGATAGACGGTGGGCAATGATAATCGCCGTGCGTTCCTCCAGCAGCCGCTCTAGGGCGTCTTGAATCATCGCCTCGGTACCCACATCGAGGTTGGCCGTCGCCTCATCTAGCACCAAAATACCGGGGTCGCGAATAGCGGCGCGAGCAAAAGCCAACAGCTGCTTCTGCCCGCCCGACAGGTTGGTGCCTCGCTCGCGCAGCTCGGTGTCGTAGCCCTGGGGCAGCTGCTCAATCAGGCCGTGAATGTTGGTCTTTTTAGCCGCTTCTACCACGGTCTCTAGGGGATAGTCTTCGCCCAGGGTGATGTTGCTTTTGACATCGCCCGCAAACAAAAACCCATCCTGCAAGACCACCGCCATTCGCCGCCGCAGCTCCGCCTGGGGCAGGTCGCGAATATCTACTCCGTCTAGCATAATGGCCCCCTGGTTGATGTCGTAGAGGCGGCACAGCAGGCGAATAATCGAGCTTTTACCCGCCCCGGTTGGCCCTACCAGGGCAACTTTTTCACCGGGGTGAATGGTGAAGGTGAGGTCTTTGAGCACGTACTCGTCGGCCTTGTAGCCAAAGGTAACGTGGTCGAAGCGGATTTCAGAGGGGGAAGAGGAGGCGTGGGTGGGTAGATGGGTGGATGGGTGGATGGGTGGATGGGTGGATGGGTAGGTGGTGGGGAAGGGGGCTGAGCTGCCGTTCGCTTCAGTCTGGCCGTCTACTAGCGGCGGCGCAGAATGGGCAGCGGCCAAAGCCCCTGCGTATGCGCCCCCTGTCATTACCCCGTCACCGTTGCCTTCTCCACCCCTCATCACCTCACCTTCCTCACCTTCCTGACCTTTGCCCTGCTGCTCTGGGTCACGAATCTCAACGGGGACGTTGAACAGGTCGGTGATACGCTCTACCGCCGTCAGCCCGGCCTGGATGGCGGTAAATTTGTCGGCAAACTGGCGCAGGGGATCGAACAGGCGCTGGGCAAACAAAATAAAGGTGGCCAAAGTACCAAAGGTAAGGGCATCCTGCATGACGAGTAGGCCGCCGAGCCAGAGCACGCCACCGATCGCAACCAGCGAAATCCACTCCAGCGTGGACGATACGGCGGAGTCGTAGAAGATGGTTTTGTCGACGGCGGTGATGTACTTTTGGTTGGTGTGGCGAAACCCTTCGGCGTTGTAGCGTTCGCGGCGAAACAGCTGCACTACATTGATGCCAGCGACGTTTTCTTGCAGGGTGGCGTTGAGCTCAGACAGCTGCTCACGGGCTTTGTAGTTGGCTTTGCGGTACTGCTGCTGAAAGTAAATAATCAGCCAGGTGACGGGCAGCAGCAGCCCCAGCAGCATGAGGGCCAGCTGCCACTGCATGGTAAACATCACCACCAGCAGCACCAAAATCGAAAACACGTCGGTAATGATGCCCACCGCTCCGGTGGAGAAGACATCGCCCAGAGCATCGACATCGCTGGTGATGCGGGTGATCAGCTTGCCCACGGGAGTGCGGTCAAAAAAGCGCACCGCCAGTGCGGTGACGTGGGTAAACAAATCGGTGCGAATGTTGGCGGTAATCCGCTGGCCCACCGCCTGCACCAGGTAGCTCTGAAAGCCATCCAGCAGCAGGCGAATCACCACAGTGACGACCAGCAGCCCTACCAGCAGATTGAGCCCCCCCTGGAGGGTGCGGCCCTCTAAAAACCCCATCACTGGCTCCTGGCGAATCAGGGAAATGGCCTGACCAATCAGCACCGGCTGCAGGGCATTGGCCAGGGCCAGGGGCACCAGCAAAATCAGCGGCAGCACCAGGGCGGCGCGGTGCTGATAAATATAGGGCCACATGCGCAGAAACAGCCGCCAGTCACTGTCGGGATGGCGAGAGATGTCGTCGCTGGGGATAGTGGGGGTGGCGGTCATAGGAGAGATGCGATCGCAGGAGTGATTTGGGCGCAGTCTTCAGTTTAGGTGTGAACCGGGGCAGACGGGGCAATCGGCCCTTTTCCCCATCTCCCTTATACGCTCATCCCCTCACCGTCCCCATCCCGCTAATTACCGCAGCTCAGCACGGTAGCGTCAGGATTTTCTTGGGCCGCCTGCTGCATTTGAGCGGGGTTTGGTCGACCGTAGGTACTGAGGTTCTGCACGGCTTCTGGGGAGGGCACGGCTTCGGCCACTTCCTGGCCCAGGTCACTGATGTAGATAACCTGGTCAATGGTGATCTGCCGCTGCTGCTGTTGGGCGTAGAGGTCGGCATAGCGATCGCTCACCTGCTGCTGCCACTGGGCCGGAGCGCAGTAGCTGCGATCGATCACAACCGTCACCCTGGGGCTAGCGAGCAGCTGGCGCAGGCCCAGGCCCAGGGCGGCGAAGGTAATCCAGCCCAGGCCCAGGGTGCGAATGAGTCGTTGATTGGGGTTGCGCATGGGGGCGGGTCGTAGAGCTTCTAAAGATTAACCTGGAACAGGTCTTTGAATAGGGTTTGCACGTTGGCGGGGGTGCCCTGCTGCACGGTAGACTCGCGCAGGGCCGCGATCGCCTGCAGTTCGCCCTGGTCTACCTCACCGTAGGCAATCGGGTAAAAGCGCACGTCGCTGTAGGCCAAAATGTCTTGAATGGCGTCGAAGGTGTAGCCCCGGTTGACCTCGCCATCGCTGAGCAGCAGTAGGTAGTAGCGCCCGCTGGGGTCGTTTTCTTTTTGGGCCAGCAGGTCGGCCAGAGCCACCATGGCACCGTCATACATGGCGGTCGATCCGTCGGCCCGTAGACCGTCAACGGTAGCCAAAAATTTCTGGTGCTGGAGCTGGTCAAAGGGAGCCAGGGGCAGGCGACGGGTTGGCACATCGGCAAAGGTGACAATGCTGACGTAGTTGCCCGAGTTGATTTGTCCAGCCGCCACCTGCAGGCCCGCTTGCAGCGCCTGCAGCCGCTCTCCTTCCATCGAGCCGCTGGTGTCAATTACCAAGGCCATATAAACGGTGCGGCCGCCGTCTTTGCGTAGCTTCCAGTTTGACTGGGCGGCCAGCAGGGTTTCACCATTGGGAAACGGGGGAGCCTGGTCTGAGGTCAGGTAGTCGGTTTCGACAAACCCCTGCTGCTCGGCCAGGGTCTGCATTTCAGCCGATTGGGCAAAGGTGGCGAAGCGCTGCAGGGCCTGCTGCTGCTGGGCGGTGTTCCAGCTAAAGCCGACTAAGGGATTGTTGTGGGGCACGCCAAAGGGCACAAACTCGGTGTCGCTAAAGCCGGGCACCTCCCGCAGGGCCAGGTAGTTTTGGTACTCCAGCGGGAAGGCCTGGAGGTTGCTCTGATCGCGCAGAAAAAGTTCTTGCAGGTCGAGGGTGGTGGGGGTCGTAATCAACACCTGCTGCTGAAACTGGTCGAAGACCGAGTTGACCTGGGGGGTTTGCAGCTCGGCTACGGTCAGCTGGCCGCCGTTCTCCTGGTGCCCCGCCGCCCGCCAGTACAGCGTGTAGAGCAAGTTGAGCGCGGTAGAGCTGCTGTAGGGGTTGGGGTAAGCCACGGTGACCTGCCCGGAGGCGATCGCATTCAGCAGCCGGTCAAAGCTGACGGTACCATTCTCGGCCAGGCTATCGTAGACAGACTTGGGCAGCACCCACCCGGCTGTATTGGGCACCAGGCGATCGGCCACGGGCACGGTCGGTACGCCCTGGCTCTGCACCATCGCCACCCACAGATCGTTGGAGGGGCTGTAGCCAGCGGGCTGCACAACCCCCGCCTGCAGCAGTCGTGCGGCAGTGCCCGAAGCGATTTGGCGCACCCCCACCTGAATCACTTCACCGGAGGGCAGGGTCTCCTGGCGCTGGTTAAAGGCTTCGGCGACTTCTACCAGCCAGCGCTCGTTTTGGCGATCGACATTGGCTTTTTCGGAGGAGCTGTAGATTTCGATATAGGCGGCATTGCTGCCGCCGGGCTGGGCGGCATAAAGCGGATACGCATTGATATCGGGCAGCGGATCTTCGATCTGGTCGGTGGTGTAGCGGCTGGCCACCTGATCGGCAACAAACTCTTCTTCCACATTAATGCTGGGCAGCACCGACTGCTCTAGCGCCTGCCTAGCTCCTTCTACAGAATCGACCTGGGGCACGCCCCCGGTGAGCTGGTCTGGGGTACAGTTCCACAGCAGCACGGCGCAGAGACCAATCAGGAAAGGGAGAAGGGGAAAGCGGCGCATGATGGAACGTAGGTGGGTGGACGGCTGAGGGGATGAGGAGATGGGGAAGGTGGGTGCAGAGCCGCGATTTATCGCGCCCTTGAGAATTTGCTTTACTTAGGAAAATGCTAGGGGGAGTCTTGGTTGTTTTGAAGGATGGTTTTGTTGGCCTCGACCAGGGTTTGCAGGCGCTGGGGCAGGGTGTTGTCGGCGGCAATGTCTAGGCTAGAGAGGGCGGTTTGGTCTTGCAGCTGCTGCAGCTGGGAATGGGTGGCGGCCAGGCGATCGCAGCTAGCGTCTAATCGCTGCTGGGCCATTTGCTGGTAGGCGGGGGTTTCGATCTGATCGAGCACCGCCAGCCCGTCGGCCACCTGACCCGAGAGGTCGAGCACGGTGTGCATCGCTTCAAGTAGTTCAACCTGGAGCAGCGGATCGCGATCGAAAATGCGAGCCGCAAACTGCTGCGATTCGGTGGCCCAATCCTGCACCTGACGCCAGATTTTTTGCGATTTGGGCGGCACCCGCTGCCCCAGGGTACCCAGCTGGGCGGCAAAGGTTTGGGCATTGAGCAGGTCGCCACTATTTGCCGATGTAGCGCTGGGGCGAAAGCCTACGGCCCAGCTGCTTACCATCGCTGCGGCCACCCCAGATCCCGCCAAAATGGCCAGGGGTTTTGGCCCCGCTAGCACCATTAGCAGGGCATAGCCTAGGGCGGTGCCCCCTAGCAGCAGGTAGGTCTGGGGCTGGCTCCAGAAGGTTGATTGGCGTGTGGCCATAGATCAGCAACTATCTCTCTAGCAATTTTATCTAGCGCTAATGTAGCCTACGGCACGATTAGGGTGCTGCCGAGGGCGTTGATGGCGTCAGAAACCTGGGCCTCGCCCGCGCCAGTAGCGGCGACCAGCAGCAAAAATACCTGGGCTTCGCGCTGGCGGGCAAAGATTTTGCCGGTAACGGGCTGGGGTGGCGCGGCACCCTGGCTCAGTCGTCCAGCCCAGTTAATGCGCACGCCCCCGCCGGGAATCGGCTGCACATCGCCCGCCACAAAGCCTTCCCCAGCCCCAAAGGTGCTCTTGGCAGCCGCCACCATCGCCGCCTCAGGCGAGCTAGCGGCCAGCAGCGGCGCAACCGCTACGGTGTAGGCCAGGCTGCCGTCAGCCGCCTGAAATAGGGGCGTCCCGCCTACGGAGCTAACGCTATAACCGTCTAAAATGCCAATCCGAAACCGCCCCTGGGGGTCTTCAAAGCTGCCGCTTACCATCGGCAGTGCGGGGGCCAGGGCCGGAGGTGGCGCGTTGCCCTGGGCCTGGGCCAGCGGCAAAACAGTTACCTCACTGGGGCTCAAGTTCCAGGCGATGCCCTGGGTCAACAGAATGCTCGCTACTAACGCGATCGCCCCCAGCAGCAGCAGCCTAAATCGCCGTATTCCCTGTCCCATCGTGGCATCCTCTCTACCTAACCGCCAAGCATAGCAACTCTGCTGACAGCGCACCCGATCGCTCAAAGAAGTTAACCTTGAGCACTCTACCCGCTCCCTTAGACTTCGCTCAGGGACCGACTCATCGACTCAAGCCCCAAAATACGCTTCCACACAGCGCACAAACATTTCCACCCCCAGCCCCAGAGCCGTTTCATCAAAGTCAAAGCGGGGATGGTGGTGGGGGTAGGCCAGCGCCTTGTCGGCATTGGCCGAGCCCAAAAAGAAATAGCACCCCGGCACCTGCTGAAGGAAAAAGGCCATGTCTTCGCCGCCCATGGTGTGGCAGTCGGGCACCACTCCCGCCGGGGTTTCGACCACGGCCAGAGCAACCGATCGCACCAAATCCGCCATGCCCGCATCGTTAATCACGGGCGGGTACAGCGCCCGGTAGTCAAAGCTGTAGCTAGCTCCATGGGCCTGACAAATCCCGGCAATAATCTGTTCCATGCGGGGGGCAAAGTAGTCGGCGTAGGCGGGGTCGAAGTAGCGCACGGTGCCGCCAAAGGTGGCGGTATCGGCAATCACGTTTTGGGCCTTACCGGCGTGAAACTGGCCCACGGTGACCACCGCTGACTTGGTCGGGTCAATGTTGCGGGCCACGATGGTTTGCAGCGCGTTGACAATCTGCGCCCCCACCACAATCGAGTCAACTGTTTGGTGAGGCAGCGCCCCGTGGCCCCCCTTGCCCTGCACCGTGCAGGTAAAAAATTCTGACGCCGCCATTAGCGCTCCGGTACGCACGCCCACGGTGCCCAGGGGCAGGTTATTCCACAGGTGCAGGCCAACGATGGCATCGACATCGGGGTTGGTCAGCACCCCGGCCTCGATCATGGGTTTTGCGCCCCCTGGCCCCTCTTCGGCAGGCTGAAAAATCACCTTGACGGTGCCCGCAAAGTCGCGGTGGGTGGCCAGGTAGTAGGCGGTGCCCAGGGCGATCGCCACGTGACCATCGTGGCCGCAGGCGTGCATGACCCCGTCGTGCTGCGAGCAGTAGGCCACGGTATTTTCTTCTTGAATCGGTAGGGCATCCATATCGGCGCGGATGCCCAACACTGGGCCAGGGCGCGTACCCTCAATTACCGCTGCCACGCCGGTTTGAGCAATGTTGCGCTGGTAGTCAATGCCCCATTCGTCAAGTTGGGCGCAGATAAAGTCGGCGGTCAGCCACTCTTTAAACCCCAGCTCGGGCTTTTGGTGCAAACCACGTCGCCAGGTCACCAGCTGATCTTGCAGCGCTTGGATGGCTGGGCGAATGCGATCGCGGTTGACAGGTAGGGGCGGAGCGGTGGTGGCAAACATGGCGCAGTGACTGAAGAAATGGGGATTAGCAGACCTCTCGATTTGGGCGGGAGGTGCCTCTATCAGCATAAACTAGTTGCCCTTGCTCCCTTGGAGCGACCAGCCGTGGATAAGACCCAGCCCAGTATTTGCAGTTTAATAAGAGTAGTCAATCAGTCGATATTGCTCAGGTTTATGACGCTCCAAGAACTACAAGATCAGGCTCTGCAACTTTCTGTTGAGGCCCGCTGGCAACTCGTGAATACGGTTTTGGCCTCGCTGCAAAAAGAAACCCACTGTGCCCTGATGGAACCCGACCCCGCCTTTCCAGACATTGCCTTTCGCTCTGATGCCGAAAACAGTTGGTTGCCCGTGGTACATGGCACCAGCATTCATGTGCGAACCGTTGTGATAGCGGCCACCGAGTGGGAATGGTCGGTGGAGCAGATTGCCGAAGAGTATGGCCTTTCTGAAGCTCAGGTAGAAGCGGCACTGGTGTTCTACAAGGCCCACGGCGATGAGGTGGCGGTGGCTATCTCTGAGCAAGCACCAGAGGCTGCGATCGAATCGGCCAGGGTATAGCGGCACTCTACCTCTCTCTACAGACAACCTAAAATCGGAGAAGCGTTAGACTGTCAACAACACAGTCACAAAAGTTAACAGATGCTTCCCGATTTGATTGGCGCAACCCGAGACTACTGGCGCAAGCTGGATGCAGTCGAAGCCGCCTACCACCGCAATGAGTTGACCGCTAAAGAAGTGGACGCCGAAGTCAAGGCGCTGATGATTGAGCTGGGCCAGACCCGGCGACAGCTGCTGCGCGACTCGTGGGCGATCTTTCAAACCTTTGTCAACCAGCAGGGTGAGGCGTTAGCTGGGGTGGCGGCACTGGGTGTGCTGGCCTACGTGTGGTTGGTGGCTAACGGTCAAGCGTGAGCAGATCGGGCTGTAGCTGCTTTGAGTTCGGCTGCGACTAAGCTGTCTAGCTCACTTTGTAGGTCGTGGACTAAAGTCAGCCCCTGATTGTTGGTATTGCGCCAAAGCTCCATTAACTCAGCTAAGCGCTGCTGTTGAGCGGCACCAAAAAATCGATCTGGCCCTACGCTTTGAACAAGCAGCATAGCCGGAAAGTCGTCGGCTAGCTCAGCGGTCAGCGCATCGAGGGCTTCTCCAGCGGTTTTGCCCACCGATTGCTTGTCGCCAGAGATAGCGCGATACATGCGATGACCACTTTCGTCACGGCTGGGGAGAATGGCTACAGTGGTCATAGTGCGGTGGCAAAGGCGTTTAAAACTATTATAGGAAGAGTCGAGCGAGCTTAATGCGACGGCTCTAGAACGCAAGAATATGGGTCTATGGTTGCAACTAATGCCAAAAATAGCCGCGCGATCGGGTTTGAGGACTACCTGACCCACCAAGATGGCAGCGATCGCCCCCAAGAACTAATAGACGGAACGCTGGTTGACATGCCGCCCCCGACCTCTATGCACATGCTGATCGCAAAGTTCTTGGTGCAGGTGTTAGATCAGGCGATTGTGGATAGCGGGCGAGATGATGATTGGACAACGCTAGCGGTGCCAGGGCAGCGCACCGGAGAAATGACCTCTCGTTTGCCGGATGTGGCGATCGTACCGTTTAGCACTATTGATGATGTGCTGGCCTCTGCGGTTTTGATGGCACCGGCCCCGCTGGTAATTGAGATTGTTAGCCAAAACTGGCAAGACGATTATTTAATCAAACTCGCTGAGTACGAAACTCTAAGCATTCCAGAATATTGGATTGTGGATTATCAGGGGTTAGGCGGCACTCGCTACATCGGTCGCCCCAAGTAGCCCACGATTTCGATCTATACGCTGGTAGAGGGTGAGTACCAGGTGATCTTGTTTAGGTCAGGGGAAGTGTTGAAATCTGCGCTATTCCCAGAGCTGATGCTCAAGGCTGAGGCTGTTTTCTCGGCTGGGCAGCCTAAGTATTTGCGATCGCAAAAAAAGCTTGATGAATTAACTTAAGGCATTTGGCTAGATCGCGGCAAACGCTGAGGAAATTTCTATGTGGACTATCATGTCAAGTACTAGCGAAGATTTGATAGCTTAAAAATGTGTTAATCTCTTTAAAGTAAAGCTAGCGCTATAGCGAATTCAGATAGAAGCATATGGCACCAAATAAGAAACAACATTTCGTGCCTCAATTTTATCTAAAGCAGTTCTCTTTGGATGAATCTCAAAAAACGATAGGAATTTTTAATTTCGGAAATTACAAATATAACAATCAAAATATAAGCTTAAAGGATCAAGCCCAAAAGGATTACTTTTATGGACGCGATCTGATTATTGAAAATGCTTTTCATGAGCAAGAAAATATCGCATCCGAAATTTTTAGGAGAATAACAGAGGATGGTTTTATCCCGTTATTGAACTCGCCAGAGCATTACCAACTTCTGGAATTTTTGATATTCCTTAGAGAAAGAACTCTCTGCGTGGTTAATCAATCCAAAAAGTCGGCAGACAAATTTATAGAGATTATTGCTTCTAAAAACACAGATGTTTTAGAAGATATAAGTGAAGAAGATTTTTCTTCGCTTCGCTTGACTTTAGACGCTCTAAACATGGCAGCTATTTCTTTGCCACTTGCTTTCGATCTCTCTTACAAGATTTTTGTCAATGAGGCAAACATTCCTTTCATAACCTCAGATCATCCAGTAGTATTCTACAATCAATTTCTCGAAGAGCGGAAAAAAGGCTATGGCCATATTGGGATTGCTTGTAAAGGCCTTCAGATATTTCTCCCAATCTCGCCAAGACACCTCATCATTTTTTTTGATCAAGGTATTTACAAGGTGGGGAGCAAGAAAAATAAGTCAATCGTCCTTAGACAAGATTCCGACATTGAAGCTCTGAATCTATTGCAATGTATAAACGCAAGTCATAACTTGTATTTCAATGAAGAAATTTCAGAGATTCAAATCCAAAAACTAGTAAATCAGTCTCTTGATTTTCGCAAAAATGCAAGAACAAGTGTTGATGAGCATTTATTTGACGGAGAAAACCTTGTACTGCGTGTGCAGACCCTTGACATAAAGTGCAAGCTAAGCCTTTCAGTTATTCACATAGTCAAGAATGCAAGGACACTTACATTTAGAGAGGAGGAAGAACCCCCAGTCAGGAAAGATGAGTTGTGCAGGTTGCACAAAAGTTTTTTGGAGCTAGTAAAAGAAAATAAATATAAACTCAACGAATTCTATGGCTTTCTAGAGGATATCTCGCCTTTAGCCTAGTTATTTTCCGTATGGTTTGAGAGAAAGTTTGGCTCTTTTCAGGTCTGCGATTAAAAACTGTTCTGACAGAGACAGATTTTGTTGTAAATGTATTGTTCTCGGAGCGATAGCCTTGATCTGCATTAAATCATATGAAAAAAGCAATTTACTGACTTTCACTCAAATATAAACGCACAAATTCTGTTGCTGCTTCTGGATTGATTTTCTGCAATGCATCCCTAAGCTGCAAGACCATCTCCGCGCCTGGGTCGCGCACCTCATTGACCCAGCGATACACGTTCGATCGCCCAACGCCCATCTTTACGGCAACCTGGTTTTGGCTGATGCCGTAAGTCTCTAATACTTGCCGTAGTGCTTTGCCTGCTTGTCCCATGCCACTGATCCTGTCAGAAGGCTATGACAGGGTAAATGGCACCGATTGGACTACGTTTGTGATATGCTCGCTGTAGTCCAATCGGGAACACCGCTATGAACGAAAATTTAGATGCCTCAGTCATGCCAGAAGATTCAGCAAACAAGTGCTCTTTCCCTGACTCACCGCTTCACCTTCGCCACTCTGCATTCCTTGCTTCAGCGGCGGCTCATCAATCCAGTGATCCACATGTTGAAAGTCGTGAGCCTGTGCAGCTGATGGTAATCGGCAGCGCTCAGGGCATCGAAACCATTGTGCAAACGCTTCATCTGCGGGGCTTTGCCCACGTCAGCGAGTGGAGCATTGCCATGCCCCACAGCTCTGGCAGGCTCATGCGCGTGCTCACCCGATGGGTGCAGCAGGGGCGATAAAGCTGCCAATTCTAGCGGCTATGGTCACTACAGCACCCCTTCTAGCTGCTCGATCAGGCGATCGCACTCCTCGATCGTGTTGTAATGCACCATGCTGACCCGCACTACACCCTGATTGGGCAGCAACCCCAAATCTTCGATCAGCCGCAGGGCGTAAAAGTGCCCATAGCGAATGCCGATCTTGTGGGCATCCAGCAGCGGTGGAACCTGGTCGCTGCTGATGCCCTCCACCACAAACGAAATGGTAGAGACTCGCTGGGCAGGGTCAGCCGTATCTCGACCAATAATTTTCACCTTTGGCCGACTGTGCAGAAACGACAGCAGCCGCTGGTTCAGTTCCCCCTCGTACGCTTGAATCAGGTCAAACGCCTGGTCGATGGGGTCGGTATCGGTGGACGTTCCATGGTGTTCAGCCAGCGCTTCAAAATACTCAGGTATGGCGGTGAGGCTGTAGCTCAGCTCGTAGCTGCTGCCGCCGGGCTGAAACTTGTAGGGGATCGCCGTGTCTTCGATAAAGTAGTGGTTGTACCCCGGCAGAGCCAGCAGCAGCTCTTTTTTGCCGTAGAGCAGCGCCTGGTGGGGGCCATACACCTTATAAAGGCTGAAGGTGTAAAAATCGACATCCAGCGCCTGCACATCCACGCGGCGGTGGGGCGCAAAGGCCACACCATCCACACACAGCAGCGCCTCGTGGGCGTGAACCAAATCGGCGATCGCCCGCACCGGATTCACCGTTCCCAGCACATTTGAGACATGAGTCACCGCCACCAGCCGGGTACGCGGCGTCAGCAGTGCCTCCAGATCATCCAGCTCCAGCTCAAAGGTGGCCGGGTTCACCCGCCAGGTTTTGATCACAATGCCGTCGCGCGCTAGCTCCACCCAGGGGCTAATGTTGGCCTCGTGGTCAGCATTGGTAACGATAATTTCGTCGCCCGGCTCTAGCGTGGGCCGAAAGCACTGGGCCAGCATCCGCAGCAGCGCCGAGGTGCTGGGGCCGAGAATGACTTCTGCCGGGTCAGCTGCGTTGATGAACGTGGCCATCGATCTGGTGCCAGCGGCCACGCGCTCCGTCGCCTGCTGCGAAACGGCGTAGGAGGCTCCCAGCTGCACGTTCGACTCGTAGAGAAACTCGGTGATGCGATCGACGACGGGCTTTAGAATCTGCGAACCGCCCGCATTGTCAAAAAAGACCCAATCCCCCGCCAATGACGGGAAGTGCTGACGCACAAAATCAAGCTTCAGGGGAGGTGTCTGGGCCAGCATAGGACGTGTGGGGTTGAGCTGAAGGGGTAGAGTAATAGTCTAGTACTAGATAGCGAGGAAAACCTACCGCCTGCCTGGGGGGCGCACCCTCCGCTCGGCTTCAAAACCGTGCATGAGACTATCGTCGATTGTAGACCCAATCCACTAGGCCAGGAAACTGCCTAAGCCAATCATTAATAAGCTGACTATCGCCAAAAATAGCCACGATAACCCAGCTAGATAAACAGGCTTAACGCCCAGCTGGGTGAGGTTCGATAGATTGGTTTCTAGCCCCATGGCTACCAGCGACATGCAGAGTAACCACTGGTTGCCGTCGAGGACGATGGCTTTGATCGGTTCTGCGACCAGATTGAGGCTGTTAGCTAAGACTAAAAGACCAAAAAAGACAACAAACCAAGGAATAGGAATAGTCGATCGCTGGTGCCGACTGGAACGGCTGGTTTGCCACCCCAAGCTAACAATAATTGGCACCACCAACAGCACTCGCGAGAGTTTGGTAACCGTGGCCAATTCACCACTAGTTTCCCCTCTTTGAAAAGCAGTGGCAAGTACCTGGGCTACTTCGTGTACCGAGGCTCCGCACCACATGCCAAAGGTTTCGGGACTGAGCTGCATCAGATTGCCCAACATGGGATAGATAAGCATAGCCACGGTGCCAAAGCCGGTGATGGTAGCGATCGCGTAGGTCATATCTTCCTCAGATCCTTCCACTACGGTATTGGTCGCCACCACCGCCGAAGCCCCACAGATCGAGGTGCCCGCCGCAATTAGCTGAGTCAGTCGGGGGTTCACGCCCAGCCGCTGCCCCAGCCAGCCGGTCAGGTAAAAGGTGCTGAGGGTGCCAATAGCTACGATCCCTAGCCCCCAGGGGCCGACGGCCATCACTTCTGCCAAACTCAGCCGCAAACCCAGCAAAATTACCGCCAGCCGCAGCACTCGCTTCATGGCAAATTTGATGCCGGGGCGATAGGCAACAGGTACCGTGCCCCACTGCCGCCAGGCGATGCCCAGGAGCACTGAAATTAGCAGCGGGTTGAGGGTTTCTAGGCCAATGACCCGGCCCAAAACAATGGCGACTCCAGCCATTAGCACCGTAAGCAACAGGCCTGGCAAAATCGATAGGCTCTGGGTTTTCCAGCCGCTCGAAGCCGAACCAAGGGTAGACGCCCCTCGATCAGATTTAGACGATAGTTTCATGGTTTAAAGCCTTTTACAGGGTGGATATCAGGCCACCAGCGCTAGCATGGCCACCGTTAAGAGCAGACCAATCACAAAGCGGCGAAAGAGGATTTCATCGACTCGCTTAAAGCAGCGACGCCCGACCAGCAGACCGATTACAAACGCGGGCAGAAAGCTGACAAATAGCGTCCAGACAGTGGCCGACATTAGGCCCCTAGCCCAGTACGACCCCAGGGCAACTAGCTGGGTAAGGGCAAAGAACACGATAAAGTTGGCCCGACTGGCGGCGGCGGGGTTGCTGCCCGACATTTGGTAGAGCACAATAGGCGGACCGCCAATGCCTGCTAGACCAGTCAAAAATCCGCTGGCGGCTCCCACCCCCGAAGTCCAGGCAAGGCGTGGCCGGGTATAGCGGCTTTTGCCCGTCAGCAGCAGCAGCACAAAGCCCAAAATTAGCCCGCCGATAATTCGTCGCATTAGGGTCGGCTCCAATAGAGCCAGAAAGTGTGCCCCCACAGGCACCATCATGATCGCGCTCAGTACCAGGGGCAAAACCTCTTGCCACCTGGTCTTTTGGATGGCTTCGGGCACCAGGCCGGTGCCAGCGGTAATTTCGAGCAGTACGACGGTGGCGACTACCTGCTGGGGGTTAAACAACAGGCTGAGCGAGGGGGCCAGAATTAAACCAGCGCCAAAGCCAGAGAAACCTCGGGTAAAGCCTGCGATCGCCACCACCCCCAAGCTGAGTAGCCACATGCCAATGCTCATGGGTATGTCTCCTGCCAGTGCAAACATTAGAAAAGGATCCCCCGATTGACCAGATTAAGTCAGGAGTGAGGTGTCGGCGGGGACCCGGAAAAGAGAATAGGGGTGGAGAGGTATTTGTAGGGGCAAACGCCGTTTGCCCTGATCAATCCTGGGTGAATGGCATTAATTTAACGCTGGTTAACGCTGGGGGGCAGTGCTCACCCTACGGTAGACCTATGCAGGGGCAGACGGCATTTGCCCTGCCCTATTGTGGGTGTCAACACACCGTTGCCAACTCCTCCACCGCCGCTACCCCAAAGGTCGCATTCAGCCCCAGGGCAATCTGGCCAAAAATCTGGCTCAGGGGGGCATCGGGGAGCTTCATCGGCAAGGGCACGCCCGCATCACCCTGTTCGCAAATGCGCGGGTCGATCGGCACCTGCCCCCACAACGGCACCGAGAGTTCTGTGGCAATCTGAGCACCGCCGCCGCTGCCGAAGATCGGCGTCGGTTCGCCGCAGTGGCCGCAGAGCAGATAGCTCATATTTTCGACCAGGCCCAGCACCGGCACACCCACCTGGCGAAACATGTGTACGCTGCGGCGCACATCAGACACCGCCACCTGCTGCGGCGTTGTCACCATCACCACGCCGCAAATTGGGCTTTCTTGAACGATGGTAATCTGGGCGTCGCCCGTGCCGGGGGGCAGGTCGATCAGCAGGTAATCCAGCTCACCCCAGTCCACCTCGTGGAGAAACTGAGTGAGAATCTTGTGCATTACCGGCCCCCGCCAGGCCAACGGGTGATCGCCCTTCGCCAGCAGCCCGACAGACATCAGCTTAATGCCGTGGGCTTCTAGGGGCACAAACCGCTGGCCCTCGGGAGTGTCGATCACGCGAACTTCCGAATGACCCAGGCCCAGCATTTGGGGCACATTTGGGCCGTAGATGTCGGCATCCAGCAGCCCCACCTTGGCCCCGGTTTGGGCCAGAGCCGCCGCCAAATTCACAGCGGTGGTCGATTTGCCTACGCCACCCTTGCCGCTCGACACCGCCAGGGTGGTGCGAACCCCAGGAATAGTGCAGACCTGGGCGTAGGCTTTTTTGCACCAGGGCAGCTGCCCCAGGGTGGCTTGCACCTGGTCTTGCAGGGCAAGCTGGTGGCGGCCCACGTAGAGCCGCAGGTAGACATAGTCGTCGACCACCTGCAGGTTGCGCACCATGCCTAGGCTAACCAGGTCGTTGCCCAGGGCGGGCTCGCGCAGGGTTTTGAGCTGGGCGATCACCTCGGCCTTGCGGGCGATCGCCTCATGGCTAGGAGGTGCTTCGGTGGGAACCTCAGCAGCACGATGAAACGGAGAAGAATGGCTAGACATTAGAGGTTTCTGGCTGAGACTTCTGGATCGCGTCAATGGCACGCTGGGAAAAAATCCGCACGTCCATATCGGGGTCGTTGAGGGTCTGTTGCAGAGCGGGCAGGGCGTTGGTGTCGGCCAGTTTGCCCAGGGCAGTGGCCGCATCGCGCCGCACGTCGGAGTACTCGTCGGCCAGGGACTTGATCAGCACCGGAAGAGCTTGGATATCTGGAGTTTTCTGCAAAGCGCGGGCGGTGAACTTGCGTACCTGCCATTCAGGGTCATCCATCGCCGCCACCAGGGCAGGAATCGCCGCCGGGTCAGCCAAAATATCCAGCGACTGGGCTGCATTGCGCCGCACCTGCCAATCGGGGTCACTGGTCAGCAGGTCGCACAGCAGCGGCACCACCGCCGCATCGCTCAGGTGGCCCAGGGTGAGGGTCGTCGCCCGCCGCACCGACTCATCAGGATCTTTTGCCAGGGCCAAAGCCGGTTCGCAGCGCACCACCTGGTTCAGGTAGCGCAGGGTGATCACCGCCGCCGCCCGCAGCTCCGGGTTCTCTGACTCAAAGAACGGCATGATATATGGCAGCGCCTGGGCGTCGTGAATTTTGCGCAGCAGCACCAGCACATTGAGCTGAGCGTGAACATTGCCCACCTGCAACACATCCAGCAGCTTCATCAGATCGTTGGTGGAAACCAATTCTTTGAGGGCCGACAGCGCTTCGCTACGCACGTTCTCGTGGGGCGAACTGAGGCACTCAATCAGTGGGTTAATGGCGACCGGGTTGGCAAATTCCCACAGGGTGGTGATGGCGATCGCTTGCACCGTGGGGTTTTCATCGTAGAGCGCCCCGATTAACGGCTCGATCGCATCTTCGTCGCCCAGGTGTTGCAGGGTTTTGACGGCGACTAAGCGGTTGTCGAGATCGGGCGATCGCAGCATCTCAACCCATTGGGCTACTTCGGGATCCATATCGGTGGTGTACATGGGGATAGTTTCAAAATGACGGCAGGGGGGAGGGAATAGAGGTTTGAGGTGTCGATGGAAGGAGGCTAATTCAAACTCAAAACTCAAAATTGAGAACTACTGTCCCTATCGCAGCAAGAACGGAATCTGCACCGTAATCGCCCCAGTGGGGCATTCCTTCTCACAGGGCAGGCAGAACCAGCACTCGTCGTACTTCATGTAGGCTTTGCCAGTCTCGGGATTTTTCACCAGCACGTCGAGGGGGCAGACCTCAATGCAGGCGTTGCATTTTTCGAGGCATTTCGATTCATCGACGATTACAGGTACGTCAACACGTTGGGAGGTTAAGGCCATAATTTTTCTTCAGGTCAATGGTCAGGGATCGGGGTTTCGTAGGGGCACACGGTTGTGCGCCCTCACCGGAAATGTGCTTTAGCCAAGTTCTCTAGGAAACAAAAATTTGAAGTCGAGGCGTAGGTTGGGTGTAGCGGCAGCGGAACCCAACAGCGAGGATTGGCGTTGGGTTTCACTTCGTTTCACCCAACCGGCGGGGTTATCGGGTGCAGCGAAGAGAGATGGTGGGCGGTGCCCACCCTACCGGACGGCGACATCGTAGACTTCTTCGACTAGATCGACATCGACGATGTAGGGTTCGACCGGGCGCTTAAACAGCTCCATATGGCCAGTTTCGCCCTTCTGGAGGTTGACGTGACAGAACCATTCCTCGTTATTCTTTTCGGGATAGTCGAGGCGGTAGTGGTAGAGGCCCCAGCGGGTTTCCTTGCGGAACAGGGAGGCACGGGCGGCCATCTCGGCGCAGTCGCGGATAAAGTGAACCTCCATGCAGCGCATCAGCTCGTGGGGGTCGCGGGCACCCATTAGGCCCAGGGTTTCTTCGTAGGCAACAAATTTTTGCAGGCCAATGTCCATATTGTGGGGCGACTTGGGCGGCTGCAGGTAGTCGTTGACCAGGCGGCGCAGCTTGTACTCGATCTGGGTGTGGGGCACACCGTCGGGCTGCTGCAGGGGCGCGTAGATGCGGGCCTGCTCGGCGGCGAGAAACTCGGCGTCGGGCTCGACATGCTCCAGATCGCGCACGTAGTCCATGGCGTTTTGGCCCGCAATCCGGCCATAGACAAACGCGCCAATCATGTAGTTGTGGGGCACGCTGGCCATATCGCCCGCCGCGTAGAGACCAGGAACTGTCGTTTCGGCCCGCTCATTCACCCAGACGCCCGAGGCGCTGTGGCCGCTGCACAGGCCAATTTCGGAGATATTCATCTCGACGCCGTGGGTGCGATAGCTTTCGCCCCGGCCCTCGTGGAAGCGACCCCGGCTAGGGCGTTCGTTATCCCACAGAATGGTTTCGATTTCGTTGATGGTGTCGTCGTCGAGGTGGTACATCTTCAGGTGGACTGGGCCTTTGCCGGAGTGCAGTTCTTTATAGACTTCCAACATCATCTGACCGCTCCAGTAGTCGCAGTTGATGAAGCGGTGACCCTCGGCGTTGGCAGTGTAGGCCCCGAATGGGCTGGCCACGTAGGCGCAGGCGGGGCCGTTGTAGTCTTTGATCAGCGGGTTGATCTGGAAGCACTCGATGTTGGTCAGTTCGGCTCCGGCGTGGTAGGCCATCGAGTAGCCGTCGCCCGCGTTGGTGGGGTTTTCGTAGGTGCCGTAGAGGTAGCCGGAGGCGGGCAAACCCAGGCGACCGCAGGCCCCGGTGCAGAGCACGACAGCCTTGGCCTGAATCACCACCATGTTGCCGTTGCGGACATCCAGGCCCACCGCCCCGGTAACGCGACCGTTTTGCACCATAACGCGGGTGGCCATCACCCGGTTGGTAACGTTGACCTTGTGGCGCTTGACCTGGCGGGCCAGAATTTTCTTCAGGTCTTTGCCCTCGGGCATGGGCAGCACGTATTTGCCCACCCGGTGCACCTGCTTGAGGTCGTAGTTGCCCTCGTGGTCTTTTTGAAACTTGACGCCCCAGCTCTCCAATTCTTGGATCACCTCAAAACCCAGTCGCCCGGTTTCGTAGACGGCTTTTTGGTTGACAATGCCGTCGTTGGCGATGGTGATTTCGCGCACGTACTGCTCGGGGGTAGAGTTGCCGGGTATGACGGCGGTGTTGACCCCGTCCATGCCCATCGCGATCGCGCCGCTGCGGCGAATATTGGCTTTCTCTAAAATCAGCACATCGCTCTCGGGGCTGGCCTGCTTCGCCTTAATGCCTGCCATCGTGCCAGCGGTGCCACCGCCGACGACTAGAAAATCAGTTTTAAGATACTGAATGTTCACGTAACCACGTCCTTGGTTTAAACGGCAGTGAAATTGAAATAAATTAAATCCAAGCCCAGAAGTCGAGTTTTGATGACGAGAAAATTACAGATCCCGATCTGGACTTAAACTATCACGGTTAGCTAATGCTTAAAAACGGCAACTAACCCTTGGCTCTGAGGCCTTTGATTATTAGCTTAAAGCAGGCCCCCAATGTCAATCAATGCGGTTTGTAACATTGAATACGGTTTATCCATCACAGCCTTCTATACACTCATCAAAAAAATAGATGGAATTTAATACCTGCCTTAAGTAGGCATTCGCCGGAGTTATACTGCGATCAGTTGGTGTAGATTAACTGCATCCACTGAAATCGCATAAAACACGATTGATTGCTTTAGTTATTCCGTGTTTTTGGCCAGTTCTAAAAGCAGCTTAGGCAAACAAAGAGCTATGGAAATTTACCAGCTAAAAGTATTTCTCGAGGTGGCTCGCTGCCTAAGTTTTACCGAAGCAGCCGATACACTAAATCTAACCCAGCCTGCCGTAAGTGCTAAAATAAAATGTTTGGAGTGCGAGCTGGAAACCCCTCTCTTTAGACGATTAGGGCGTCGCATAGAACTTACCCAAGCAGGAGAGTACCTGCTGGAAGAAGGGCCTAGTCTGGTCGATCTAGAAAGCCGTCTAGTGGCTGAAATTGAAGAAATAAAACAGGGAAAATTCAGTACCTTAAAAATTGGTTGTATGCCCGATGTGCTGAGTAACTGGCTGCCATCGGTGCTATACGAGTACAGACGCATCTACCCCGATGTGCAAACCAAATGCGTTCAGTTTGATGCGATCGAGCCGCTGTACCGCGCTATTAAGACTGGCGAGGTAGATTTGGGTGTCTCAGATCTGAGTTTTTCGGCTTTCGATGAAATTTCAGAACTGGCAATTGGCTCTGTTCACTATTCTTTAGTGGTGTCTAGCAGCCATCAGCTAGCCCAGCGCCCCTGGCTGAGCCTAAAAGAACTTACGGATCAGTCGTGGGTCTTGCCTCCCGAGGGCGTTCCGGGCCGCATTATGCTGCAAAAGCGCATGCAAGAACTGGGCCTAAATCTAGCCGATTTTGCCCATGTAGAAATCGTTGACTCAGCCAGTTTAATGCGCACCTACCTGCTCCAGGGTCACTACCTGGGGTTTGTCTCCGATTTTGAGTTTCAGGTAGAGTGCGAGGCTGGGCTGCTGCGTCGGATTCCCCTAGAGGAGTTCGCCCTGGGCACGCCTCTGTTTTTGCTGATGGCCAAGCGCCTGGGCCGTGCCCTAGGTCTGGCGGGCCAGGCGTCGGGGCGGGGCAGTCTGGGCCTAGAGCCAGTGCGCCAGTTTATGGATATGGTGCAGAGCCAACCTGGCATTCTCCAGGGACTAACTGTCCAGGGGCTGTCTTCTGCTGAGCCGCTGGCTCAGCTCTCCCCTACAGACCAAGATCGCTCGGGCGAAGGGCCGACTAGCAAGTCCTTAGGTCCTCAGGTGCCTCGCTTTCAGGCCCCTAACTTTTTGCTGCGCTCTGGGGCGACCAGCGGCACCGAGACCATTTGCCTCACCATTGGTACCCAAAATCGCACTATTCAAACGGTGACTGCTGGGCTAATTATCCAGCGGCTGGGGCTGCTTGAGCACTTCTTGCCCCGAGAAGGCCGCTACAGCGGCGTGCAGTACCGCATTCAGTGGTCTGACTACAGTTCTGGGGCACCCATTGTGGCCGGGCTAGAGGCTCAGCAAATTGATATTGGCGTGCTGGGCGATTATCCGCTCTTGCTGAGTGCCGCCGCTGCCGATAGTAGCGCCCCAGCGGCGGGCACCCGACTCATCAGCTTTGTAGCTAGCAACCTAGACGGTACCGGCAACGACATCATTGTGCCGCAGCACTCAACCCTCGACTGCATTGATGATCTGGCGGGGCGGGTGATTGCGGTGCCCTTTGGTTCAGCGGCCCACAGCATGGTGATGCGATCGCTCCACCACCGGCAAATTCTCGACGCCGTCACCCTCACCTGCCTCGACAGTGCCAATTCTCAGCGGTCGGGCCGCAACATCTCTCCGGTGGATGGCTACGCCTACTTCGCCCCATTCCATGAAATTGCTAAGCACAAGGGCCAGTTTCGGCGTCTGCTACACGAAAATTTAGACGGTCTGCCCACCTTCCACGGCGTGGTCATTCGGGACGTACTGGCCGAGCAGTACCCCGAAATTGCCGTCGCCTACCTGCGATCGCTGCTGGCTGCCCAGTACTGGTACGCCACCCAGCCCATGGCCACCACCCTGGTCAGCCGCTGGGTGAATATGGATGCTGCCATTGTGGCCAAAACGCTGCGATCGAGCACGAGCGATCGCAGCGATGTGGTCTACCTGCCCGAAACCCAGCTGCGCACTGACTGGCTCCAGTCTCACATTCGTCAGCTGGGTGAAATTGCCGGACAAGAGCACCTGGGCCAGATTAACCTCGATCGCTGGATGCAGCCGGAGTTTTTGGAGCGGGCGATCGCGTCGCTTTAACCCCACATCCCGTTAGATCACCCCGTGGGCAGGGCAAACGCCGTTTGCCCCTACAGGCAACCTTCCATGCTTTTCATGGTTTCTTCGCGGATGCACTCAAATGCCCGGCGGTGCAGGGTGACAAACTCCGCTGATAGCGTGTCGTCAAAGTGACGAGGGCGACGCAGGTCAATCGGAATCTCGGCCTTGATGTGACCTGGTTGTACTCCCATAATGCAGATGCGATCGCCCAAAAAGATCGCCTCCTCAATGTCGTGGGTGACAAAGATTACCGTAGTCTTCAAATCTTCCCAAATATCCAGCAGTAGCTCCTGCATCATGTGCCGGGTTTGGGCATCGAGGGCGGCAAAGGGCTCATCCATCAGCAGCACCGACGGTGAGTTGACCAGCGCCCGCACAATGCTGGCCCGCTGCTGCATGCCTCCCGATAGCTGGTGAGGGTAGCTATTGCGATGCTTGTACAGCCCCACCCGATTCAGGTAGTCGTGCACCAGTTCAGTGCGATCGCCCTTGGCCATGCCCCGAATTTTTAGCCCCAGTTCAATATTTTGAAAGGCGGTCTTCCAGGGCAGTAGCGAATACTGCTGAAACACAAAGCCGCGATCGGCCCCAGGGCGCGTAATCGGCGCCTGGTCGACCATCACATAGCCCGCCGTAGGCTTAATAAATCCGGCAACGACGTTTAGTAACGTTGATTTACCACATCCAGACGGGCCTAACAAACACACAAATTCACCGGGCTTAATGCCTAGCTGAATCGAATCCAGCACGTGGGTTTCGTGACCCCGATTGCGAAAAGTGACCGACAGCCCCTCGACCTGAACGGCTCCTTTTGTAGTCTGTCGTTGTTCTAACTGCGTCATCGTCACGTCTTAATCGTCCTTTGAGTAGCATCAAAAAAACTTTGCCAATTACAATTGAAGATTTACGGCTGAGTAACGTTGGCAGGCACTGCTCGCCCACAAGCTGCTGTCAAACTTTGACCTGAAACCGGAAAACCTACTAAACGCTGCCCTGCTTCTTAATCACCCGCCAGGGCATCAGCGCTTCCATAGCCCGGCTCACAGCCCAGGAACTAAACGCTCCCATTAGACCAATCATCAGCATCCCCATCACAATAGGAGGATAATTAGAGGTAACGTAGGATTCCCAGGTGACATAACCAATACCGTAGCGTCCAGCCAAAATTTCGGCTGTTACCAGGCAAAACCAGGCATTGCCCATGCCAATTACCAGCCCGCTGGCAATGCTAGGCAAGGATCCTGGCACTACGATATCTTTGAAAATGTGCCAGGGCTTAGCCCCTAAACACTGCCCTACCCGAATCAATACCGTATCGCTCAGGGTGCTTTCTACCCCGCCAATCGTGCTGATTAAAACCGGGAAAAATGCCCCCACAAAGGTGATGAAAATCATCCCACTCTCGGCATTAGGAAACATTAAAATGGCCAGGGGAATCCAGGCTACGGCTGGAATTGGGCGCAGCAGTTCTAGGGAGGGCATCAGTAAGTCTTCTGCTACGGCAAACCAGCCAATTATGATGCCTAGCAGTACACCCAACCCAGAGGCTATGGCATAGCCCCACAGCACGCGGCTAAGGCTTGAGCGAAAATGTACCCAGGGGTTCTCGGTGAAAAAGGTCAATGTGGCTTTAAACACCTCTACGGGAGAAGGTACAAACTGAAAATTAATAAAAAAGTCGAAATTAATTGCACACAGTATCTGCCAAATGCCGAAGAACAATACCAACGCCAGTAGTCGCCGCGCCGAGCGACTAGATAAAAATAGACCGTTCAAAGTACGGCTGACCTGGTCTAGCCAGCGTGGATATCCTACCCGTGAAACCGAAACCGCCATGGTTTGCCTCTCAATCACATCAATACATGTCGACTACAAGCCACAGTAGGGCAAGCAGATCCCGCCATTCTGCTCTCTATGACCCACACACAGGGCCTCAAAGTGCAGCGAGAAGCACCGCAATAGGAAGACTCGATTGGGTGTAAGAGCATTCCATCTAAAAAATGTCCTTGCCGTGGCTGCGAACTCGGCCCAACGGGTCGGTCGCAGTGAGACCTAGATAGGTATCTAGCTGGAACGCTCTAAGGCTGCTTGCCCGTGGCTATCTTGAACCTAAAGAGGCTAACGTGCCCCTACCAGTACCGATTTGCGATCGACGTAGAGGTCTTGTAACCCCCTAAAAGCCGTCATTTGGCCGCCTGTGGACGAGGCATAGGTCTGGGCGTCAGACTCGACCAAGAAAGCCGCTACCTCATCCCCATTGCTGACAAAATAAGCGTTTTCTGCAAACAGTTTCCAGCCGTTATTGTAGTCATGGACGAACATAACATCTGCCGCCTGCCCTTCGGTCTGTAGAGCAGAAAGGGCTTTGATCATGTTGGCGATCGAAGCATAATTGGCTACTTTTTCCTCTCCCTGCACCCAAAGCTGAGCCGCCAGTTTGGGATCTTCAATGGCCTCTCCGGTCAGAGCATCTTCACCAGTAATCTGAAAGGCTTCTGCGGTGGCAATGACTTCGTCATAGTCGAGCCCCAGGTCTTCCATGGCTGTGAGTAAATAGCTTTCATCAATCCAGTTGACCACTTCTTCTGGATTCACAGGTTTTTCAATTTTGCCTAGGCTAGTTAGGGTAGCAATACTGTTTTTTAAAGCGCTAACCTGCACCTCACGAATGGTTGGATCGAGGGGCTGTAAGCCAGAGGGACCTAAAAACATATAGACCACTTCCTTTTCAATGCCTGACCACTCTTCAATCTGGGCAGAAATCCCTTCAGGATCGGCCTGGAACATCTGATTGGCTTCAAGCACCGCCTTCAAGTAGGCCACCACAATTTCGGGATATTCCTCGGCGAAATCAGAGCGCACTGTGATGCCGTGGAGGGTCGGAACCCCGGTTTGGGCACCATCAAATATTTTTTTGGCAAACCCTCGGAAAGGAAATAGTTCACCAAAGGGCACAAAGTCGGCATGGGCGTCGATCTGCCCGGTACGCAGGCTGGAACCACCTACTTCAGGGGCTTGACTAATAAGGTCAACATCAGTTTCTGGGTCTAACCCGGCATCGGCTAGAGCCTTGAGCACCATGCCGTGGGCCGCTGAGCCAAAGGGAACTGAAACAGTGCCGCCCTTTAAATCGGCTAGAGAGGTGGCATCGCTATCTTTGGGTACGACCACCGCGTTACCCGCACCATTAGGACTGTAGGCTAAAGTACCAATGAAAACAGAGTTGGCATCTGCGGCTTCTTGCTGAAATTTAATCAAATTAATCACGGCTGGAAAGTCACCCATCAGGCCAATATCAATTTGATCGGCCAGCATCTTATTGGTAATGGGGGGGCCAGACGTATAGCTAGACCACTGAATATCGTAGTCGACTCCCTCATATTTGCCGTCGGTCGGCAGATGCTTTTCTAGAAGCTCTAGCTCGCGTACTGTGGCTCCGCCAACGGCAGTGTTGATTACCTGATCTTGGGTGCCGATCGCAATTCGAATAACCTTGCCAGAGTTGCTGCCTGAATCCGTAGATTCGCCACTGGAGCCAACTTCACCTGCCGAGCAGGCACCCATAAAAACGACTGAAGTTACTAATAGACCTGAAGCAATTTTTTCCCGAGACCAACCTAGTAAGTAGCGCATTTTTTACCTGTCTCAACTTATCTGAAACCCATTTATTCCATCAAGCTCAACTAGAGACTGTAAACCGAGATACATCTTGATTTACCCAGTTACTTTATTCATAAAAATATTTTCTGAGTCTATACAAATTGCTTATAAACCAAAAGAATAGCTGCTTTCATTTAAGCGCTTATCCATAGGACTAAACAGCCTAGGCAGCAAAGGTTTTTATCCGAAGACCAGCTATCCTATAGCAATCCTATTTGATTCGTGAAATGGACATCGTTGCTGGATAAGGCTTTCAGGCCTCTTTCTTTTCAGTAATTACGTAGGATCGCTATAGTACTCTAAGGCAGAAGTAGATCTACTATCAGAACGCTTGCAGCAATCGCTATGCCTGCGCGTCAATAGTCGAGAGATCTCCGCCTCAGAGTACTAGTTAGGCGCACCTAAGCACCGTTGGCCAAGGAGCTTCGACCTGCTTCAACTCTAGCCCGCGCTGAAAGATTTCGTCGATCGCCATCATTTCCCCAGTCTCAGTCATAAACTGGTGGTCGGCGGTGGCGCGGAGGGTAGTGCCGTCGTCGAGGTGGTATTCAAACACCTCCCGCTGGCCGCGACGGTGCTACTGGGCGATGGGTTTAGCCACAATGTTGCTCAAAGCTTTAGAGCGTCGGTCAATGACTGAATCCATAGTCTGCTTAAGCTACCCTGTGGGTGTAGAGCCTCACTAAACCTATGCCCCTGGCAGAATGCTCCCCGCCGTTAGCTAACTCACCCACCAAGATAAGCTGCGCCTGATTCATTTTCTCTTGCTGGCTGTCGCCAAAGAAGAAGGCTGCAAACTGCAACCTACCGAAACTCAAGCCCAAGAAAATGCGTTGCTCGATCAGCTGGCCTCTACCAAGCAACCGTATGGTCGCCCTACAATGCCTATGGAACCGACCAAACATTAACGGATCTGTTTATAGGTGTTGCACCCTGTGACTAAATGTATCGGACTTGGTTTTGCATTTCTTCCGAAGTCACTTGATTTAAGATAGCCAGTAGTCGCTTCGCAATTTCTTGAGGAGAGCGACGAACTGCAAAAATCACCCCGTAGTGCATATTTTCTAGCTCAAAATAATTCTGCACAAGCTCTTCAAAGTCTGCTCTATTGTGGGTAACTAATGTCCTGCCTTGGCTGATAGCATAGGCCAACTGCTCCTCATCCGATGCCCTAAGCCGCCCCGCATCCCGTACAGTAAGCACATCAAAGCCTCTGGCTCCAATCAAATCTGCTACCAAGACATTGACATCTTCATCCAGGTACAAGCAAATAAACAAACTGCTCACAGAGCTTTAACCAAGGGATCAATGAGTTCGTCAGGAATGCGATTTTGCTCAATGTATTGATTAATCTCTTCCTGGTGATCGCTGTAATAAGTTAATGCACCAAAAACTTGCCCCAGGGTTAGGTGAGGCATCCCTTTAGGAATTTCCTCTGGGGCAACACCCATGCGCCAAGTTTCTACAATGGCTCTAACTGGAGTACGAGTACCTTGAATAATAGGCTCTCCGTTAAGGATGCTGTCGTCTCGTACTACATAGAGATACGCAGTTGCCTGTACCATACTCACTCCTTAGAGGCGAACTGAACTTGTAACCTAATAAAGCCTTTGCAGATGTTGGGTTAAACGGAGTAGAGCCCAAGTTACTTATGCTTTCAATTTCAAGCATCATTCTCGAGTACTTCCTCGTCTTCATCTGATACCGTTCCCCAGGGCAATTGAGGATATTGCTGCCTAACCTGCTCCAGTTCTTTCAGTGCATTGAGAAAGAATTCTTCAATTTCGTACACATGATCATCTAGTGAAATAAAATCCTTTAAACTCTTGTCCAATGAAATACTTGCCCACGAACCTGGCACATCTAGACTATTAGATTTCCAGTTGAATTGATTAGAGATTTTTCGCATCTCCTCGATAATTTCTTTTCGCTTAGGAGAATTTGGAGCCACCTCCAATACAAGTCGAATAGTGGGATAGTCAGAAGGAATAGAAGATTTCATAAAGAAACCTATAAAACATGCCCATTTATCCGGCATCCCAGAAATGATGATGTAGCGACCATGCCACTCGATAGTTTGAAGTGCACGACGTTTTCTAAACCCAAGAGGTTTGTGCTCACCAAGAACATCTTCAAACTTATGGAGTACTTTCCCCCACATCACCTGTTTCATCAAATCAAGCGCTAAAGGAAATGTCATCAATGCCAATATATCAGCCGAAGAAAACTGATTGCTTTTTGCCATGTAATACTCCTGCATAAATAGAATAATTTCTTGCTTGAGCTCAGAGTTCTCTTGTGAAGTCAAGAACTGATAAAATTTATGCCACCGCAACTGTCTAAACTTAACTGTAGGTTCAGAAATATTTTTGAAGACTTTAGTTTTTTCTTTTGGATCAAATCTCCTGGTAATATAAATCAAAAACTTTTGCTGATATCCAGGTAGTGATTCCAGAATTTCAGCATAAGCAGACAATTGATTATATCCTTCGGATGATCCCACCTTGCTTTCGATAAAGATGAGATCATAACCTGATTTATTTGATAGCTCGATCACTACATCAGGACGCTTTTCATCACCTGTAACAGGATGCTTATAAGTTTTCTGTGTAGCAAGGTCAGCCCCTATGCAATCTCCTGACTCTAGAATATGGCTATACTTGAGCCAAGTAAGCAAGATATCTTTGTTTTCACTCAGGAAGTAAGCAACAATCTCAGTAAAGAAATCCTCAAGAGGAATATTGCCCTTGTGCAGTCTTAAGAGTTGCCTAAAAAGAGCCATAATAGCTAGGCTAATTAATTAGCTACTATAGTAGCTAATTAATCTGATTTCTTGTGGGATATCTACTCTCTTAATTAAGCCTGCTGGTCACGCGCAGCGCAGCACCTGCGGACAGGGTGCTTCCACCTGCTTCAACTCTAGCCCGCGCTGAAAGATTTCGTCGATCGCCATCATTTCCCCAGTCTCAGTCATAAACTGGTGGTCGGCGGTAGCGCGAATCGTAGAGCCGTCGTCGAGGTGGTATTCAAACACTTCTTGCTGGCCGCGACGGTGCCACTGAGCGATGGGTTGGGTGTAGACATAGCCCTGGTCATCCACGCTAAACACATGGCAGGGGATGCGCTTGGCGACAATTTCACCGATGGTTAACGGGCCGTACTCCAGCGTCAGCAGTTCGGTGTCGGCACTGAGGCAGTACTCGGCAAACTTCACCATCTGATCCCAGAGTTCTTCGGCGGTCTTTTTGGCCAGGCCGCGCTCTACCGCGCCGCTGACAAAGTTGCCCTGGTGCTTCAGCATTTCTGAGACCTTCTTTTTACCCATGGCCCGCCGCAGCAGGTCGGCCTGGCCGAGGGAATAGCCCGCCATATCCTGAGCGATCTTCATGATCTGCTCTTGGTAGACCATGATGCCGTAGGTCTCTTTCAGAATTGGCTCTAGAATTTCGTGGGCAAAGTCAATTTTTTCGCGCCCGTGCTTGCGGTTGATGAATTTAGGAATCAGCCCGGCATCCAGCGGTCCTGGTCGGTAGAGGGCCAGCACCGAGGAAATGTCTTCGAGACCCGAGGGCTTGAGATCTTTCACAATCTGGCGCATACCGGAAGACTCTAGCTGAAAGATACCGCCCAGGTCACCACGCTCCAGCAGTTTGTAGGTGGCGGGGTCATCCATGGGCAGGTCGTCGGGGTCGATTTTGATGCCGTGGGTGGCCTCGACTAAATCCAGGGTTTTTTGGATCATAGTCAGGTTGCGCAGGCCCAAAAAGTCCATCTTTAGCAGGCCCAGGGCTTCTACATCTTCCATGTAGTACTGGGTGATTACCTGGCCGTCGTTGTTGCGCTGGAGGGGCACAATTTCGTCGAGGGGGTCTTTGGAAATCACTACCCCAGCGGCGTGCATGCCGAAGGTTTTGTTGGTGCCCTCAATGCGAATGGCCATGTCGAGCCACCGATGGGTCTGGGGGTCGTTCTCGTACTTTTCTTTGAACTCCGGGGCGGGAGTGTCGTCGGAGATCATTACCTTGAGCTTGGTGGGCTTGCCTCGCGCCACCGGAATCAGCTTGGCCATGCGGTCTGACTCGGCGTAGGGAATATCGAGCACGCGGGCTACGTCTTTGAGTACCGCCTTGGAGGTCATGCGGTTGAAGGTGATGATCTGGGCCACCCGCTCTTCGCCGTAGCGGCGAGTGACGTATTTGATCACCTCATCGCGGCGATCGATGCAGAAGTCGGTGTCAATATCTGGCATCGACTTGCGCTCGGGATTCAAGAATCGCTCGAACAGCAGGCCGTGGTGGATGGGGTCAATGTTGGTGATTTCCATGGCGTAGGCCACCAGCGACCCCGCCGCCGAACCCCGGCCTGGCCCCACCGGAATGTTGTTGTCGCGGGCGAAGCGAATGTAGTCCCACACCACCAGAAAGTAGGTGGGGAACCCCATCTGAATCATCATCTCGATTTCGTATTCGAGGCGATCGCGGTACTCCTGGCTAATCTCGCCATAGCTGGCCGCCTTCATCCGCTTGACTAGCCCCTCCCGCGCCACGTGGCCCATATAGGCTCCGGCATCTTCGTTAAACTCTGGGGGAATCGGAAAGTCGGGAATGCGCGACTGGCCTAGAATGCCGGTGTACTCTTCGATTTTGTCGGCGACTTCCAGGGTGTTGGCGATCGATTCCTCAATCATCTCCGGCTCAATGTGATCGCGAAACAGCCGCCGCATTTCGTCGGCGGATTTGACGTACTCGGTGCCGCTGTAGCGCAGCCGCTTATCTTCGGTCAGCAGCTTGCCGGTCTGAATGCAGAGCAGGGCGTCGTGGGCCTCCACATCGTTGCAGGAAATGTAGTGGGAGTCGTTGGTGCAGATCACCTTGATATCCATCTCCCGGGCAATCTTGAGGATCTCTACATTTACCACCCGGTCTTCGGGCGAGCCGTGATCCTGAATTTCCAGGTAGTAGTCTGCGCCGAACAGGTCTTTATACCACTGGGCCACCTTGCGGGCTACATCGGGCCGCTTCTGCAAAATCGCCTGGGGCACTTCACCGCCCAGACAGGCGCTGGTGACGATCAGCCCCTCGTGGTACTGCTCCAGCAGGTCTTTATTGATGCAGGGGCGCGAGAAGATGCCTTTGCCCTGCACTCCTTGCAGGTGGGAAATGGTGGTGAGCTTGACTAGGTTTTTGTAGCCCTGGGTGTTTTTGGCCAGCACCACCTGGTGGTAGCGGGGGCGGCGCTGCTGCTGGCCAATGTCGCCGTTGATCAGGTACATCTCGTTGCCGATGATTGGCTTGATGCCAACCCCTTTGCAAACCTTGATCAGTTCGATCGCGCCATACATGACGCCGTGGTCGGTGAGGGCGATCGCAGGCATGCCCAACTCCTTGGCTCGCTCCACCAGCTGGGGCAGCTGACTGGCCCCGTCGAGCAGGCTGTAGGCACTGTGGATGTGGAGACCAACAAAGGACATAGCGCCGCAATAGAATAGTACAATTTTACTGTGCCCAGTGGCCTATACTTCAGATTTTTCCGAACCGAGGGCAACTAAGCTGCCCCTAAGGTTAGCGGATTTGTAGGGCTACATGTAGCGAATTTTGGCAAATATAGAAATTGTAAGCCTCCACATATGGCGTTCCTCGGGTTGTAGCGTCGGAATCAGCCCTCGGCTTCAGCTAAGGCAGCTCTGTCACGGCAGCATCATGGGTCGCCCCCGGCAGTGCCTCAGCAATCCTGCCCCTACCTAAAAATCGCCCTCTAGCTCGTCAGCGCTACAAGTGCAGCCTAAAAGAAGCGGTTTGGTGACCAATGCTTAAGCTATAGCCAGTTAGATAGATTCATCCCTAGAGTCCAATGAATAGAGAGGCCGTTCAAGGGTCTTGCAGACTAAAGTAAAGTTTGGCTGGCACAGCGCTGTAGCGGGGACGGAACCATTCAAAATAAATTACCAGATTCGGAGTGAGTCACTCTAGCTGCAATACTTCTAGTCGAAAAGTCGGGTAACTTAATTGCGAAAATTGCGAACAAACCCTAATGTCAAGCTGATACTGAGACCTTTACGAGGCCTGGTTCGTCTAGCACAGCGGCAGCTCCTAAAAATCTTTCAAGCGCCCTGGGTGCAATGGTACATGCGCTTAGGCCACGGAACTAAAGGTGTTTTTTACGGCCTAATTGGTCTATTCGCCATTAACGATATTATCCATGATCGGCCCATCGTTGCGGGCAGCGAGGCGGCACTTGCCGATCTAGATAACTGGCCCTTGGGCAGCGCGGTGCTGGGGCTACTGGCGTTTGGCCTGCTGGGCTACGTGCTGTGGCGGCTGATGCAGGCGAGTATTGGCCCAGGGCAGGCAGAATCTCTGAGCTTTCGCCAGGTGCTGCAGCGATGCGGCTATGTTTGCAGCGGTCTTACTTATTTAGGGGTGGCGCAGTCCGCTGGCAAACTAGCCCTTAACCTAGCGGTCGATTTTGACGACACTATAGAAGACTTAGCCTCCGTTCTTTTTGAGCGAGAAATTGGCCCCTGGATGCTGGTTGGCATCGGCGGTGGCGTTATGGCCATAGGTTTCCTCTACATCTACGGGGCGGCATCTGGCGGCTACATCAGTGATTTTCATCGAGACCTGTATCGCCCCGTCAGGCGATCGGCGGTAATAATTGGTAAAGTCGGCATTACGGCTCGCGGAGTCGGTTTCGTTTTAATCGGAGCCTACCTGATCAAAGCTGCCTACTTTGTAGAGGATGATTTCGCGGGCGGGTTGGGCAACGTGTTTGACAAACTCGATGAAGAACCCTTTGGCGAACAATGGCTGGGCGCGATCGCCTTCGGTTTTATCGCCTACGCTGTCTATATGATCATTGCGGCCTGCTACCGTCAGTTTCCCGTGGTTGACCTTCCAGCTAAGGCAAAAAACGGCTGATCTCCGTCAACTTTTGCCTACCGAACCAAATTCAAGTCCAGAACTGTAGTTTTACCGTTGGGAAAACTACAGTTGAATATCACTGAAATAAGCTTTTGCAGAGCGTCGAAAGCCTTGATTTTCTGTAGGATGGACACGGCCCACCAGACTTAACTCAGTGCCATTCAACTACAGTTCCCGAGCTGGACTTAGTGTAAATTGAGGATTCGTTACATAGATATGTTGCCTTACCGGCGCGCTTGGGGTAATCAGTTTGTCATGCCGCAGCTACGCAGAGGAGATCGACGATACTGGCTGGCACTCCTACTTTTGACCGCTGCTGGTCTGCTCATGCACATTAGCTTTTGGTCTACACCTGCAAACGATTTAATGGGTCAAGATATTTACTACATCTGGCTGGAGGGGAAGCGAATTATGGCTGGAGAAAACCCCTACGCCAGAGTTTTAGCTAGCGACATGCGGGCCAACGACAAGTATGCGACTTACTTTCCTCTAGCGTATCTCTTCTCGGCGCTAGTGCAAAAACTAGGCCTACCAGACTTTGTAGACTGGCTGTATCTGTGGCGGCCCCTTTCGTTCACTTTTCACATGGGCATCGTGGCCCTAGCGTTGAGATATTTTTATCGGCGAGGTTTGTGGCTGTTTGGCTTTGTCGCCGCCACCATTCTGCTGCTGGGCCGCTGGAGTATTTACATCGCGCGAGTACACCATCTTGAATTTGCGGCCATCTTTTTTTTGCTGCTCTCGCTCATTCTTCTGCAGGCAAAGCCCAGGCTAGCGCTGCTGGCGTTTAGCGTTTCTCTAGGGATTAAGCAAATTGCCATCTTTTTGCTGCCCCTTTACCTGGTTTATCTCTGGATGACTGGGAGTAAAACTCAGCGCATCAAACATGCAGGGCTAGGGTTTTTAATTATTCTGAGCGTTCCCGTTTTGACGTCGCTGCCATTCCTGATTTTGAATGCTGAAGGATTCTTTAAATCAATTATGTTTTCGGCTACCCGGCTGGGCAGTTCGCACATTGACGGTGCGCCTTCTCTTGACGTAATTTTTTCCCGAGACTTGCCCTGGCTGGTAGGCCTAAAAGCCAAGCTGCTCATGCTGTCGCTGATGGGGCTAATTTACCTCAGCTTTTGGAAGGAAAAGATCGGTATTTTGGCCTCTGCCGCCATGGTGATGATGGTGTTTCTTTATTTCAACTCAGTGCTGTTTTTGCAGTATTTTTTGTGGCCCCTGAGCTTAGTGCTGCTGGCTTTAGTTGAGCTGGTGCCCCCGGCGATCGCGCCAAAGCAGCCATAGTTAGCGATATCTTCTCTGCCCAGCGGTGCAGTATAAAGGTGCGGCATAGACTACTGAGCATCGGATCCTGCCTGGACTCCTGCCTGGGCACTATAGGCGGCCCAGGTCTGCCACAGCCAGGGGTGAATGTCTCGCGGGTAGAGCAGCCAGGTGCGCTCGATGGGCTGGCTCAGGGTCTGCACCAGCGGCGACAGATCTTTGATATCGACAAAGGTATTGTCGCTGTGCAGACAAATGCCCTCATTGTAGGTGGTGTAGCCACTGCTCCAGGTGCGGCGCAGACCGCTATAGTGCTCGCCACTGTAGCCCTGCTGCTCCAGATAAGTGCGTACGGTATCGAGCAGATCGCGCTGCTGATCCACCAATAGCCGGGTGATTTCCAAAGTTTTGAGCAGGTCGCGATCGAGAAAGCGGCGGCACAGGTCGGCCAGCAGCAGGTCAGGGCTGTGTCGCCACCGCTGCAGATGGTAGGTGAACACGATATCGTCCCCGGCCAGGTACGTGTCCAGGGGCAGGGGTCGATCGGGGGTCAACAGCCAAGCGGTGACCGTGGGGTCGGCCTCTAGCTTACCCACGTGCAAATCGGTGCGGGCGCGTTCAAATGCCCGCTCTAGCAGCCAGGTGACGGCGATGTTTTTGGGGTGGTTGTACACCTGCACGTACATAAAGTGGCGCACCACCAGGTAGTGCTCGATCGCAGATAGGCCCTTGTGGGCCACCACCAGCCGACCGCTCTGGGGCTCAAACCGCAGCGCCATCAGAATGCGGTCTAAATCGAGCTGGCCGTAGCTGGCTCCGGTAAAGTAGCTGTCGCGCAGCAGGTAGTCGAGCCGATCGCAGTCGAGCTGGCTCGACACCAGCTGCCACACTAGAGCCACCGGATGCTCGTGGGTGTAGACCTGATCAACCGCCGCCGCCAGCCCCTCCGAATGCGCCTCCAGGGCGTCGTGGATTTCCGGTAGCTCGCGGATGATGCGGCGGGTCCAGTGCTCGTGCTGGAGGCCAAACACCTCTTCGGCGGTATGGCTAAAGGGGCCGTGGCCAATGTCGTGGAGCAGGGCCGCCACTAGCACCGTAGCTCGGTGAGGTTCTAGCTCAGGGTAGCGGCGCTGGAGCTGGTCAAAGGCGCGGCGGGCGATCGCCATTACCCCCAGCGAGTGGGTAAAGCGCGAGCTTTCGGCTCCATGAAAGGTGAGGCTGGCCGGGCCAAGCTGGCGAATCCGCCGCAGCCGCTGAAAAGAGGGCGTATCGATCAGCTGGGTCAGCAGCGCTTCATCGGGATCGCTGGCGTGCAGGGTAATCGCGCCGTGGAGCGGGTCGTGGTACGAGCGGCTGGCCTTGCTGGGTTCCACGGCGGTAGGGGAGGACGGTTTAGGAAGCACTGGCGACTACCGTAGCGGCCTGGCTCAGGACCTCTAGGGCGGCCTGATACTGGGGGTCGGCCTCGGTGGCCACGGTGTCACGATTGAGCGGCACGCTGGCCACAACGCGATCGGGGGTAATGCCCAGCTTATTAATATCGTGGTGGGCCGGCGTTTCGTACTTGGCCACTGTCACCGCCAGCCCCGCCCCGTCTGAGAGGTCAAACAGCGACTGAATCAGCCCCTTACCAAAGGTAGTGCTGCCCACCAGGTTAGCCCGACCATTGTCCTGCAGTGCCCCGGCCAAAATTTCGCTGGCGCTGGCGGTGCCCTCGTTGACCAGCACCACCAGGGGCGCATCGGTAATAGACTGCCCAAACGCCTCAAAGCTGTCTAAAATGCCCTGGCGGTTGACAGTGTAGACAATTGTGCCCTGAGGTAGCCACAGCCGGGCAATTTCAATCCCTGCCTGCAGCAGACCACCGGGGTTGTTGCGCAAATCCAGCAGGTACCCCTCCGCCCCCTGAGCAGCTAGATCGCGAACAGCCTCCGCCAGCTTATCTACCGCATTGCCGTTAAACTGGCTCAGCCGCAGGTAGCCGACCCGCTGGCCCTCGGGAGTGGTTTTGAGCGCCGCTACTACGGGGTTGAGGGTAATCACATCTCGCGTTAGCGATACCTGGCGAGGCGTGGGTTCATCGGGGCGGCGCAGCTGGAGCGTAACCGTAGTGCCCTGCCGCCCTCGCATCCGAGCGGCGGCCTCGTCTAGGGTCAAGTCGGTGGTGGCTGTACCGTCGATTTCGAGCACCATATCCTGGGGCTGAATGCCCGCCTGCTCTGCGGGCGACCCTTCAATCGGGGCAATCACCCGTAGCCAGCCGGGGTGATCATCTTTAGAAATTTGCAGGCCCACTCCCGTCAGCTCGCCAGCGGTGCTGGTCTGCAGGCTGCGGTACTGCGCCGGAGGCAGTAGCCGCGTGTAGGGGTCTTCTAGCCCGGCCAGCATGTCTTGAATCGCCTGGTAGGTATCGGCCCGGTTGGCCAGCGATTTTTCTAGGGTGCGCTGGCGCGTGAACCACCAGTTTTGGTGATTAAAGGTCTCATCGACATAGGCTCGGTTGACGATGCGCCACACCTCCGCCACCAGATTTTGCTCATTGGTTAAGGCCAGGGCTGGCCCCGCTGACACTCCGCCCACGGCTAGCCCAACCAAACAAAGGCAGAGAATACTAAGACGCAACAGGGGTCTGATCATAAACGCAGAGCAAAGGCAAGCAGTGAGGTGGGCAGAGCGGAGGATGCGATCGCACCAGGGGCAGCCGATCGCTGGTGGGAATCGGCGAAAAAAATTCCCTGGCCATGGCCAAGCGTTCCGCAGCAGCCTGGCGCAGGCAGACTTGGACTTAAGGATGGGCGATATCCACAGCCATTTGGCGTCGGCTTCACATTAGTTTATTGTGAACGTCTTTTGCCAATTGCGCCCAACCCGCTTTAGGACAGGGCTGGAGTAGGTTGCCCCAGCCTTTTAGGCATAGGCCATGCCGGTCTGTCCAGGATCTTTTCCGCACCAAGGGGAAAACTAGCCAGCGTCCGCGAATCGTTAGCAATCACCCCAGCGTCCCTGAATTGTAACGAAATATTTCAGGCTGGCCAAATCTTCTCATCTGTCCGTTGAGGTAATTAAGACCGAATTTCTGCTCTAAAACCCGATTTCTGCCTGCCCCGCGGTTGGCGAAGATAGCAGAACGTCCCCTAGGGATTAGAATTTATAGCAGAGAACTTAGCGTAGCCATTACAGCTATGTTACATTTTTCATTGACGGCATTTATTGATATATAGAGCTACCCGCTTCATGTTTACCAAGCAAGTTACTGACTCTAAGACCTTTCAGTGGTTTAACGAGCGGCTAGAGATTCAGGCTTTGGCTGACGACATCTCTAGCAAGTACGTGCCGCCCCACGTCAATATTTTCTATTGCCTGGGTGGCATTACCCTGACCTGCTTCCTAATCCAGTTCGCCACTGGATTTGCGATGACCTTTTACTACAAGCCCACGGTCACTGAAGCATTCAGTTCTGTGCAGTACCTGATGACCGACGTCAACTTCGGCTGGCTGATTCGGTCTATCCACCGCTGGTCGGCCAGCATGATGGTGCTGATGATGATTCTCCACGTGTTTCGGGTTTACCTGACCGGCGGCTTCAAAAAGCCCCGTGAGCTAACCTGGGTTACCGGCGTGGTGCTGGCTGTGATTACCGTTACTTTCGGCGTCACCGGCTACTCTCTCCCCTGGGATCAGGTGGGCTACTGGGCTGTGAAAATTGTGTCTGGGGTACCCGGTGCTATTCCCGTAGTGGGCTCTACTGTGGTTGAGCTGATGCGCGGTGGCGAGGCCGTTGGTCAATCTACCCTGACCCGCTTCTACAGCCTGCACACCTTCGTTCTGCCCTGGGCGATCGCCGTGTTCATGCTGCTTCACTTCCTGATGATTCGTAAGCAGGGTATTTCTGGCCCTCTCTAAGCGATTCGAGGGGAAATCTGAAGGCGTTTCCCGAGGGCACTCTAAGGGTTTTGAGCTTTCGGCATGGCAAAACACTTGCGGGCATGACGTTTGGTTTCGGCTACACAGATTGCCCTGACTAAATGATTTAAACTTTGGGCCTGGCCCAACTGGCTATAACAGGAGAAGTTTTTCGATGGCGACTATTAAGAAACCGGATCTGAGCGATCCTAAGTTAAGAGAGATGCTCAAGCAGGGCATGGGCCACAACTACTACGGCGAGCCCGCCTGGCCTAACGACCTGCTCTACATCTTCCCCGTGGTAATTTTGGGCACCATTGCCTGCTGTGTGGCGCTAGCTGTGCTAGACCCCGCCCTGGTAGGCGAGCCCGCTGACCCATTTGCCACCCCGCTGGAAATTTTGCCTGAGTGGTATTTGTACCCCACCTTCCAAATTCTGCGGATTGTGCCGAGCAAGCTGCTGGGTATTGGCGCAATGACCGCCATTCCTCTGGGGCTGATGCTGATTCCCTTTATCGAGAACGTCAACAAGTTCCAAAACCCCTTCCGCCGTCCTTTGGCTACCACCCTGTTCATGTTTGGCACGGCGGTAACTCTGTGGCTGGGTATTGGTGCAACCTTCCCCATTCAAGAATCGTTGACCCTGGGCTTGTTCTAAGCAGCTCGTTTCATCGGTTATACAAGACCTGCGTAGAACTGTATCGTTTTACGCAGGTCTTTTCGCTGAGGGTGTACTCTCTGACTAAGAGTATTCCACCTAAAACAACATTCCGCTTAAGAACGCAAGCACGGCCCGTTGGGCCGGTCGCGGTGGAACCCTGGAAGGTTTTAGTCGGCACACTCTAAGCTAAATTAAGGGTTGCTGGCAGGCGTTGATACAGGAGTAAGCAATGGTAAGGGTAGTTCCCAGACAGGTACCCACACAAGCGCATTTGCAGGTGGCCAGCCAGCTCGATGTGGTCGCCCAGGTGCAGCGATGGTTTTGCGAAATCTGCCATTCCCTAGAGGGCGAGTCGGCCTGGGTTGGTAACCACTGCGATCGCCTGGCCCTGGCCCTCACCGAAGGCTTTACCAACGCAGTACGCCACGCCCACGCCCATTTGCCCCCCGAAACCGGCATTGATATTGACCTGGCCCTCGATACAGACCAGGTCGAGATTCGGATCTGGGACTACGGCGACCCCTTTAACCCTGAACTGCTGCCCGAACCCCAGCCGGGCGAGCTGCTAGAGAGCGGCTACGGCTGGTTTTTGCTGCGTCGACTGGCAGACAAGGTAACTTACTACCGCGCTAAGGATGGGCGGAACTGCCTATCGATTGTAAAATATGGCACCTGCCCCATCTGAGAGCGCCCATCCACCAGCTTTACCCGTAGGGGCGCTAGAAGAGTCAGGTCGACCGTCAGGGGCGATCGCGTTTGTCTTCCTCAAAATTTTTTCCTGTGAGGGAGGCATTCAGTCCTACGTTAAAGACCTCTTCAAGGCTTACCTAGAGCAGCCCGCCTCCACCCCTGCGGACGTATTCCTGTTGTGGGATGAGGCTGAGGTCGATAACCCGTACGACCAGTTACCGCTGCGGTTTCACTATCTAGGTTCGGCCAGTGCTGCGGTGAGCAGGGTGAGGTTAGGGGTGGCCCTGCTGAGATATTTGATTACCCAGCGACCGAGCCGGGTGGTGTGCGGCCACGTGCTGCTGCTGCCTCTGGTCGCCCCGCTCTGCCGCTGGCTAAACGTGCCCTACACCGTTGTCACCTACGGCAAAGAAGTGTGGGATCCGCTGCCGCCCCGGCCCCAAAAGGCTCTGCGGCAGACCAATCAAATTTGGACTATTAGCCGCTACAGCCGCGATCGGGCCTGCGCTGCCAATGCCCTCGACCCCGCTAGGGTTTTCCTAGTCCCCTGCGCCGTAGATGGTGATGTCTTTCAGCCGGGGCCTGTCGATTCAGCCCTAGTCGATGCCTACGGTTTGGCCGGATGCCAAGTGCTACTGACCGTAGCCCGGCTGTGGTCAGGGGATATTTACAAAGGGGTCGATGTCACCATCCGGGCGCTGCCCGCCATCGCTGCGGCGATTCCTACCGTGAAATATCTGGTGATTGGCCGGGGCGACGACCAGCCTCGACTGGCGGCGCTAGCTGAGGATCTGGGGGTGAGCGATCGCGTGGTATTTGCCGGATTTGTGCCCACCGAGGCCCTGGTTGCACACTACCGGCTGGCCAGCGCCTACGTCATGCCTTCCCAGGAGGGCTTTGGTATTGTGTATCTGGAGGCGATGGCCTGCGGCGTGCCGGTGCTCTCGGGCGATGCTGACGGATCTGCCGATCCCCTGCAAGATGGTCGCCTGGGTTGGCGAGTCCCCCACCGCGATCCCGAAGCGGTGGCCACTGCCTGCATCGAAATGCTGACTGGCCAAGACCCGCGCTGTCAGGGGCTGTGGCTGCGACAAGAGACCCTGGCCGCCTTTAGCTCCGCTGCCCTGGCCCAGCGCCTGCATCAGGCCCTGGGGGCCAGCCGGGTTACTTAAATTAGACCCAGTCCCAGCGCTACAATAAAGGCCAAAGAGCAGGGCATTATCACTGTCTGCTCTGGCTGCCCCACGGAGAACGCCCCTGTGAACCAAAATAACTTCAACCAAGTTCGGGTGAACTTATCGGGGCTGGGCTGCTGGCTCACCCTGATCGGCGTCGTTTGGCTCCTGGGCGCGGTGGGCCTGGGCTGGCTGGTGAAGTCTTTGGCGGTGCTGGTGGTGCTGCTGCTGGTGGCCCCGGTGCTGGGGTTCATTGGCCTGCGGTTTTGGCTGCGGCGCAATCTGGTGCAGGGGCCTTGCCCGGTCTGCTCAACTACAATGACCGGCATTAAAGGAGCCGATACTCGCTGCCTCAACTGCGGCACCCCTCTCCACACCGAGGTCGACGGGTTCTCGCGGGTGACTGAGGCCGGTACCATTGACGTTAACGCTGTAGATATAACTGTAGACAGCAAACCCGTCCTGCCCGAGGGCGATTGACCGACTTCGGTTGGTTACGGTCAACCGCTATGTCGAAGTGAGTCTGTGTTGTTAGGATAGATAACAATACGAACTATACGCAAAATATCACTCTGGAAAGCATCGCTATGCCCGCCGCCATTCAAGTCGAGAAAACCAAGCTCAAGCAGCCGCCTTTAGAAATTCACACCCTGGGCGATCGCGTGCTGCGCCAGCCCGCCAAACGCGTGGCCAAGGTCGACGATGAGATTCGGGCGCTGGTGCGCGAGATGCTGCAAACCATGTACAGCGCCGATGGCATCGGCTTGGCGGCCCCTCAGGTGGCCGTCAACAAGCAGCTGCTGGTAGTGGATGTCGACCCCGAAGATGCCGCCACGCCACCGCTGGTGCTGATCAATCCCAAAATCATTAAAGTCTCTAAGGAAATCGCCACCGGGCAGGAGGGCTGCCTCAGCATTCCCGGCGTTTACCTAGACGTGGTGCGCCCCGCTGCCCTAGAGGTGTCCTACAAAGACGAGAACGGTCGCCCCAAAAAGATGCAGGCCAATGACCTGCTGGCCCGCTGCATTCTCCACGAGATGGACCACCTCACCGGGGTGCTGTTTGTCGACCGGGTCGAGAACGGCCTGGCTCTCAATCAAGAGCTGCAAAAGAACGGCTTCTATGCAAAAGACGTGCAGCCGCTAACCGCCTAATCGTGGCACAAGGCCCGTGGTATGCTGCCCCGGTAGGGCTTAAGCATAGCCCCGGCAGATGTTTAGGAGACGTTTCTGTGACCCCCAAAAGTGGCCTGTTGCTGGCTGGTTCCTGCATTGCTGCGATCGCGGCAGTCGGTTCTATCTTTGAGCTGTCCTCTGGCAGCCCCGACTGGGGCACGGTGCCCACCACGGTCGTACTGGGCTTCTGCGTGCCGCTGGTAGGGGTGTTGTTCTACGCGGCCGTTAAAGACGCCAAAGCCAACCAGGAGTAAGCGGGCCAAATTATGTTCTAGCAATCGGAATCCTCAAGCCCACCGCAGCGTCTAGTATAGAGACCACTCATTTCACTACTTGAGGACGGAGCTATGGAGCCAACCCGAGACACACCTAGGCTGACCCGGCGATCGCTGTTGGCGGCAGCGGCAGCAGGTTCTACGGTAGTGCTGCTGGGTCGCCCGGCCCAGGCCTACGATGTCGTGCTCAACCCCGATGCGCCGGAACTGGGCGATACCATCGCAGTGATTGCCATTCCGCGTACGTCGGCCTCAACCCAGCCCAAAGTGACCGTCAACGACAGCCTGGAGTATCCCACCTTTCCGATCAGCGGCAATCGGTTTCGGGCTCTGGTGCCCACCAGTCCGCTCGACCCACCCGGTCGGATGGTGATTCGGGTGATTGGCACGGGCGACACCCGAAACCTGGCGTTGGGGCTAAAAAACCGCAACTTTCCCACCCAGCGGATTACCCTGTCGCCCAGCCAGAGCAACCTCGGCACCCAACACGAGTTTGACCGGGTCTCCGCCTTTAAAGACATTGTTTCCCCCGAGCGCTACTGGAATGGGGCGATGCAGCGCCCCAGCTCAGGCCGCACCTCCACCCAGTACGGCGTTCGCCGCTACTACAACGGCGTGTTTGCCCAAGACTACTACCACCGGGGTCTAGACTATGCGGCGGCCACCGGATCGCCTGTCGCCGCCCCCGCAGCCGGACGGATTGCCCTGGTGGGGCGCGTCTCCGACGGGTTTGAGCTACACGGCAACACCATTGGCATTGACCACGGCCAGGGGGTGCTCAGCATTATGATTCACCTCAGCCGCCTTGATGTCAACGAGGGCGACCTGGTGCAACCGGGCCAGGTAATCGGGGCGATCGGCAGTACCGGCGCATCCACCGGGCCGCACCTGCACTGGGGGCTGTACGTCAACGGCATCTCCGTAGACCCCAACCCGTGGATGGCCAGAGGGTTTGAGTAGAGCTGGGATGCGTGGGAGAGTAGTAGCTCTGTAGGGTGGGCAATGCCCACCATTCCCTATAAGCTTCAATCAACCCGCTTAGGAATCCTTTGATGAACACCTACGAGATCTTGGCTCACACCCAGCGGCTACGGGTGAGGGATGGGGAGACCGTCTCCCTTCTGTCAGGCTGCGAGGGATCCGACCAGATTCTCGTGCTGGTTTGGCCGCAGCTGGGCGACTTTGACAGTTTGGAATACGCCTGGTGGCTACAGCGAGAGGCTGAAACCCTGCGCCAGCGAAAGATTGCGGTACGAGCGGTGGGCATTGGCGATCGCGCCTCTGGCCGACAGTTCTGCACCTACACTGGCTTTCCGCCCGAGCACCTGTTTGTGGATGAAACTGCTGCCCTGCACCGCGAACTGGCTCTATACCAGGGGCTAACCCTCAACCCGCCGGGGCTAAAACCTGGGCAAGCCGCCTGGCTGAATTTGATGCTGATGTGTGCAGGAATCGCCAGCCCCGGCACCCTGCGCGAGGTGCTGCGGGGCTACACGGGCGATCGCCGCGCCCCCCAGCTGATTGGCGACGATGAACTGGTGAAGGCGGGACCGCTGCCGCCGCTGACCGGCAAAGCCTTTAACGTGGTCGGCGGCAGCGGATTCCAGCGACCGATCGAACTGGCCACCCTGCGCCTGCGCAACATGACCGAGGTGCTAAGCCACTGGAGCACCTACGTGCCCAATGCCGCCTACCTGACCCAGCGGGGCGGTACATTTTTGTTTGATAGTACGGAAGAATTGCTTTACGAGTACCGCGATCGCGGCATTCTCGGCTTTGCTGAGACCATGGCCAACCCGCTGGCCTTTTTAGCCGATCGGGTGCCCGCGACGACCCAGGTTTGAGAGCGGCTATGGCATGGCTTGAACCACTAGAGGCGCTGCTCGAAGACATTGTCTTAATCGCCACCCTTTGCCTGGAGGCAATCTCGGTGCTGTGCGTGGTCGTGGGGCTGTTCAAAACCGCACACTTGGCCTTTAACCTCAATCGCCATCGCCGGGGAAAAGAGTTCCCGTTTAACCAGGTGCGACTACGGTTTGGCACCTGGCTGGCGTTGGCCCTAGAGTTTCAGCTAGGGGCCGATATTCTATCGACCACCGTGGCCCCCACCACCCAGGACTTGATCAAACTGGCGGTCATCGCCGTGATTCGTACCTTTCTCAACTACTTCTTAGATCGAGAAATGGCCTCTGAACTGGCCCTGGTGCAAGAGCAGAGAAAATTAGATGAAGACGCCGTCAAAGGCAGGTAAGGCGAGAACTGTGAATGCCCATTGGCCTATCTCGCCACGTCCTCATCGTCCCCGGAGGACGACGTTGACTCCGATCGCGGCGGTAGATTTTCTAGCAGCACCTTATCCACCCGGCGACTGTCCATATCGACGACCTCAAAGCGCAGACCTTCCCATTCAAAGAAGTCGCCAGTGCTAGGAATGCGTCCCATGTGCCGGATGATGAAGCCCGCTAGGGTTTGGTAGTTGTCTTCGTCTGGGGTGAGCCGTTCGCGGTGGAGTAGTGCTTTCAGGTCGTCTACCGGCAGCAGCCCGTCGAGCAGCCAGGAGCCATCCTCGCGCTGCATGATCATCGGGTCTTCGGCATCTTCCAATGAAGGCAGGTCGCCGACAATGGCTTCAACCACGTCGTTGAGGGTGACTAGACCTTCGACACCGCCATACTCGTCGAGCACCATGGCGAAGTGAGTGCCCGATGACTTAAACAGCTCTAGCACCTTGAGCACGTAGGTACTCTCGGCCACAAAAAGGGGCGGCTGCAGCAGGCTCAGCAGCGTGACGGGTTCAGCATTTTGGCTGAGGTAGTTGGGCAGCAGCGCCTTCAGCGATACTACCCCCACGCAGTCGTCGATGCTGTTGTTGCAGACCGGAAAGTGGGAGTGGGCACTCTGCATGACCAGCTCGCTGTGTTCGGCAAAGGAGGCGTCTACGTTCAGCCATTCAAGATCGGTGCGCGGAGTCATGATCGAGCGAATGGGGCGATCGCCCAATTGCAGCACCCGCCCCATCATTTCTTGCTCAGCTACCTCAAAGTTGCCGGCTTGGGTGCCCTGGTCAATTAGCAGGCGCAGTTCTTCTTCGGTAATGGCCGCTTCGGGCCGTTCTTTGAGCCCCATCAAGTTGACCAAAAAACTGGTCGAAGCGCCTAGCAGTATCACCAGCGGGGTTGCCAACCAAGCCAGTCGCTGCATGGGCCGGGCCACCTGTTGAGCAATGGTTTCTGGGTAGCTAAGGGCAATTCGCTTGGGCACTAGCTCACCCACCACCAATGATAAATAGGTGATCAGCCCGACCACTACCGCCAGGCTAACAACATCGCTATAGGGTGCTAGGGCAGACACCTGGTCTAACCTCTGGCGCAGACTAGTGGCCACGGTAGCGCCGCCCAGGGCACCGCTGAGAATGCCGATCAGAGTAATACCAATTTGTACCGTTGATAAAAAGTCGTTGGGGGCGTTGGCCAGTTTGAGGGCCAGGCGAGCCTTGGCATTGCCGCGCCGCGCCTGGTGCTCTAGGCGAGCTTTACGGGCCGACACCAGGGCAATTTCTGACCCCGAAAACACCCCGTTGGCCATAATCAACAGCAAAATAAACGCACTTTCTAGAGCAATATCAGACATAGGTGGGGGTTAACGATGGTGAAGCAGCGCCAGATAGCCTCAGTAGATGGCCTCAGCCCCAGGGATAGGGCGACCCCTAGGCCGACCGTAGGACGCACGCCATAGCGAGTTTATCTGTATGTATTGAACGGCATATCTGCCAGCTATGGTAAAACAGATAAGCTGCCTGGCTCTCACCATTGTTTTTAAGCTGCTGTGCTGACTGTTACCCGTGTGCTGCCCCCCGATGATGCCGCCGCTGTTGCGGCAACGCTGTCGCTGACGGCTAGCGATCGCGCCAAGTCTCGGCACCGCTTTATCGCCGACGATGGCACTCCCCTCTACCTCAACCTGGTGCGGGGTACGGTGCTGCGCGATGGCGATCTGCTGTCGGGCGATCGCGAGGGCGACACAAGCGTTCTGATTCGCGTGGTGGCCAAGCCTGAGCCTGTGGTGGTGGTCACCGCTACCTCTAGCTTTGATTTGATCCGGGCGGCCTACCACCTGGGCAATCGCCATGTAGGGCTCGAACTCGCCCCAAACCAGCTAAAGCTAGAACCCGACCCGGTGCTAGAGGCGATGCTGGCTCAGCTCGGCGGGCTAGCCCTAGCGACAGCAACCCTACCCTTTGAACCCGAAGCCGGAGCCTATCGGGCTGGAGTTCAAAGCCACATCCACAACCACGGCCATGACCACAACTAGTGCCCAGGCGCTGCTGCGGCTGCTGCAGCTAACCAGCCCTGCTCTGCCAGTGGGGGCCTACAGCTATTCTGAAGGGCTAGAAACCCTGGTCGAGCAGGATGTGGTGACGACTCCAGCCGCCCTGACCCACTGGCTGGAACAAGAGCTAGCCCATGGCCTGGTGGCGATCGATGGAGCCGCCGTGGGGCTGGTTCATGACGCCGTCACTCAAGCCGGTTGGGGCGATCGAGATAGTGGGCCTAGCACAGCATTAGTTGCCCATTTCAACCAGCAGCTATCGGCTCTGCGCGACAGCGAGGAAACCCGTCAGCAGAGCTGGGCGATGGGCCGTGCCCTGGTGCGGATAGCCACCGACCTGCACCCCGACCTCAAGCCCTGGCTCGATGCTCCAGGTAGCCCCTGCAACTTTGCCGTCGCCTTTGCCCTGGTAGCTGTCGGCTGGGAGATCGATGCGCGATCGGCGGTGCTGGGCTATCTGCACAGCTGGGCGGCCAATTTAATTACCAGCGCCGTGAAGCTGATTCCGCTGGGGCAAACGGTGGGTCAGCAGATGCTGCTAGAGCTGTACCCGGTGCTGGAGGAAACCTGCGATCGCTGCCTCGCCGCCCAATCGTTAGACGATCTCTACCTCAGCAGCTGGGGCGCTTCTCTGGCCGCGATGCAGCACGAAACTCTCTACACCCGACTCTTTCGCAGCTAGGTGGAGATACAGTTAGCTTGGCCAATTACTGAAAAAGTAATTATTTAAACCTCCCCTTTCATCCCCTCTCTCTCCCTTAGCTAATGGCCACCATCCACCCTGCCGCTGATTTCCGCTCCGATACCGTCACCTGGCCCACCCCCGCGATGGTCGAAGCGATAGCCACCGCCGAACTGGGCGATGATGTCTACGGCGAAGACCCCACCGTCAACGAGCTAGAAACCCTGGCCGCCAGTCTGCTGGGTAAAGAGGCGGGGCTATTTGTCACCAGTGGCACCCAGGGCAACTTGATCGCTGCCCTCACCCACGCCCAGCGCGGCGATGAAGCCATTTTGGGCGAAGATGCCCATACCTTCTGCTGGGAAGCCGGAGGCATCGCCGTGCTGGGCGGCATTACGACTCGCCCGCTGCCCACCGACAGCCGGGGCCGAATGGCGCTAGAGGCGATCGCAGCCGCTATTCGCGCCGACAACCCGCACCTGCCCCACAGCCGCCTGATTTTGCTGGAGAATAGCTCCGGCGGTAACAACGGCGCGGCGATCGAGCCCGACTATTTTGCGTCCATTAGCGCTCTGGCCCAACTGCACAACCTCAGCGTGCATTTAGATGGAGCCCGACTGTTCAACGCCGTTACCGCTCTGGGGGTAGACCCCACCGCCATTACCACCCACGTTGACTCGGTGAGCGTGTGCCTGAGCAAAGGGCTGTGCGCCCCAGTCGGATCGGTGCTGGTGGGCAGCCAGGCCTTTATTCGTCAGGCTCGCCGCCACCGCAAGCTGCTCGGCGGCGGTATGCGCCAGGCGGGAGTATTGGCGGCGGCGGGCATCTTGGCCCTCAGAACCATGACCCAGCGGCTCCAAGCCGACCACGCCAACGCCCAGGCGCTGGCCCAGGGGCTAGCCACCATTGCCGGCATTGAGATTGATCCGGCGGTGGTCGAAACCAATATGGTGTTTTTTGATTTGGCTCAGGATGTGGCGATCGCCCCTGAGCACCTGATCAAAACCCTGCGCGCCGACTACGGACTATATATTGGCGGCTACGGCGATCGCACCCTGCGGGCCGTCACCCACTACTGGGTTCAGCGCTCCCAGGTAGAGCAGTTGATCGAGGCCATTCGCAGGATTCTCACGGCGGCAGGTGAATAGCGGGAGGCGAGATAGCGAGATAGACTCTACCGGCAGCAAGAGTATTCATGGTTTTGCTGCCGGTAGCCGTCTCGGCCGTCCAGGCAAAACAGGCAGGATGCCTATCCTACAAAATTCTAGCCAATCCCTTACTTTCTCCCTTAATTAACCCTTTCCAACCACCTTCCCGCCTTTACCCATTGCGTTGCCACCCAGACCTGGCTACACTTAGCCCAGCAATCTGACCCCATTTCCCCAGCTTTTATGGAATGGCATGTGACCGATGCCCACAGCCTGCGAGTTATTGACTCCGAAATTGGCGACCACAGCTTCTCGCCCTCGGAGTACGAAATCGTGCGTCGGGTAATTTACGCCACCGCCGATTTTGACTTTAAAGACCACATTCACTTCTCCGACCAGGCCCTACAGTCGGGGGCAGCGGCGCTGGCGGCCCGTACCACCATCATTGTCGATGTGCCAATGGTGCAGGTGGGCATTACCCCCGGCATTCAGAACACCTTTGCCAACCCGGTGTACTGCAGCATGGATGCCCTAACTCGGCCTCAAAAGGGTAAAAGCCAGGCATCCTGGGGCATAGAAACCCTGGCCCAGCGCTACCCCGAAGGTATTTTTGTGGTCGGTGCCTCTGAGGCGGCGCTGGCTACCCTAGTCGATTTGATCGATACCGAGAAGGTGCGCCCGGCCCTGGTAGTCGCTACCCCCGCCGGGTTTATTGATACCGCCGTAGTCAAAGGCCGGCTGCAAGATACGATGGTGCCCCACGTGCGGATCAACGGTCGCAAGGGCAGCGCTGTAGTGGCGGCAGCTATTGTCAACGGGCTCGTAGACCTGGCTTGGCAGGCCTACGGCATTGAGAATCCTTAGCAATTGCGGTTCTCAATGCTGCCGTCCGGCATGGTGGTGTTGCAAAACAGCACCATGCTGCGGTTGACGCCGCGCAGGTTAGCGCCTTTTAGGTTGGCTCCTTGCAAATTAGCCGTGCCCAGGGTGACACTCATCATCACTGCGCCGCTGAGGTCAGCATTAGACAAGTCGGCGTCAGCTAGGTTGGCCTGGGTCATCTCAACATTGGTCAAGTCGGCCCCGGAGAGATTGGCACCGGGCAGGTTGGCACCATTCATTTGAGCGCCAGTCAGGCTAGCGCCACTCAGGTTAACCCCTTCCATCTCGGTGAGCATGAGGTTGGCGTTGCCCAGGTCAGCGCCCGTCAGATTGGCCCTAGTGAGCACGGCAATCTTGAGGTTGGCCCCGTTCAGGTCGGTGTTGCTAAGGTCAGCTTCGTTGAGAATGCACACCTGGCACCTTTTGGTGTCAAGCAGCTTTTGCACATCGTCGGGAATGGCGGCTTCGGCAGCGGCAAAGCCGCAACCCCAGAACATTAGGGCGAGTGCCAGCATAGCCAGTAGGCGTTTCATAGTCTCCAAAAATCCTGTAGGGCGGGTCTTGGCTATTCTCCCACTCCTCCCACTCAATGGGGAAGCCGAGCCGCCAAACTAAGTGGCTATAGCTCCGGTTCGCGTCGCGTTCGGGCACCGACTCAATCATGAGTATCGCAATGGAAAGTGCTAGGCGGTTTGCCCTAGCCAAAACGCCTCGGGCTGTGGGTTGTGGCGGCAGGGGGGCCAGTGGCTCAGGGCGTTGGCACTTAGGTTGGGGGTGGGCACGGGCAGGTCTTGGGCCAGGCACAGGTGGGCGATCGCGCGCTCAAACTCGGCCCCGTGCCCGCTGGCCTTCGCCACAGCATGGGCCAGTTCATGGGCCACCAGCCCCGGCCAGTCGGCGGGCAAAATACGGCCTGGATCCACCATCAGGGTGGTAGGGCTGCGATCACAGCAAAACCCATCCACGCCCGCCTGGGTGGCGATAGGGGCAGCAAAAATCTGGACTTCAGGCCGCTGGTTCACCTCAAAACAGGCTAAAAGATCGCTCAAAATAGTGTTTAGCTGCCGGTTGACCTCATGAACGTGAACCCCAATCCAGCTCAAAGCGGCCCCCGGCGGGTCGGCAATGTGGTCAAGGCTAATCCAGCTGGGCTGGACGGCCAAATCGCGCAGCAGGCTTAGGTACTGCGTCGCCCGCAGCACGGGGTCGTCCCCTGGGGCCGGGGCCTGCTGCCAGTAAGTAGCCGGGGGCAGAGCCGCTGGCTCAGCGGAGAAAAAAGGGACGCGATTCCGGGACGGATCGCTGCGCGAATCGAGAGTCATGGGTCAAAGGCTGGGCAGCCGTGGCAGTAGGCAAGTTTTCCCACAATAATCCTCCCACAGTATCTACCCCGGTTGCGCTTCTCACACACAGCCAGGCAGCCCAGGTTTCGCTACTACCGCATGGCCGAAACTAAACAGTCTAGCCTCCTGGCTCCCCCACTCCCCCGCTCTCCCCCGATTAGCAAGCGTCACCCAACTTGCGCCGTCGAGCACTAGCCTCCCTATGCCCATTGACCTACCCACTCTGCGCTCAGCTACGCAACAATAAAGCAGACCGCCACTGAGCCGACAGCATAGAGGAACAGGCAATGACCATCGGGGTTTGGGTACTGGGCAACCAGCTGTGGCAAGACCAGGCTGCACTGGCGAGCTGCGAAGGCCAAGCTGCCCCAGTTCTACTCATAGAATCTCTAACCTTTGCCCAGGAGCGCTGGTACCACCGGCAAAAGCTGGTGCTGGTGTGGTCGGCTATGCGCCACTTTGCCGACCAGTTAAAGAATGCCGGGTGGCCCGTCACCTATGCGATCGCTGACGACACCGAAACCGCCCTGCACCAGTGGATTAAGGCCGAGGGCATTACTGAACTGCGGCTCATGGACCCGGTCGATCATCCGTTTAGCGCCTGGTTAAACGGGTTGGATCTGCCCTGCCAGATCACCCGGCTCGACAACAACCTCTTTCTCTGGAACACCGACGACTTCAACACCTGGGCCGACCAGCGCAAGGGCCTGCTGATGGAGAGCTTTTACCGCGAGGGCCGCCAGCGCTTTGACGTGCTGATGGTGGGCGACCAGCCCGTCGGCGGTCAGTGGAACTTCGACAAAGACAACCGCAAACCGCCCAAGGGCAAGCTCAGACCCCCTGCCCCCCACTGGTTTGAACCCGATGCTACCACCCAGACGGTGATCGACAAAGTGAATGCGCTGACGATGCCTACCTTTGGTCATGCCACTCCCTTTCGCTGGGCCGTTACCCGCCAGCAGGCCATAGAAGTGCTGGATGTGTTTCTTACAGACCGGCTGGAAACCTTTGGCCCCTACCAGGATGCCATGGTCACAGGCGAAGACACGATGTGGCACGCGCTGCTGTCGCCCTACCTGAACCTGGGTTTGCTGCACCCGTTGGAGGTGATAGAGCGAGTAGAGGAAGCATTTGCAGAACGCGACCTGCCGCTCAACAGCGTAGAAGGCTTCATTCGCCAGGTGATGGGCTGGCGCGAGTACATGCGCGGCATCTACAGCCACTTTGAGGCCGATTACGGCGATCGCAACTGGTTCGACCACCAGCAGCCGCTGCCGGAGTTTTTCTGGACTGGCGAGGTAGAGATGAACTGTCTGCACCAGGCGATTGATCAAACTAAGCGCATCGGCTACGCCCACCACATTCAGCGGCTGATGCTTCTCAGCAACTTTTCGCTGATTGCCGGGTTCAACCCCCAGCAGGTCAAAAACTGGTTCCACGCAGTGTTTATCGACGCCTACGACTGGGTGATGCAGACCAACGTGATTGGCATGGGCTTGTTTGCCGACGGCGGTCTGCTGGCCTCTAAGCCCTACGCCTCGTCGGCCAACTACGTGAACAAAATGAGCGACTACTGCAAAGGCTGCCGCTATAGCCACAAAGCGCGCACGGGGGAGAATGCCTGCCCGTTTAATTTTTTCTACTGGAATTTTTTGCACCGCCACCGCGACAAGCTCCAAACCCAGGGCCGCATGAGCTTTATTTTGAAGAATCTAGACCGAATGGAGGCCCAGGAGCTAGATGCGATTCAGCAACAGGCGCGGGAGTGGCACGAGGCCCATCAGTAACTGGAAGTTGTGTTTTGTGACGGTTTGGGAATGCGATCGCGTCCCCTTTTCCTTCGGGGCTAGAATGCAGATCCGGGCAGTGGAGAGGTTTTCTGCTGTCTGGCGATCGCCCCTCGGGGCCGGTCTTTAACCCTCAAATTCTCTGTCGAAACTTCTGGAAGACCCATGGTTCAAACCGCACCTCAACCCTCCGCCGACAACCTGCCCACCGATAGCTACGTGGTGATCGGTCGCGCCACCTGCTACCTGCGCCAGGAGGGAGACGTGGTCGAGCTGCAAATCCTAGAGCCGATCCCATCGTCTTATCTACAGTCAGTGCTCCAGGGTGTACCCACCTCCTACAGCGCCATCTGCGGCACCACCATGGCCCAGGCCCTAGCGATGGATCTAGGCGACATTTCCGCAGCTCCAGCCCAGGCCTGCGCCGACTACGAAGAGCGCATTTTAGCCGCCGCCCGCACCTACCAATCTCGGCCCGAGGCGGTGAATCTGGTACCTGTAGGCACTATCCACCGTGAGCTTAACTACACCACCGAGAAAAAGCGGGTGCTCAACAACCAGCGCAAAATTTCTAAAAACGACAACGTCAAGCAGCACAAGTACACCCACGAAGTGTTGTAGGGGCAAACGGTTGTTTGCCCTGTGGGGTTGCCGTCGCTCGGTAGGGGCATTGCAGTGTGTCACGCGCTGTAAGGTTGTACCCTCCCCCAGCGACACAAGGTTATGCCCCCTGATTCATTCAGGGGGTTCTTTTTTTGGGGTGGGTGAGTTGCAGGGTTTGCACGGC
>JBARVV010000065.1:0-1524 GCA_049646445.1 Nodosilinea sp. | reverse complement strand
TGAGCCGATGGTCTTTAGCCGGACGGCCTATCTGAGGTTTTTGCGGTGGCAGCAGGGGTTCAATCTGGCTCCATTGGTTTTCGCTCATTTCACCCCGACGAGGGGCGGGTTGAGGTGGAAGAATCATGGCAGCCTAAAAGTTCGCTTGTACTAGTATCATTATGTCAAAAGGTTTTAAAACACGCCCTAGGATTTTCAACTTTCTGGTCATTTCGCGCCAGGAATACTAAGAATCTTGCAATCCCTGATATTTTGGCACTAGAAGGCATCTTTCAGACTGAAGCAACCGCCCTTTAGCCCCTGTGGCTACGTAATTTCTAATGAAAGCAATTCCTCTGGTGAGGGTCAGTCAAATTTTGCCGGTTGTTGACTTTCTTAACCAAATTGGCTCCCCCACCGATCGCCTTCTAGAGCAAATCAGCTTCGCCCCAGCCGCCTTAGACTACTCAGAGAACCTCCTGACGATTTACCAGGGGTCAGCACTGCTTGAAAACGCCGCCAACCGAGAAGGGTTGCAATCCCTCGGTTTTTTAATCGGACGCCAGACCCCAACGTTCACGCTGGGTACCCTCGGCACAATTCTCAACAACTGCCTGACGCTGTTTGATCTGCTCATGACTATGGAGCAGCTCGTACGTCTGGACAACTCAGGTGAGCATGTTAGCCTGCGGTGGGAAAACGACTCAGTCTGGTGGCAGTTTCGCTACGATTGTCTGTCCCTTGGTAGCAACCTGCAAACCAATATCTACGGTTTAGGTCTGTACCTCAGTGCTTTTCGCGTAGCATTAGGGCCAACCTGGCGGCCCACCGAGCTTTACCTAGAGGGGCCACCCTGCCGATCGCTCCTGGCCATGGACGACTTTGCTGGCACCACCATTCACAGTATGAGTTCCTGTAGTGCGATCAAAATTCCTCGGGCTGCTCTTAGTTTGCCCTACAATGCCCTGGCCACAGGCGATGACTTCAACCTACACCCAGACTACACGGGATATCAGCAATCTGCCCCCGCCAGCACCTTCTTCGACTCGTTGCAGCAGTTTGTTCAGGCGGCACTGCCCTATGGCTGCCCAGACATCATCCTGGTGGCGGCGGCCTTGGGGCTAAGCGTGCGCACTCTGCAACGGCACCTGGCCGAGGCGGGGCTGACCTACTCTAAGCTGATCGATCAAGTGCGGTTTAACCGGGCCGTAGTTCTGCTGCAACAGCCCGATGTCAAACTGCTTGAGGTTGCCCTTGAGCTGGGCTACACCGACCCAGCCAACTTTGCTCGCGCCTTTAGGCGCTGGGCCGGGGTCTCGCCCCGCGAATACCGACTCCTGCACGGCTAAAGCGAGTCCCAAGCTAGCGATCTTCTACGCTATTTGCAGCAAGAGGGCAAAGTGTAGTTACAGGGTCAAGGCTGATTGACTGACAAAAGTTTGCCTGCACACCACTCAAAGCCCCTTGTAGCAAGGGTTTGAGGCGATCAAGAGCGTTTTATGGCTTCGTGTCGCCTGCAATGCTTGTCAGCTGGGGGTTTCAGGG
>JBARVV010000064.1:0-36900 GCA_049646445.1 Nodosilinea sp. | reverse complement strand
CGCTGTAAGCAACGCAGATCCAGGGGCGCATGCCGAGGCGGTAGCTCAGTTCCCACTCACGACCCATGTAGCAGAAGACGCCAATGAGGAAGTGGAAGATCACCAACTGGTAAGGGCCACCGTTGTATAGCCACTCGTCGAGAGAAGCGGCTTCCCAAATCGGGTAGAAGTGCAGGCCAATGGCGTTAGACGAGGGCACAACCGCACCGGAGATGATGTTGTTGCCGTACATCAGGGAGCCAGCGACGGGCTCACGGATGCCGTCGATGTCGACGGGAGGAGCGGCGATGAAGGCGACGACGAAGCAGGCGGTCGCAGCAAGCAGGGTGGGAATCATCAGTACGCCGAACCAGCCCACATACAGGCGGTTCTCGGTGCTGGTGACCCATTGGCAAAACTGCTCCCACAGGTTGGCGCTTTCGCGCCGCTGTATAGTAGTGGTCATGATGTATTAGTCCAGGTAAATGTACTAAGTATTTAGCTGAGGATTACTTCAGCTACCTTTACAATATCACACATTCCTAAATAGAATTGAGCAGAAAATAATTCTGATTAAAGGTTAGAGCGCAGAAAGTTGCAATCCTATGCGGTTGGTGGTGGAATAGAGGTCTGCCTTGTTCTGCCCACTGGATTAGAGCAATGGCGAAGGACCCATAAGGTGGTCCACTAAGGGGGCGTGGCGGAATGGTAGACGCTACGGACTTAGAAAACTGAGCCTTAATGGAGAAATCTGTTAAGTGGAAGCTCTCAAACTCAGGGAAACCTAACTCTAGTTGAGGTGGCAGTGCGTGCTTACACCAAGATTAGACACGGCAATCCTGAGCCAAGCTGGCGAGACCCTAACGCCAGAAGGTGCAGAGGCCCGACGGGAGCTACCCTAACGTTGAGACGAGGGTAAAGGGAGGGTCCAATTCTCAAAACCGGCTGGGTTGCATCCTAGTCCGGCAGCAGCGAAAGCTGCGGGAGAATGAAAATCCGTTGACCTTAAACGGTCGTGAGGGTTCGAGCCCCTCCGCCCCCATACCAGTTCTACTATCACCAAAAAATTCTTCAAGAAAGCTTCTTATATATAGATTTTTTCGGCTTAGCCCTGGTCAGACACTGATCTGGTACACCGGAATGCCTGTAATATTCTTTTTACATTCTCCTGTAGGGTCTGACCCCTCAGTCCTAAACCTTGGGCCTGTGGAGAAGGGTTTGTGGTTCTAGCTACTTGTAGTTCTGTCTAGTCGAGTTAACCAGTCAGAGTTTTGTGTTTTTAGGCAAACCACTGCTCGACCGTTAACGGTGCGGGCCTGAATTGTAACTCAGTACAATGGCTGGTTCAGGCTAAGGGCAGTGCTGTGCTGCGCTATTTCACACGAATAGTTAACGGCTATTACGTAAGGGTCTATGGCATTTGTATGATGAGTGCACTAGTTCTCTGGTCAGGTCTAAGTAGGTTTGACCTTACTTTACAGGTGTAAATCTACCATCGGGTTCATTGGGTTGAAAGTTGATTGGGTTCAGGTTTTTAAAGCCCAACCTTTAACGAAATCTGCTGGTGCGACTGCCGCCGCTGCTCTATTCCAGCAGATATAGGAGGGGATGAGTGCAGCGGTCTGCCAACCAAGTTTGTTGACCATTAGGCGTGCGTTAGTGAAAGGTCGTTAGCCCCAAGTCATCTCCCCGGGCATCGCCGGGGGTGAGTTAAGGAACCAATGTCTCGAGAAGCTGTGTCAAGATATCCTTCAATGGAGCCGAACGATTATAAATCTCGCCCTGGGCTAACGTTAGCTCAGGCGCAACAGGTGATTTACGATTTTTTGCTCGAAATCGTTAAGTTTTGGCATCCTGAAGATGTTTTAGAAGAATTTCGACATCTCTTCGTTCAGCATACTGACTCGGTTAGTTCTCAGACCTTGCCAGCGCTCCACGTTATTTTGTTTGCCAACAACGAGCAGGAGTTTCGCAACACCATTAAGCGCTGTTGCTACATTCTCGTTAATAACTGGGAAGTTGCCCGACAGTTTGATGCGATTCAGGATTTGGTGGATATTTTCTCAGATCCATTGATTCAGCGCCGCACCCTATCGCCAACTCTGAAGCGACTGCGCCACTGGCTGACTCAATTTCTGGAAAGTGATGATTTTGAAGAACTAAGGTTGTTTGCAGCTCGTTATGCTGAGGAACGAACCCTAAATCGTCCTGATGAATGGACCGCCCGCTACGCTTCTTATCTGCTGGTACCACAGTACGTTAATGAAACTAACTCGATTGAGCAACGCCAGGCGGCTCGGGCTCTCTCCCGCCGACTAAAGGATAAGTTTAAGTTTGATCTGGCCCTGTACACAGCCCATGGCCAGTCAGGGCAGGGCCATGGGCGTACCGTAAAAAATCCTACTGTGCTGGGAGACAGTGCCCTCCGGCTAGTTAAGGCTATTGTGGCAAGGCGAGGTGAGTTTAGCTATAAGAACCTGGCCCGTCTGTTCCTAAATCAGGTTCAAGATAGCTATTACGGTGAGTTTAAGGGCAGTTTGACCCGTTACCTGCTTTATACGGTTAATAGCAACCCGATCTCAAAACAAATTCAGGACCATTTAGATACTCGTTTAGCAGACCTTTATGCTGAGTTTGAGCCTCAGCCCCTGGACTCGTCTTTGATATTGCGCACTTGCAACCGGGTGGTTGACTATCTTATGACGGAAGATCAAGAGCATCCCTCACCTCTATTTTCGCTGGTGCTTTCCCAGGGGAATGCGCTGACGCTGGCTATTATCTTGCTCAAGCTGGTGCTGGTTTCGCGTCATACGCTACCTTACCTGGAAGCTAGAATTGCCAGTTTGATTCGTTACTATGAACAGTTCCCCCGCAGCGAGTGTCAGTGGGTGATTAATTTTCTGGAGGTGTTTCAGATTACCTTTGCCATTTATGCAGAAAACATTGAGTACAACCTGGTCAAGGTGGACCCCCACGCGGGTGAACTTAAGGCAGAGTTTCTTTCAGAGCGCCAGAGCCTAGATACCTTTAGGATTTTTTCTCAAACGCTGAGCTATCCCTACTCAAACCTGCCAGGGGCTGATGAGGGGTCTTCACTGGAGAGGAAGCAGCCAGAAAAAATGACTGAAGATTCGCCATTATTAGAAGAGGAATGAATGTCAACCAGGCGAGGGAAGTGTTGGTTGGGATGACTGACTGTACCAGGTGCTAAGCGCCGTGTGGTAGACCACCTGCCAAGAGATGCCGTGGCGGTGAGCAAGAGCAGCACAGTCTTCGTATTCAGGGTGAGCGTTGAGAACAGTCTGGGTTTGAGGGTGGTAGGCCAACTTTAGGTTGATAGGCCCATAGGGGGTCTGTAGGGTTTGAATCTGCCGGGGGAGCACCCACCGCTGCTGGGACTGGCGGCGAATGCCTAACGTGGAGGTTTCAAAAAACAATATATCGACGCACTGGAGTTCATCGCCTGGGCGACAAATAACGGTAATCAGCAGCCCGGGCCGCGATTTTTTCATCGCTACAGGCTGGGTAAAGACGTCTAGGGCACCGCCGTTAAAGAGGCGATCGTAGAGGTAGCCAACGGCCTGGGGAACCAGGTCGTCGACCTGAGTTTCGAGCACAGTCACGGTATCTAGATCGTAGGGAATCTCTAGCTCTGAAGCTTTGCCTGGCTTTTCTTTTTGGGGCTTTGCCAACGGTAAGGCTTGGGACGGTATCTCAGGGGGTGAGGATGCTTGGGCCGGGGTAGTGCTTATCGTGCCAATCCACAGACGTAGAGCGTTCGCTATAGGGAGCGATTTACCCCCTGCCCCTAGCCCGGTGCGCTGTAGGGTCATGGTGGGGGGATCGCCAAAGTTTTGGGCCAGGGTAGTGGCGATCGCGGCTCCGGTCGGCGTGATCAACTCGCCATCAAGGCCGTTGCTATAGATGGGCACCTGGTGCTGCTCAAGCAGCTTCAGGACGGCGGGGGCCGGCACGGGCAGCCAGCCGTGGGCTGCTTTGACCCGCCCTCGCCCGGTGGGAAGGGGCGAACAGACCAGGGTATCGATATCTAGATAATCTAGTCCGAGGCAGGTGCCAACAATGTCGATGATGGCGTCGGTGGCCCCCACCTCGTGGAAATGCACCTGGTCGATCGCAATGCCGTGGACGGTGGCTTCGGCCTTCGCCAGATTTCGAAACACAGCTAGGCTCCAGCGCTGGGCGCGATCGGGGAGGTTGGCCTGGGCAATCAGCGTCTCGATCGCGGGCAGGTTGCGGCTGGGGTATACAGCCTGGCTGTGGTGGTGCTGGCCGTCACTAGGGTCGTGGTCGTGGTGCTCTGGGGAATGCTCTGGAGCGGCTTTTACCTCAACTTGAGCCTGGAGCGCACGCAGGCCCTGGCGCAGCACAGGTACGACTGAGAGGGTAAATTCATCGTTGAGCCCCAGGCGGGCCAGCTGCGCTTGCAGGTAATCTAGGGGTACACCCGCATCGACCAGGGCGGCCAGACACATATCGCCCGCAATGCCGGTAGGGCAGTCAAGGTAAGCTATCGTTTTCAACAGAACAACAGAAACGGGGACAGGGACAATGGCAACAATCTACAAGCTACATCCCAACAACCCGCAGAGCCGCAAAATGGAAGCGATCGCGGCGGCGCTGCGACAGGGAGCGGTGGCGCTTTACCCCACAGACACAGTCTACGCCATTGGCTGTGACCTCAATCATAAAGGGGCGGTGCAGCGAGTGCGCCAGATTAAGCAGCTGGCCAACGAGAAACCTCTGACCTTTTTGTGCGCCTCCCTATCCAATATTGCCGACTACGCCCTGGTCAGCGACGGTGCCTATCGCTTGATTAAGCGCCTCATTCCGGGGCCGTTTACCTTTTTGCTGCCCGCTACTCGCCAGGTGCCGCGCCTGGTGATGAGCCCTAAGCGGCGGACTACAGGCATTCGGGTGCCCAATCATGCCATTTGTCTTGCCCTGGTGGAGTCGCTACAAAACCCGGTGATTTCGACCTCGGCTCTGACCCTGCTGCCCGCGCCCGACTCGGGGCGATCGGCCGATAAACCGGTCGACAAGATGACGATGTTTGACACCCTAGAAAAGCTGGTGGATGTGATTGTAGACGATGACCAGCCGCTGGCCTACGAAGTCTCGACCATTCTCGATATGGAGAACAACGAGCCCCTAATCGTGCGCCAGGGGCTGGGCTGGGAAATGGCGCTCGACTGGGGTGCCCAGCTAGCGTAGCCCTAGGGGCAACTGGGCAACTGGCACGCTGTTCGCTCGCTGTGACGGCAAGGCTGGCTGAGCAAGTTGTCTAGCGGCGTTGCAGGGAGCTGAAAGGTTAATCGCGGGACTGCCACTGGGGGCTAAAATCTTCGCCCTATAAGGCTTTTGCCGACTTGACCACGGGAAAGAGTGGTGATCTAAACCAGATTTACAATCCGCCGCTGCCGAGGTTTCCTTAACCTTGGCAGCGGCGGTCAGATTTTATGGCTGGCACACGGTTTAGGAAATCGCCGCGACTTACCGGGAGGTACACAGCAAGCCCATCGGTGCGCAGCCAGTTTTTCCAACCAGCTCGTTGATTGTCCCGACTGGCTATTCCCAATATCAGTGTCGTTGTTAGGATTGGGTAACTATGAAGACCGCATCTACGTGTACTGCCATGCCCCCATCATCTCCTGGGATTACACCGCCTTCCCCAGAATCGCACCCAGAACTGCCCCAAGACTCGCCACCCCAGCCGACTGGCAACGAAACCACACCTACTGTGGCCACTCTAGTGCAAGACCTATTTATGGCTCACCTGCAGCGGCGATCTGGAGGGTTAGCTGGGGTTATGCAGCGGTTGACCGCAGAAATTGATCGCATTTGCGCGCTCAGCGATCGCATCCAGTCCTCTGGCGATATCAACCATTGGCAAATGGCCCTGGTGCGTCACCGGGTCACCAAATGCTTGACCTACTACGATATGGGGTCTAATCGGGGCCGGGTCGAGTTGCACAGCAGCCTGAGCGCCATTGTCTACCGTCACGTGGCTCCGCAGGGTAGTTATCTAGGGTTTAAGGGCCGCTATGCCCTGCTCGAAGACTTTATGCAGAACTTTTATATCGAGGTGCTGAACGCCTTTCGGCGAGAACACGACCTGCCCGCTACCTATACCCCCCGCACCCGGCTGGAACTGGCGGAGTATATGGCCTTTAGCGAGCAGTACGCGAAACGGCGCATCAATCTGCGGGGCGGTAGCCAGCAGCTGATTGTGCTGCGGGCCCAGGCCTTTAGCCGCCGCCAGCCGGCTGAAACCTCGGTGGATATGGCTCTGGTCAGTGAGGGGGCTAAAACCGAGGCGGCTGAGTCTCACGCTCGCAGCTCAGCGGTGCAGCAGGTGCGCGAAAAAATGATGGCCGCTACCGACGACCCTGGCGATGGGGTGATGCGCGATCGCGTGGTCAATGCCCTCATGCAGTATTTCAAGGCCCAAAACCAGCCCGACTGCGTCAACTACCTAGTGCTCAAGCTGAAGGACTGCTCCGCCGCCGAAATTGACGATATTTTGGGCCTTTCTGCCCGCGAGCGCGACTATCTGCAGCAGCGCTTTAAGTACCATGTAGAAAAGTTCTCCCAGCAGCACGAGTGGCAGCTGGTACACCAGTGGCTGGGAGCCAACCTGGAATCTCGTTTGGGTATGACCCCCTCGGAATGGGCTAACTTTTTAGCCAACCTGCCCGCCGACTACCGTCGGTTTCTCTCCCTGAAGCAGCAGCAGAGCAGCGACGATGCCTTGACTGACGAGGCGATCGCCACAACCCTGGGCTGGACGCCAAAAAAATTGCAGCGCAATTGGACTAAGATCCTCAAACTGGCCTGGACGTTTCGCAATCAGGCTCATGGGGCAGCAGCGGGCTAGGGGCAGCAGCGGGCTAGGGGAATGGGCTAACCGGCGATCTCCTCTGCTTCGGTGCCGGGGGGCTCAAACTTATAGCCCACGCCCCGCACCGTCTGAATTAAGGCTGGCTGGGTCGTATCTTTCTCAATTTTTTTGCGAATCTGGCCGACGTGTACGTCGACGACTCGCTGATCGCCCACGTAGTCGTAGTCCCAGACCTTTTGAATCAGCTCGGCTCGTCGCCATACCCGACCGGGGTGGCTGGCCAAAAAGTGCAGCAGGTCAAACTCTAGGGCCGTTAGGGGCACCATTTCTTCGTTGAGCATCACTTCTCGCCGTACCGGGTCGATGGCTAGGCTGTTGAAGGTGAGGCACTGCTGTTCGGCTGCCGTAACCGGGCGCTGACGCTTGAGAATAGCCCCGACCCGCACTTCCAATTCGCCTAAGCTGAAGGGTTTGGTGAGATAGTCGTCGGCCCCCTCTTGAAAGCCGCGAATTTTGTCTGACTCATCGGTGCGACTCGTGAGCATGAGCACAAACACGCCGGTACGCGACTGCATGTCTTTACACAAATCATAACCGTTGGTATCGGGTAAGTTTAAGTCGAGAATAACTAAATCAGGGGTGAATTGCTCAAACACCGCCAGGGCTTTTTTGCCGTCATCGGCTGATTCCATTTCATAGTCCTGCTTGGCCAGGAACCGATGAATCAGGTTGCGAATTGCGGGGTCATCATCGACAACAAGGATCTTGGCTTCCGCCATAATCGTACCTTTCTGTAAGTTGATTGGTCAGACGAGTCGTCAGGAACCCTTCGGGGAATCAGTTCGCGGCTGTGGCCGCAGCAAGAGCGCCCAATGCCCTTCTAGTGTTTTTCACGCACTTTGGTCGGCATCAGTAATAAAACCACAAATAATTTCATAGCTTACTCGACAATTTTACGGAGTTACCACCCTAGCTGGTGGGCATCGCCAGCCTAAATCGCTGGGCGCAAGCCTGCGTCTAGCGGCGAGACGAGCCGGGGCTTGACCCCATGAGCCCCAGCAGTGGCCCCAAAATCAACCCAAATACAAACCCCCCTGAGTGAGCCCAGTAGGCAACTCCTCCCGCCCCCAGGTTGGTCTCGCCTAGGCTGGCGATGCTAAACAGCGCCTGTTGGGCAAACCAAAACCCCAGGAAAAAAATGGCCGGAACGCGGATGGTGGTGAAAAAGATAATCAGCGGAATTAGGGTGACGATATGGGCGCGGGGAAACCGCAGAATGTAGGCTCCCATCACCCCAGCGATCGCGCCACTCGCCCCAATCGTCGGCACCATAGACGATGGATCAAACACCCACTGGGTCAGGCCCGCCAGCGCCCCGCAGCCCAGATAAAAAACTAAAAACTTGACGTGCCCGAGCCGGTCTTCGATGTTGTTGCCAAACACCCACAGGTAGAGCAAATTGCCCCCCACGTGAAAAAACCCGCCGTGGAGAAACTGAGACGATACCAGGGTGATCCATTCCGAGGCGGGGGCCTGCAGCGCTCCCTGAAAGCTGTCCGTTAGCTGGGCCGGCACCAGCGCCCAGGCATCAAAAAAGCCGTCGAGGGCCTGCCGCGACAGGCCCAGCTGAAATACAAATACGGCGATATTCAGTCCGATCAGCCCGTAGGTAACGACTGGGGTAATGCTGACAGGGTTGTCGTCACGAAGGGGAACCACGGCGATACCTAATGCGTGATTTTATTGTAGAGACATTTAAAGAGAGAGATTGGTCGAGAGAGATTGGTAGCAAGGCCTTAATCGCGTACATCCTAGCTGCGTACATTTAGACGTTAGACACTTAGGACGTTAGACACTTAGAGAGGGGGCAAGATCTCAAGACTGCCCGCGTTGCCATCTAAACGGGCCATGGCCCCTACCGGTAGAGCGGCGTTGCTGCCGTCGTGGCCAAAGGGCAGATCAGCCACCACGGGAATGCCCAGATCGCCGAGGCGATCGCGCAGTACCTCGGCGACCGTAAAACTGGGCACGCCCTCTGGCGGTTCGCAGCGGCTAAACCTGCCCAGGGCAATACCTTTAACCCCGGCAAACTGGCCCGCCATGCGCCAGTGGGTCAGCATGCGATCGATCCGGTAGGGAGCCTCGGTCACATCCTCAAAGGCCAGAATAGCGCCAGATAAATCGGGCTGATGGGGAGTACCGAGCAGGTGAGTGGCCACCGTCAGGTTGGCGGGCCACAGCCGCCCCACCACGCTGCCGTAGCCCCATCCTGCGCCGCGTAGGGCAGGTAAACTATCCCCCATGACCAAATGCTTGAGCCGCTGCTGCGACCACTCAGGCTCTGTGGCCAGGGTGGTCAGCAATGGCCCGTGAATGCCAACGATTCCCTGCTTGCCCAGGCTCCACAGCAGGCTGGTAATGTCAGAAAACCCAATCAGCCACTTGGGCGCAAGCGGCTTGGGCCACTGCCAGCCCTCTAGCAGCCGGGTACCTCCATAGCCCCCACGGGCGCAGAGAATGCCGCGACAGGTCGGATCGGCTAGAGCCTGAGCGAGCTGCTGGCGGCGATTGGCGTCGGCCCCAGCCAGGTAGCCCCACCGGTCGCTGGCACCGGGGCTGATGTCAACCGTAAACCCCCATCTGCGCCAAATTTCTACCCCCTGGTTAAAGCGCTCTAGCTCGCGCAGGGCACCGCTGGGGGCAATCACCTTGAGGCGATCGCCTGCTTGCAGCGGCGGCGGATACCGCAGAGAGCACGGTGAGTTGGGGATGGGGATATCAACGTTCAACCCTCTAGCTCCAGTGCAAATTCGCTATACTGCTTAACAAAGCGTTACAAGAGAGGCCCATGGCTACCCCCCCTATTTCTTCTGAATCCCTAGAATGGGGCTTTACCCCTGCCGCCGAAAGTCTCAATGGCCGCCTAGCTATGCTGGGCTTTGCCTTCGCTGTCATTATTGAAGCCCTGAGCGGTCAGGGTGTGCTGCACTTTTTGAACTTAATCTAGGCAAGAACACTGGCCAGCAGCGCCTTCTGAGCATGCATCCGGTTCTCCGCTTGGTCCCACACGCGGGAGGCAGAACCTTCCATCACGTCGTGGGTAATTTCTTCGCCCCGGTGGGCCGGTAGGCAGTGCAGCACGATCGCCTCTTTGCTGGCCTGCGCCAGCAGCGCATCATTTACCTGGTAAGGCTGAAATATCGGCAGGCGATCGCCCGCTTCCGACTCTTGCCCCATGCTGGCCCATACATCGGTGTAGAGCACCTGGGCTTCTTTCACAGCGGCTTCGGGGTCGGTGGTGATCAATACCTTGCCCTGCCCGAGTTGGTCGGCCTGTTCCACAATGGCCGGGTCGGGGGCATAGCCCATGGGGCAGGCAACATGCACATTCATGCCTGCCATAGCGCAGCCCAGCAGGAGAGAATGGGCCACGTTATTGCCGTCGCCCAGATACGTTAAGGTCAATCCCTTCAGGCTGCCGAACTCTTCTTGAATGGTGAGCAGGTCGGCCAGGATTTGGCAGGGATGCTCTAAATCGGTCAGAGCGTTGATTACAGGAACAGAGGCGTAGTCGGCAAACTCTTGAATTTCAGCCTGATCGAAGGTGCGTATAGCCACCACATCGAGATAGCGATCGAGCACCCGAGCGGTGTCGCTGGTCGGCTCGCCTCGGCCCACCTGGGTAACCCCAGAATGCAGGTCAAGCACCTGGCCCCCCAGCTGGTACATGGCTACCGAAAAACTGACTCGGGTACGGGTCGAAGCTTTGCGAAACAGCAGTCCCAACACTTTTTTGGGAAACTGGGGGTGGTGTTTACCGGCCTTAAGCTCGGTAGCGAAGGCGAGGAGTTCTGTCAGCTCATCGGCACTGAGATCGCTGAGGCTCAGCAGGTCGCGGCCGCTCAGGGATGGCATAGCCATAGGCGAGATTCGTAAAAATAAGACATTAGCAGATTATTGGGAAGCCTCATAGCGGTCTGTATCGGCAGGGGCAGAACCGTGAAATAACCCGCTGCTGGGGCAAAGCAGTGCCTCAGCAGCGGGATGAATGTGCCGCCCTTTCAAGTCTGCATTATGATTGGGGCACTACATTTGCCGTGGCGGTTTTGGCCTCTAGGTTCGGTCTAGGGGACGTTGCTCAGTCACTTCTGGTGATGCTGGTTTATCTATAAGTTTGCATTCCTATGATTAGTGCGGTTGTTCCTCCTCAGCCTCGGCTGGTCTCCCTGCAGCCGTTGCCTCAGCCTCCTACGGTGCGAGAACGAGCAGCGGCGGGCTACTTTCGCGACATTGCCCTATGGCTAAACCAGCCCCTGGCGGCCCACGGTATTTTTGTGCAGGTACAGGCCGATCGCCCCGGCTGTTTACAACTGGTGGTGGAGTTTCAGCAGCCGCCTATTAAAGATCACCTGCTGCGGTTTTTGTGCCACCGGGTGTGGCTGTTAAACTCAGAGCTGATTGAAGGAATTTGCGTTGTCGCCCGACCTCTGGGACACCGACAGGTGCTGTGGCAGCAGCGGGTCAAAATTGTTACCCCTGCCCTAAAGCGCCATCAGGCGGAGCTGAAGGCTAAGGCCCAGCGATCGCCGATGCCCGCTCAAATTCGCTCGTCACGTCCGGCTAAGGGGCTATCGCGCCAGCACCTGCAGACGCTGCGCACTTTTGTGCTGTCGGGATCGGCGGTGGCGGCCTTTGTGATGGGCTGTCTGCTGGAGATGATTATTTCGGCACCCTCGCCCACGCTGCCCCAGTTTTCGGCTCAGTCTGAGGTGCGGCTGGCGGATGAATCTGCCCGTGGAGCTTACGCACCGGCAGCCGAGGCTCAAGCAGGCGAGCAGACCACAGCGCTGGTCAAAACCCCATCTTCAAATCCAGGCTCTAGAGGCTCTGCGGCAGGCATGGCTCCGGCTGGGTCACTTACCAATCGTCCTACCGTTGTCGATGCGGCGCTTGAGCCGGTAGGGGTGATCACTCACCCGACCCTCACTCCAGCCCCTGGTGACGATGTCACGCTCTTATTCGGCGGTGATATTTCTTTAGAAGATATTGCTCCCGACGCCCTGACGGCACCCGGCGGCTTTTTTGCCGATGTCACCGACTACGGTGATGCCGATTTGGCCCTGGTAAACCTGGCAACCCCTTTGGCGACGGCGGCTACTAACCTAGAAGAAGGTATGCGGCACCAGACCCGTACCGATGCGGTCAATCTGCTGGTTGATAGCGGCGTTGATATTGTCAACCTCACCAACAGCCGCCTCATGGATTACGGGGAGGCGGGGCTAGACGAAACCCTGACCACCCTTGATAGCAAAGGGCTTTACCGCATTGGGGCTGGGCGCAACGCCCTAGAAGCCCGTCGCCCCGAGGTGCTTGACATCAAGGGCAAGCGAATTGCCTACCTGAGCTACGCCATGGGGGGCAGCAATGCCGCCCACGATACCGATGTCCTCAGGGAGCGGGCTGGGGCTGACGACCAGGCGATCGCAAAGGAAGTCGAAACTTTCAAAGCCGCCACGGCCTTTAAAGATCGGGCCGGTTTTAACGCCCAAAACATGCCCGAAATTGTGGCCGATATTCAGGCCTTGCGCAACGAGGTGGACTGGATTGTGGTGAACTTTCGCTGGGTGGATCACCTCAGCGAGCAGCCCAACTTTATGCAGACTAACCTGGCCCGCCTAGCCATCGATCAGGGTGCCGATGTCGTAGTGGGCTACCACCCAACCGTGATTCAGGGGGGAGAAGTTTACAAGGGTCGGCCCATTGCTTATTCTTTGGGAGACTTTGTCTTTCGCCCCGATGAGCCGGTTGAAAATCAAGACTCCGCTGTTTTGAAGGTGTCTCTCAAAGACGACCAGATGCAGGTCGAGCTGGTGCCGGTGCGGGTGCGCGACTCTCGGCCCAAGACTCTGACTGGCGTCGCCAGCCAGGATGTTTTACAGCGCATTGAGCAGGCTTCATCACAATTTGATAAACCGCTAAAATCACCTGTAGTGCTGGATCTCAAGGTGCCAGAGGTGCCTCCCGAAACCGTCAGCGACCCCAGCAGCCCCTTCGTGTCGCCTGAGGCTGAAGATCTCTTGCCGGTGGAGCAAGAGCCTAAGCAGGAGCCCAAGCAAGAACAGGAGCCCAAGCAAGAGCACGAACAAAAGCCCGAGCCTGGATCTGAGGCGTTGACAGAACCGGACGATGTTGAGGCGTTAACTGAGCCAGATGATAAGCTCGATCAGCCTTCAGTTCCGGCGGTTCCGACCGTGACACCGGAGGCCACAGACGAGCCTGCAACGCGGCCAGAAGTAGAGGTAGAGTTCAACGAAGACCTGCTGGAGTGGGGACCCAAGGTTTCGCCAAAGCAGCGCGAGTTTCAGCCGGTACCGCCCGATCGCTCGGGTGGCAACAGCTCTGACAGTGAAGTATCGGCTCCCGAGCCTAACTTGGGCAGCGAAGAACCTGTAGCGACTTTGACCCCGCCGCCAAAAGCTCAAGCTAAGACAACTGAGGTTTTGGGTGAGGTGTCTAACTGGGCCGATACCGTACCCGAGAGCCCTGCACCGGTAGCGCCAGCGGCAGCAGATGAAAACCTCAAAGGCGCTGATTTAGGGCCTTTGTAAGGTTAAGACGAATCAAACTGCCGGGCCTCTCTTCCCTTGAGGGAGTCATGGTAACGTCTAGGCATACTGCCGCTGAGGTGCCCTGTGTTCGCCGTTGCTCTAAAAGCAGACTCCCCTGCCACCTACGTTCTCTCTGATACCGATACCGCCGCCCGGCTCGAACTAGTGCCCGATCGCGGCAGCATTGTCACCCGTTGGCAGGTTGAGGGCCAGGATATTTTTTACTTTGACCGCGATCGCTTTGCCAACCCTGATCTATCGGTGCGGGGCGGCATTCCCATTCTGTTTCCAATCTGCGGTAACCTGCCCGACAATCAGTACAGCCTAGGGGAGCAAACCTACAGCCTCAAGCAGCACGGTTTTGCCCGCGATCTGCCCTGGCAGGTCACTCATCAAGATATTAGCGAAGCCGCCAGCCTCACCCTAGAGCTGACCAGCAGCGAGACCACTCTGGCCCAGTATCCCTTTGAGTTTAAGCTGGCGTTTACCTTTCAGCTGCGGGGCCATACGCTGGTGTTGCAGCAGCGGTTCACCAACCTTTCAGCCCAGCCCATGCCCTTCTCGACCGGGCTGCACCCTTATTTTTTAGTGGAAGACAAGTCTCAGCTAGGGTTTGACATTCCCTCCCAGGAGTTTCGCAACCACCTGAGTGGCGGGGTTGAGGCTTTTGGGGGCCGCTTTGACTTTGACCAAGACGAGATCGATCTGGCGTTTCAGGGCCTGACCGCCGCCGCCGCCACGGTCACCGATCATCACCTGGGGCGGCAACTGACCCTCTCCTGGAGTGCCGACTACACCAAGCTGGTGTTCTGGGCGGTGAAGGGAAAAGACTACTACTGCTTAGAACCCTGGACGGCTCCGCGCAATGCCCTGAATACGGGCGAAAACCTGATCACTATTGACCCTCAGCAGACGTTAGAAACCACCGTAGAGATGGCGATCGCATTCCTGTAGCACAGTTATACATCCCTCTGGCGCGAAATTTGGTCGGCCACAGGTTTACCGTTTCCCCCTGCATCAGCGGTTTGTTTTCAAGCTGGGGAATTGCAGCTAAATTGGGCCGAAGCTTGTTTCTGGCTGCCCAATCCGTCTTCGGAATCGCTTTAGGGCCGGGCGATCCCCGTCAATAGGCAGGGGACGGTAAGATCCGCTAAAATGTGCTTCTGCCTGAAGGGGGTTACCCACCGGGCCAATTTCCCTGCACAACGGCTGGCTCTATGACCCAACTCAACAACGGCATCACGCTATTTTTTAGCTTGCTGGTCGAGGCCATGCCCTTTTTACTGCTGGGGGTAATTTTTTCGAGCGTGCTGCTGCTGTTTGTCGATGAGCAAAAGCTGCTGGCCATAATTCCTAAGAACGTAGTGCTGGCGGCGCTGTCGGGGAGTTTAATTGGCTTTCTGTTTCCGGTATGCGAATGCGGCAATATTCCAGTGGCGCGGCGGTTGCTGACCAAGGGCGCGCCCACGGCGGTTGCGATTGGCTACCTGCTGGCCGCACCAACGGTGAACCCGGTGGTTTTTTGGGCCACCTGGATTGCTTTTCGCGACCAGCCAGAAATTGTGTTTTTGCGGGTGGGTTTTACCCTAATTGTGGCGGTGACAATCGCCCTTATTTTCAGCGCCCAGGCTGATGTGCGCCCCTTTTTGCAGGACAACCTGACTCGCATGATGAAGGAACCTGAGCCTGCCGTGGCGACCCCAGCCGAACCTGAGGCAGCGTCGCTGCTCAAGTCAGGCACGTTTTTGATGCAGTCACCGGGGCAGGTGCTCCAGCTCGATGCCCCGCCGGCCCAGGTGCTCGCTCAGGTGGCGGTAGCCCCACCGCCTTTGGTCAATCGACTGCGCATGATGGTCGACAACATGGTGCTGGAGCTGCGAGAACTGGGGGCCGTGCTAGTGATCGGTAGCGCGATCGCCGCCTTTGTGCAGGTCGCTATTCCCCGCGATGTCATTTTGAGCCTGGGGCAGGGACCAGTCACCTCGATTGTGGCGATGATGGCTCTGGCCTGGGTCGTGTCGATTTGCTCGACGGTCGATTCGTTTTTTGCCCTATCTTTTGCGTCTACCTTCACCAGCGGGGCGCTGCTGGCCTTTTTGGTGTTTGGCCCCATGATTGACCTTAAAAACATCAGCCTGCTGCTGACGGTGTTTAAGGGCCGCGCCATTATCTATTTATTTGTGCTGGCGGCTCAGCTCACGTTTTTGCTGACCCTGGTGATGAATCTCTACACGGGGTAGCGCTATCCGTAAGCCGCTTTTTGTTTGAGCCTGTGCCGTTTTGACCCGCATCTATGACTTCTATTCCTCAAGCGAATGGTTCTCGTGCCCCCAACCGGCGGCCAGTGCCCTGGCAGGCATTAGTCGATGCCGCCATGCTGCTGCTGTGGGGGCTAATGCTGCTGCGCTTTACCGTGACCGGCAAGCTATACCTGCTGCTGCACCCCGACTACATGTGGCTGGCCCACCTGGCCATGGGGCTGCTGCTGGCGATGGGCGTAGCCCGTGTAGTGCAGGTGTGGTCGAGCTATCGTCAGCGGCGCGGCCCCGCCCCTCGCAGCCAGGAGCACATAGCCCTACTGCCCCGCCAGTTCAGCAGCGCCCTTTTAATTGCTATCGCGGTGTTTGGACTAATTTATACCCCTCGCCCCTTTGCCAGCGAAACGGCTTTTCAGCGGGGTATTACCGACGTGCTGGGCCAGACGCGATCGCGGCCTCAGCGGTTTTCCCTCGGCGGCGATGCTGAAAACCGCACCATTGTGGACTGGGTGCGCACCCTCAACGTTTACCCCGAACCCGACGCCTACGCCGGACAGGATGCAACGGTGAGCGGGTTTGTCACCCACCTTCCCGACTGGCCCGACAACTTTATTATGATTTCGCGGTTTGTGCTCACCTGCTGTGCCGCCGATGCCTACCCCGTGGGGCTGCCAGTGGAGCTACCGGCGAGTGCGCCCCGCCCCGCCCCCGACACCTGGCTAGAGGTCAAGGGCACGATGCAAACCACCACCCTCGACGGCAAGCGCCAGCTGGCCATTGGCTCTGCCACCCTGACCGAAATCCCCGAGCCCCGCACTCCCTACGAATATTAGCTATGGCCCGTCGCCGCTCTCGTCGCTCTCGCAATCAGCGTTTAGCTCACCCCCAACCCCTAGACCGCCTGGCCGTGGTGGTCATGGCTGGCCTAGCGCTGGCCATGGGGCTACTCATTCTCTCGGGCGACCACGCTACGGCGCGGGTGCGCGACTTCACCTGGCAAGACCGCCAGGTCGGCACCGAAGATCAGGCCTTTTTAATCACCTTTAGCCGCCCAATGGATGTGGCCAGCGTAGAGAAAAACCTCACCCTAGATCCACCGCTGCCAGGCAAGGTGAGCTGGGCGGGGCGGCGGATGGCCTACACCCTTACCGACCCCCTGCCCTACGGCGAGTCGTTTACGCTCAGCCTGAATGAAGCACGCGATCGCTATTCTGCCCGACGCGATCGCCCCAGCCGCTTTGAGCCTTTTCAGGCTCAGTTTGAAACCCGCCGTCGAGCCTTCTTGTACATCGGGGCCGAGGGCGACGAAGCTAACCGCCTAGTTCTGGCCGACCTGGGCCGCCAAGAGCGCACCATTCTTACCCCCAAAAACCTCTCGGTGCTGGCTTTTAAGCCCTACCCGCTGGGGGATAAGGTGCTGTTCTCGGCCAGCGATCCTAGCCAGGAGGGTGGTCTGCTCAACCAGCAAATTTATACCGTGACCACGGGCATTGCGCCCCGCCCGCCGGTCGATTTCATGGCCGCGCGCCCGCCCCTGTGGCAGCGGCTACTGCCCCAAGGCGAGCCGCCCCCCTCGGGAGAAACTACCCTGGTGCTCGACAACCGCGACTACCAAAACCTCAAGTTTGATCTGTCGCCCGATGGGCAAACCATTGTGGTGCAACGGGTCAATCAGCAAGACCCGGCCGATTTTGGCCCCTGGCTGGTGCGGGCTGGAGCCCCCCCTACCCCAATTGAAACCGAACCTGGCGGCGACTTTTTAATTGCCCCCGACAGCCAGTCGCTACTGCTGCTCCAGGGGCAGGGAACCGCCATTATCGACCTGGGCGGGAAACCAACCAGCGGCCCTCGTCAGCCCCTCGACTTTTTGCCTAACTACGGTCGCGTGCTAGACCTGAAGGCCGATGGCTCGGCGGCGGCCATGGTCAACTTTAACCAAGATGACCCCGAAAAGCGCTTTGTTGAGTCGCTGTTTTTGGTTACCAACCAGGGCCGCGAAGAGGAACTGCTTCAGGTTAGCGGTGCTATTTTAGAGGCCCGGTTTGATCCCACCCGGCAGGTGATTTACGTGCTGCTCAGCGAACTGGTCAATGCTCCAGCCGATAGCGAGACGCTGCAAACAGCCAATGCCTACGTTGAGCAGCCTCTGCTGGTAGCCATTACCCTGGCCGATGGAGAGGTTAGTCCGCTGCTGCGGCTGCCCCAGCAGCAAAGCATTCACCTCAGCGTGGCCCCCGACGGGCGATCGCTGCTGCTAGATTTGGCTAGCCAGGCTGCCGCGACTGACTCTGCCAAAAAACCTAAGATCTGGCACCTGCCCTTGGTGTATCAGCCCCCTGATCGCAACTCCGATCGCAACTCCGATCGCAACTCCGAAAGCGATTCTTTAGACAGGAGTTCAGATGCGAATTCTGCCGATGGTGACGCGGCTGAAACAGACTCTGTTGCGCGGGATAATGCCGACGCGGTTGACGCTTCAGAGGCCCTAGTTGCTACCCCGACCGTCGCTGATCCAGAGACCTTTCCCTTCAGCGGCATACAGGCGACCTGGCTACCCTAGTGACGGCCTAGCTGCCCTAGATTTTGCCCTGGACTTTACAGTCATGCAGCGTCTATTCAGCCGGGTCTCGACTGACAATGCCTGACCACTGCACCTGCTTTTCGCCAGTGCGCCGGTAGGAAAAAAATCGATCGGGTTCCTGAAAGGTGCAGTGGGGGGCGATCGCGACCTGATCGCGACCCAGTCCCAGTTGCTCTAGCTGACGGGCGTTAGCCTGGCGCACATCCAGCCGCACCTTGCCTGGAGCGTCGTCGGTCAGCACCGGAGAATTTTCTCCTTGCAGCAGCGCCCCGACCACTGCCTCGTCATCGCTAGCGATATCGGTCACCAGCGTGCGCCCCACCGCTGCGGCTACATCTACCGAGACCTGGTAGACCGCACCAGCGATCGCGGGGCCAATGGCCACTACCAGGTCTTCAAGGCGGCTGCCCTGGGCCTGGAGCTTGCCCACCGCCACTGGCACAATGGCCTGGGCTGTGCCCCGCCAGCCCGCGTGGACCGCCGCCACCTGGCCGGTAGCGCGATCGCCAATTAGCACAGGGCTACAGTCGGCTGAGCAGACCCAGAGAGCTTGATGGGCGCGATCGCTGTGCAGACCGTCGGCCTCGGCCCTGGGCTCTGCGGCATCAATGGCGGGCAGATCGGCCGGGGTCAGCACCCGATTACCGTGTACCTGCTTTACCCGCTGCACCACTGCATTCGCCGCCAGCGTCGGCGTTAGGGCTTCGGGGGTTTGAGGCCAAAACTGCCGGGTAAAAAAACCGTGGGGCCAAGGCTGTAGTAGGTCACAGGTGAGAACGTCTTGCCCCTGCCAGGTTTGCCAGTGCCATTGTGTCATGCTGCCCCCTACTGCGGTTTTGATGCTGGCGGTTTTGATGCCTGTACGATGCTACAGCGACCCCAGCGGCTGGCCAATCTCTTTGGCCAAGGAGATTGGCCAATGTAGAGAAAGCGTTAAGCTACAGCGCCGGTTTATCAAGTTCTATTTTGGCGCGGCCCTGGTGTCTTCTGAAGATTTTTTAAGGTGGTAGCGTAATCGGTATCAGTAAAGACCTATTTTGATTTCTATACCAAGTCCAGCTCAGAATCTGTAGTTTTTCCATAGGTAGACCTCCACTTCCAGACCTGAATTTGTTTATATAAGCTCCAGGATGATTATCGGGTGACCCTAGAACGACTCCGTCAGGCCGTCCTACAACCCTCCAAAACGTTGGGAATAATGCCCTGTTATCAGGCCTTGCGCCCGCGTTTTCACCTCCACTGGGTCGAGCAGATTGACTCCACCAACCGGGCGCTGGCTACCATGATGGCGGCGGGCGCTCCGGCGGGGACGGTATTAGTTGCCGCCACCCAGCAGGCTGGGCGAGGGCAGTGGGGGCGACAGTGGCAGTCTCCACCAGGGGGGCTATACCTGTCGCTGGGGCTAAAGCCTGACCTACCGGCCTCGCGCAGCTCGTACCTCACCCTGGCCAGCGCCTGGGGTGTAGCTACTAGCCTGGCCAATTTGGGGCTGCCAGTGCAGGTCAAATGGCCTAACGATCTGGTGGCGGAGGGCAAAAAGCTGGGGGGCGTGCTGGCCGAAACCCACTTAGAAAGTGGCAGGGTTCAAACCGTAGTAGTTGGGCTGGGGCTAAATGGATTTAATCCGGTGCCTGCCACCGGCACCTCCATTCAGCAGCTGATTCAACCGGAACTGACCGCTGGCCGGTTGAATACCTTGGAGGACCTAGCCTCGATCGCCCTCTATGGCTTCATGCAGGGCTATCTCCACTGGCAAAACCAGGGGGATGACGCCTTTCTCGTCGACTACCAGGCGCGTCTGGCCAACTTGGGCCAAAGCCTAACCGTAGAAGGACGGCCAGCAGAGGTGATTGGGGTGGCCCGATCGGGCAATCTGCGCGTGCAGCTAACGCCCACTCACAGCGGCGTACCAGCGGTCAAGACGCTGGAGATGGAACCAGGTAAAGTAACTTTGGGCTACAATGCGTAGCGGCTGATTATGATGAAAAAAAATAACTTAGAGCCTATTCAAGCGGACAAACTTTCCAGAGTTTATCCGTCGGTAGCCTGGCTACAGGTCGCGATGCTGGTTGGGGGCATGGGGTTAACCCACAGCGGGTTAGCTATTGCTGAAACCCCCAATACACCTGAGCAAGAGGGGCTAGTTGAGACCTCAGCTGACTACCTCATACCAGAGACCAGCAGTGCCCACAGGTCTGGCCCTAAAGCGACTCTAAGTTTGCCTTCACCCTCAGCAGCACGGCCTGACTTTACCCCTCAGCGTCCGTCTGCATCAGCCGTTGTGACATCCCCCTCTGCAGCGAGTTCGCCGATGTTCTCTCCGGTTCCCCCTCCCCCTCCAGCGGCTATTACCGTGACCATTCCGGCTACGCCAGCGGCCCCTACCATGGCTGAGAGCTTGCTGAAGCCCGCTGTTGCCTCCATGGCCAGTGAAACTACAGCCGAGACTCCCGCTGCGGCTCCTGCCCCGGCGATGCCGACAACTGTAGCGCCTGAAACCGTAGCGCCTGCAAACTCAGTACCTGAAGCTATCGCTGCCGACGAGTCAGTCCCCGCTGGCTACAACAGCGTCTTTATCGATCCCACCGATTATGGCTTAGGGGCTACACAGGCTCCGGTCGCTCAACCGGGTGGCACGCCAAGCGTGGTGTTCTCAGAACGCTCTAGTGGCTGCCAAATTACCGTAGCTGCCGGGCAAACTAACCCCAATGCCGCTTGCGCGTCTACAGCCTCCGCCAGTCCGGGGGCTGCGTCCGGTAGCGCTGGTCAGGGCGAAATTCGGGTGGGGCCTATTTCTGTTAGCTCCCAAGGGGTGCGGCTGGGCAGCACTACCATCGTCAGCCGTGCAGCCCTCAACGAAAAGCTGCGCCCTCTCAACGTACTGCGACGCGGCAATGAAGAGTACGTATTTCCGCTGTCGGTGCCAGTGTCAATCTCGTCGCTGTTTGGCTGGCGCATGCACCCTATTCATCAGAGCTGGCGGTTCCACTCGGGTACCGACCTGGCCGCCCCCCTGGGTACCCCGGTGCTGGCTACCCAGGCTGGACGCGTATCGGTGTCAGACTTTTTGGGGGGCTACGGCCTGACGGTGATTTTGCGCCACGGCGACGGCAGCCTGGAGTCTCGCTATGCTCACCTCTCTCAGCTCGCGGTGCAGGCTGGGGAGTGGGTTGAGCAGGGCGAAGTAATTGGTCTGGTGGGCAGTACGGGCACCTCCACTGGTGCCCACCTGCACTTTGAAATGCGCCAGCTTACCGCTGAGGGCTGGGCCGCTGTCGACCCGGCTGAGATACTGGAGTACGGCATCGCCAACTTGCTCGAAATCATAGATAACCCGCTGCTGGCCCTGGGCCGCGACGGGGCCGATGCGGCAGCAGCCGATGAGGTCTTACCCGCAGACTATCCCTTCCGCCCGGCCCAGCCCAATGCCAGCTAGGGTGGCTAGCCCCGGAAGTCCCTCTTTGGGCTGGGCCTAGTCGCCATGGGCTATGGGTTTGAGCATCAGGTGCGGTTCCACGAGACCGATGGGGCTGGGGTAGTGTACTTTGCCAATGAGTTGGTGATGTGCCATGTCGCCTACGAGGCATCCCTGGCGGCGGCGGGGTTAGATTTAGCTGCCTTCTTTAGGGCTGACGAGATCGCCTATCCAATCGCCCACGCCAGCATTGACTACCGCCGACCGCTGCACTGCGGCGATCGCGTTACCATCCACCTAATTCCCACCCGTTTGGATGATAGTAGCTTTGAGATTCAGTATCAGCTAAAGCTCGAAGATACGTTGGCAGCCCAGGCAGTTACTCGTCACGTCTGCATCTCGGTGGCCAACCGCCGCCGCCGCCCACTGCCCACCGAGATGGATCAGTGGCTGACCCGCTGGAGTAATCCGCTATCTCCAGTTGGAGAGGACCAGTCTGGAGAGGGCCAGTAATGGAAGGTAGCTGGCAGGAGTGGCTGTTTGTCGGGGGCTACGTGGGGTTTCTAGTGGCGATCGCGGTGATCGTTCTCACCTCTCGCCCTGATTCATAACTCTCTAGCTTTAGAACTCTGGCTTTGGCTCTCTACCGGCAGCCCAAAGAATCTCGGGTCGCTATCCCAGTGGTTGAATTTACCCCCGCCGCTGTCTTGCAGAGTTGGCGAGCCTGGGCACCGTCTAGAATCGCTCCTGAGAAATCGGCTCCGGCGATCGCGGTTTCGTCAAAGGTAGCCCGCAGCAAGATGGTGTCAACCAGCACCGCATCGCTCAGGTCGCTGCGGGTAAAGCTGACCGAGTCGAGCATGCCGGTGGTGAAATCTGCCCCGTGAAAGTTAGCATCGGTGGCTACTGACCCGCTGAATATAGCGCCCCGCACATCGGCGTCGCTAAAGTTAGTCAGCTCCAGATTGGCATTCGAGAATTCTGCCGCCCGCAGCTGCTGCCCAGAGAAGTCTCTGCCTTTGAGTTCGGCATTACTGAAAGACAGCGGTGGTGGGTAGTTGGGGTTGGCGATCGCGGCCTCTCCCCACAGGCTAAATCCTAAAGCTAGACCGATCACAACGGCCATAAAACGCTTCCGCAGGCTAGGAAACCACGGCATTGAGACACCTCTGGACAAAACTGTTCTTGTTTTAACATTCTCAGTCAGGTCGCGATCGCCAAGGGCCTGGTCGCTAGCGCTATTGTCCTCTACCCACACCCCAGCAACTCAGGGTCTAGGGGCTGATGCTAGGCTCCGGGCATAACCAGAAATTCGAGAGTTCCCCGCTCTACCGCCAAATTTTGTAAGCAATTCTTAAAGTTAGCCGTAATGTTTCCGTAAATTCGCGGTGGTAGGTACCCTCAAACCGCCTGTAGTTCGATAGTCTTAGTGCAAGCGCTTAAAGGGCGACTTTGTTTTAACTTAAACGTCAGATAGGCGTCTCCTGATGGGGTTTCCCCCGGCTCCGGTCGGGGGTTTTTGTTTGTGAAAACACGGCTTGGCTGGGTACACCCAATGGGTTCGAGTTGATCGAGGGCCGCAAGCTTGTCACAATAAGAACACCAGCAAAGCGACAGACCATTACACGGCGGCCCCTACATTACATGAACCCAATCGGCATTCTTAGCATTCTTCTAGCGCTGCTGGCGGTGGGTGCAGTGGTATACCTATTCACCCCTCGCCGCTACGAGTCTTCTGATTCCGTGGCCAATTCCTACGACCAGTGGACCGACGACGGCATTCTTGAGTTTTATTGGGGTGAGCACATTCACCTGGGCCACTATGGGTCGCCGCCCCGCCGCAAAGATTTTTTGACCGCCAAGGCCGATTTCGTCCACGAAATGGTGCGCTGGGGAGGGATAGACCGCTTGCCCAAGGGCACCACGCTGCTCGATGTCGGCTGCGGCATCGGCGGCAGCAGCCGTATTTTGGCCCGCGACTATGACTTTGCGGTGACTGGGGTAACGATTAGCCCCAACCAGGTGCGGCGGGCTCGACAGCTTACTCCCAAGGGGGTCTCTGCCCAGTTTCAGGTGGATGACGCCATGGCGCTGTCTTTCCCTGACGCTAGCTTTGACGTGGTGTGGTCAGTGGAAGCTGGCCCTCACATGCCCGATAAGGCCGTGTTTGCCCGCGAACTGCTGCGAGTGCTGAAGCCGGGCGGAGTGCTGGTAGTGGCCGACTGGAACCAGCGAGATGACCGCCAGATTCCCCTCAACGCCTGGGAAAAGCCGGTCATGCGCCAGCTGCTCGACCAGTGGTCGCACCCGGCCTTTGCCAGTATTGAAGGGTTTGCTGAACAGCTAGAGGCGACCGGGCTGGTGGCCGGGCAAGTTGCCACCGCCGACTGGTCGAGGGAAACCCTGCCCTCCTGGTTCGACTCCATTTGGCAGGGGGTAATTCGGCCCCAGGGCATGGTGCGCTTTGGGCCGGCGGGGATTGTTAAGTCAGTGCGGGAGGTACCCACACTGTTGCTCATGCGACTTGCCTTTGGCGCGGGACTGTGCCGCTTTGGCATGTTTCGGGCGGTGCGGGCCAGCCAGCCCAACCAGGCTCAGGCAATGGTGACGGCGTCGGATAAATATACGTCCTGAATCAGGTGAAACAGCTTCACCCCTTCTTTGAAGTCGCGCTGAAAGGTTTTGCGGCCCGAGATTAGCCCCATACCGCCAGCCCGCTTGTTGATCACGGCGGTGCGCACGGCTTCGGCAAAGTCGTTTTCGCCGGAGCCACCGCCGGAGTTGATCAACCCCATGCGGCCCGCGTAGCAGTTGAGCACCTGGTAGCGGGTGAGGTCGATGGGGTGGTCGGTGGTGAGGTCGCTGTAGACGCGGCTGTGGGTTTTGCCGTAGGACTCTCCTAGTGCTTTGGCCACGGCCCCGTAGCCGTTGTTGACCTCCGGCAGCTTTTGCTTGATGATGTCGGCCTCAATGGTGACGCCCAGGTGATTGGCCTGACCAGTGAGGTCAGCGGCCAGGTGGTAGTCTTTGTCCTGCTTGAAGGAACTGCTGCGCAGGTAGCACCAGAGAATGGTGGCCATGCCTAGTTCGTGGGCTCGCTGAAAGGCGGCGCTGACTTCTTGAATCTGCCGGGTAGACTCTTCAGAGCCAAAGTAAATGGTGGCCCCTACGGCAACGGCCCCCAGGTTCCAGGCCTGATCGACATCGGCAAACATGATCTGATCAGAGCGGTTGGGGGCGGTGAGCAGCTCATTGTGGTTGAGCTTGAGAATGAAAGGAATTTTGTGGGCGTAGCGACGCGACATGCTGCCCAGCACGCCGAGGGTTGTGGCGACGGCGTTGCAGCCGCCCGTGATCGCGAGTTCGACAATATTCTGCGGATCAAAGTACATAGGGTTGGGCGCAAAGGAGGCCCCCGCTGAGTGCTCAATCCCCTGGTCTACCGGCAAAATGGAGAGATAGCCGGTATTGGCCAGGCGACCGTTGCTGTAGAGCTGCTGCAGGCTGCGCAATACCTGGGGATTGCGATCGCTCTGGGCGAAAATTCTATCTATCCAGTCTGGCCCCGGCAGGTGCAGCATCGACTTCGAGACCTTTGCCTCGTAACCGAGCAGTGAGTCAGCATCAGAGCCGAGCCAGTCGGCGATCGTACTGGGGGATGACAGGGCAGTTACCATAGTTTTGATTTAGATTACAACGCAGGCTGTCTAAACCTTAGCCCAGAGATCGGCAACCGTGGAACTGCTCTTTAGGCGGGGTTTGGGCTGAAAACCAGGGTTCACTAACCGATTGCAAAGGCTGATCGACCGACACGTCTGGTCAGCACAATCCTCGCCAGAAGTATTTAAAATTTTGTGGGATAGGCATCCCGCTGGTTGACTGACAAAAGTTGCTTGCCAAGTTCTTGAAACGGTTTACGCTAAGGAGTTTGAGCGACATGGGAAGCCTGGGTGGGAGCCAGCATTCTAAGATGAGATACCACTCAAACCATCGAATGCTGTAAAAAAACTCCCGCCTCTACGATGCCTTGAAACGTTGGATGGGTCAATCGGGTGAATCTTACCCTGGGTAGCCTGACGGACGCTCACAAGTTTCCTCAGTGCGTGCTCCTAGTCTTTTTCGATGTATTTACGGACGCTGTTGAGATCAATATAGCGATCGGTGGCATTGCGCAATTCGCGGGCGATCATGCCTTCTGTGGAGACTACGGTAATGTGAGTGTTCTTAGATCGCAGCAGTTCAATGGCGCGTTCAAAATCGCCATCACCGCTAAATAAAACCACTTCATCGTACTGATCGACGGTATTAAACATGTCGATGGCAATTTCGATATCAAGGTTGGCCTTTTGAGAGTATCGGCCAGAGGTATCGTCGTAGTATTCCTTGAGAATTTTGGTGCGAACGGTATAGCCTAAGCTAATCAGAGCATCCCGAAAGCCGCGCTGATCCTGCGGATCTTTGAGCCCGGTATACCAAAAGGCATTGACCAGAGTAGCGCCGCCGTCCAGTTTTAAGAAGTATTCCAACACCCGCTTTGGATCAAAAAACCAGCCGTTTTTCTGCTGGGCGTAGAACATATTATTGCCGTCTACGAATATTGATAAGCGCTTCAAACCGTATTTATTAGACATAAATATGAGTAATTAATTTAACAAGTTACCTATAGTTGGTGTAGATGCCGAGATCTGTAGTGAGTAGGCCAGCCGCTACAGAAAATAGCTTCAGCTTATTTGCTACAAACGAAACAAGACTCACCTGTTTACATATATAAGTAAGGGTAAGAGTGTAACGGTTTCCCTTAGAAAAATCTAGGAAATTGGTCAAACTAAGCCCAGTGGGAAGAATTGCCGTAACATACAAACTCTAGCTTTCGCCGTAAACCTTAAGAACAGATACACCCCAATGCCTACTCCCGAGGTAGGCGTACGCCACAGACGCCGTAAACAGCGGAGTGAACCCTGAAGAGAGTGCTAAGTGCTACAGCCACTTCCCCTTTTACAACTGCCCTAAAAAAAGCTGCGTGCGGCTACTATGGCTGACGCTCTACAACGGATACCAGTGCTATCCAGAATTAACTCCTAAATATTTAAACTAGATACCATACACATTAAACCCTAAAAGAACGTCTAGCTTTCTATCCAGTATAAGCGCCCACACTCAATTCTGGACTGTTGAGCAGCCAGTGACCTATGGTATATCGCTGGTTTGAGCTTTTACAGCAGCCTGGAGATCTGCGGGGAAATTCTCTAAAAATGTATAACCTGTAGCCACCTCAAGGCGTTGAAGAGAGGTTTGGTACTGTCGCCAGTCGGGGTTGACCCGCTCGATATTGGGCATGTCTACGGCAATCACCTGGGTGTCGTCCCCGATCCCTAAGCTGCCATCGGGGAGACGGTCATACACCACAATGACTTTCCAGAGGCGGGAGGGGATGACGATCGCGCGATCGCCGACACTGCCCTGGTTGCCGTAGGCACCAGCGAACACATGCAGGCTGCGATCGTACTGGTAGACCAAGTCGCGGCCATATTCTTCGAGTTCTCGCCAGGGGCCACGGTTGTTCTCAGGGGTCTGAGGAATAATGTTGGTCATGAGAAAGGTGGCGGCGTTGTCGTCCACGGTGCTGGTGCGATCGCCCGAAGGCACCACATGACCGCGATCGTAGCCGCTGCCCCGGTATTCATTGGGAGTGACCTGGTAAAACCCCTGGGGCAGGCCGCCATCGGGGCGAAAGTTATCCTGGCGAGCAGTAGACCCCAGCCAGGCGGCGTCAACTTCCCAACTGGCCCAGTTCAGCCCGTTGCGATCGCGATTATAGCTCAGCACGTACTGATTGCGCTGCAGCAAATAGTTGTTGGGGTTTGCCGTAGCCGCCTGACTGGGGTTGCCCAGCACCAGGTGGGGATTACTAGAGGGCGAGGCGGGTGGGTCAACCGGCGGCGGCACCAGGGGCAGCAGCTCGCAGGCCGTACCATTGCCATCGCCATCAAGACCGTAGGGGTCATCCACAAAGGCGTCTAGCACCATCTGGCCCTGGGCCTGACTGGCAAAGTCGCCGCAGTTGCAGTCATCGTCGACGCAGGGAGGCAGGGCCGACAGATCCACAGGGGTGATCCAGCTATCCACCAGTAGCAGCAGGTCGCCGCAGCCGGTTAGCCCAATACCGAGGACAAACAGCACGAGCAATTGGCTCCACGATCGCATTGAGAAAAATGTCATAGCTAATGTCATAGCAACGAGACTAAGAAGAAACTAAATATTTTGCTGAGACTTACTCATACACATGTACTAAAAAAGTGATTTGTAGCAAGGGTTAGCTCCTCATGCTTTAGGTAGAACCTATCGTTCGACAGAGGATAAAAGGTTGCAGAAGGACTCGATAGCGTTAACAATATGAAACGTGGCCTGGCTTATGCCTCTGCCCGGCATAGGGATACTTAATCCAAAGCGGGACAGGGGTGCAGTTGAGGCCAGAAGCCCAAAAAATTGTAAAAAGTTACGGTTTTAGCGCTTTTACCTATTCACTACCAGGATGATTATGCTCGACCAAGCAATTGCCAAGCTACAGGCATGGTTCCCCGCCGCTGAGGTACACGCTCACTGCGATGGCCCCTGCGGCGTTTACGACCCCTCTTCGGCCCGTATCGCCGCCGAAGCCGTGGTGTCAATGACCAAAAAGCTGATGGATTTAGAAATGCCCGCCGCTGGTGACAAAGCCGCTGCGGTGGCCTATCACAACACCTTCGCTCGCTATACCGCGATTAAAGAAGAGCAGGCCCAAATTACTAAAGATGAGCTGCTTGTGCTGTGGACCGACTACTTTAAGCCCGTCCATCTAGAGCAGTTCCCCGATCTGCACGACACTTTCTGGAAGGCCGCTAAGCTCTGCTCGGCTACCAAGGTAGAGGTTAGCTCACAGCATGCCAACGAACTGATGGAAGCGGTACATAAGATCCACAACATGTTCTGGGCGACCAAGAGCCGCGATGTTTCTTGGTACACCGCTAGCTAAGAATAGAGCGTAGGGGCAGAAAACCTGGGGAGATGGAGGGGCGAAAAACCCGCTTTCTCCTCATTCCCCTTGCCGTCCTTATTGCCTAAATCCGCTGGTGAGCAATTCTTTCGAAATCGTTCCGCTGCCGCCGTCGCAGTTGCGCAGTAGCCACCCTACTGATGTAGCGTTGTGGTTGCTGCGCCTGCGATGGCGGTTTCGGATTGTTGGTGCTTCAATGTGGCCTTTGCTGAAGGAGGGCACTGAGGTGCTGATCGATCCCTTTGCCTACCGCCAGCGTCGGCCTTCCTCCGGAGAAATGGTAGTGGCTTACCATCCCCACCAGCCGGGCCTGAGGCTGATCAAGTGGGTGGTGTATGTCGAGAAACCGGGCTGCTTCTTAAAGGGGCTCAACGCGGCTGCCAGTACCGATAGCCGAGAGTTTGGTCTGGTGCCCTGGGAGAGGATTGTGGGGCGGGTGGTGTGCCGGTTTCCCTAAAGACGTGATGGGGAGACAGGGTTAGAGAACCCTTCTACTACGGCCATGACGGCAGCAGGAGATTCGACCCGGTAGGCGTGGATGCCAAGGGCGCGAGCGGCTTCAACATTGCGGGCTCCATCGTCAAAAAAGACAACGGTGTCGGCGGGGGTATCGAGGCTGGTCAGCAGGTGCTTAAAAATAGCAGCGCTGGGTTTCATAACGCCGATTTTGTAGGACAAAAAGATCTGGTCAAAGTAGTCGAAGAAGTTGTAGCGATCGCGCAGACGCTCGTAGTGGGCCGGATTAGTATTCGACAGCAGCGACAGGTGATAGCGAGGCTTAAGAGCACTCAACACCTGATTACACTGGGGCAGCGGGGCCTGTACAATTTCGAGAAATTCGTGCTGCAACACATCGGGGGCGATCGCTAGCCCAAACTCTTGAATAAAGGCAGCGGTAAAGGCATCGAAGTCGCTGCATCCGGTTTCAAAATCGGTAGTGCTGAGGGCACTCACCCAGAGCTTATGCAGATCTTCGAGGGTCATGGGGCTGTCCAGCAGGTTTTTGACTCGATCGAGCCACTGTAGCTCCACCAATACCCCGCCCATATCAAACACAAGGTGCGTAATGGTCATTGTCATTGCCCCACCGAGAATCCACCAGACTTACCTTACCGGGCTTTGCTCTCGATGTCAGGGCTAAAAACCTGAGGCTGAGATTAGCCAGATCATATAAATTGGCGTTGCTTAACACAGGCAAGCAGGGGTTGTCGCCCTAGTTGTTTAGGAGTAAGCTTAAACCAACTAAAACTTGGCCAATCGAGCCCATAGCGCGGATTTTGGCAAATTCTATAAAGCATGTATGAAGTTGATATATGTTTATTTTAATTTTCAATCAACCACATGCCTACGCCAATATCTGTCAGCCCCTGCTAAAAGGGCTTAAGCTGGTTCGGTTAGGCCGAATAGGCTTACCTGCTATGGCAGTGAGAATTCCGGGTGGCTTGACTCCCCCCTAACCTAGCCACTATACGCAGACTACCAACAATAGCGCAGACGATCTAGAACAGCAGAGGTCTGCAGCTGTTAAAAAAGTTTGCAATAGGTTTTATCAATTCAATTGACGTAAACCAGACTAAGGGATAGTAGCCTCCAAATTCGGCCTTTGAACTTACTGTCAGTAGTTATGCAATGGGCTAAGTTCAAAGGCACTCTAGCTGCAATATTTCAACTATCGTACGTCGTGGGTATACCACTGTAGTTTGTGATCGAGAAATGCCTCTCCAATGGAGCAGCGGCAGTACAAGGCGTCAACAGTTTCCATAGCTTCTGGCCAACGCAGCTAATTTGGAATCAGGCTTAGTTTTCCCAGCTTGCCTTAGTGTGTTCAACTAAAATCTCTTCAAGGTTTTACCGCGACCGGCCCAACAGGCCGTGTTTGCGTCCTTAAGGGGGATGTTTTTTAGATGGGATACCTTTAACCTAATTAAAGCCTGTCCTGAGTTGAAAACTGTTATTTGCTACCCAATAGCATTCCCCAAGACTGGGCAAGTCGTTCAAAACATTAGGTTTTGGTTACTATAACTTTTTTAAAAGAAGGATTTTTGGAATGAAAGATCAGAGTGACTTTGAACAGCCATTAACCGTTGGTTATAAGGTTGCTTCTCCCGTTTCTTGGGCCTACCGAAGAAACGACTATCTACTCGCTTTTTTGGGCGGCATCCCAACGGGAATTGGCAGAAAGATACGCCAAGCTGTTTATAAATATATTTTTGGACATTTCGGCGAAAAGATTAGCATTGAATTCAACGTGCGCTTCACCCGACCAAAGTCAATAAGTATTGGCAGTTTTTCTTCAATTTGCAACTATTCGCTGCTGAACTGCTGGGAAGCTGGCAGCGAGGTAATTTTAGGAAATTCTGTGCGCCTTGACCAGGGGTTTCATCTTCAGGCTCTTGGCGGCACAGTTAGAATCGGAGCCGGATGCTACATAGGCCCATATGTTTGTATGGCAGGCCCTGGCAATATTACCATTGGCAAAAATTGCTTAATTGCCTCACATTCTGGTCTTTATGCCAACAACCATATCTTCTCAAGATTGGATGTTCCCATCAATCAGCAGGGCTTGACTACTAAAGGTATAGCCATTGAAGACGACTGCTGGCTTGGCTCTGGAGTCAAGATCACGGATGGCATTACAGTTGGCCAGGGCAGCATCATTGGTGCTGGCTCAGTCGTAACTAAAGACATTCCACCCTATTCAGTCGCTGTTGGGGTTCCCGCTAGGGTAATTCGCCAGCGATCTTCAGAGGAGCTAAAACAGGCTACCCGAGAACTCTCGCAAAGGGTTTAGACGCTTGATAAATCGGGCGATCGCAGCCTGGTTATCGACCTGCCCACTAACCCATACAAAATACCCCGGCAAGAGTCTTGCCGGGGTATTCTACTATCCGAAGAATCGTAGGGGCACAGCATGCTGTGCCCCTACGGCGGCCTACTTGGCGGCAGCAGCCTGGCGTTCCTTAGCTTCTTTGATCACTTCCTCGGCCACATTGCTGGGGCAGGGGGCGTAGTGGGAGAACTCCATGGAGAACTGACCCCGACCCGAAGTCATGGTGCGTAGGTCGCCAATGTAGCCGAACATTTCGCTTAGAGGCACATCGGCTTTTACCCGCACCCCGGTAGCACCGGGATCTTGAGATTTGATCATGCCACGGCGGCGGTTGAGGTCGCCGATCACATCACCCATGTAGTCGTCGGGAGTGAACACGTCGACTTTCATAATCGGCTCTAGCAGCTGAGGGCCAGCCTTGGGCAGCGACTGACGGTAGGCGGCGCGGGCGGCAATTTCGAAGGCGATCGCCGACGAGTCAACCGCGTGGTAGGCTCCGTCGGTGAGCGTGACCTTGAGGTCAACTACCGGGTAGCCCGCCAGCGGCCCCCTGTCAACGCTGGTCTCAAAGCCCTTCTGCACCGCAGGCCAAAATTCGCGGGGCACGTTACCGCCGGTTACGGCCGACTCAAACTGGAAGCCGGTGCCGGTTTCGCCAGGCTCGATTACGTAGTCGATCTTGCCGTACTGACCCGAACCACCCGACTGCTTCTTGTGGGTGTAGCTGTCAACCAATCGCTTGGTCACAGACTCGCGGTAGGCCACCTGGGGCTTACCCACTTCGACCTCAACGCCGTGGGTACGCTTGAGAATATCCACCTTGATATCAAGGTGCAGTTCGCCCATGCCTTTGAGAATGACCTCGCCGCTCTCTTCATCGGTTTCCACCTGGAAGGAGGGATCCTCTTGCACCATTTTGCTGATCGCCATCCCCATTTTCTCGTTGTCGCCTTTTTTCTTGGGCGACACCGCAATGGAGATCACCGGGGCGGGGAAGACCATGGGTTCCAGCGTAGCCGGGTCTTTGGGATCGCAGAGGGTGTGGCCGGTCTGCACATTTTTCATGCCGATCAGGGCGATGATGTCACCGGCCTGGGCCGATTCAACCTCCTGGCGATCGTTGGCGTGCATCTCAACTAAGCGGCTAACTCGCTCGGATTTGCCGGTAAACGTGTCAAGAATGGTGTCACCCTTCTTTACCTGTCCCGAGTAGAGACGGGTAAAGGTGAGCGCGCCAAAGCGATCGTCCATGATTTTGAACGCTAGAGCCCGCAGGGGCTTGTCGGCATCGGCATAGGCTACCTTGCCGGTGGGGTGACCCTCTAGGTCAATCTCAGGCTGAGGAGGCACTTCGAGTGGGTTGGGCAGGTAATCAACCACCGCATCTAGCACCAGCTGTACCCCTTTGTTCTTAAAGGAGGAACCACAGTAGGTGGGGAAGAAGGCCAGATCGCGAGTGCCCTTGCGAATGCACTCCTTAATCTCGTCGATGGTGACCTCTTCACCCTCAAGGTACTTACTGAGAATTTCGTCGTCCTGCTCGACGGCCAGCTCAACCATCGCCTCGCGGTACTCTTCAACCTGGTCTTTCATGTCCTCAGGGACATCTTGGATCGTGTAGTTTTCGGGCAGCCCCGACTCATCCCACATCCAGGCTTTGCGGGTGAGCAAATCGACGACACCGACAAAATCGTTCTCGGTGCCAACAGGCAGCACCATCACCAGCGGAGTAGCCGCCAGCACGTTTTCGACCTGCTTGATGACCCGGTAGTAGTCGGCCCCAACGCGATCGAGCTTGTTGACGTAAATGATGCGAGACACCTTGGAGTCGTTGGCGTAGCGCCAGTTGGTCTCCGACTGGGGCTCAACCCCGCCCGAGCCGCAAAACACGCCAATGCCACCATCGAGTACCTTGAGGGAGCGATACACCTCAATGGTGAAGTCAACGTGACCGGGGGTGTCGATGATGTTGAGCTGGTGCTCTTTCCAGAAGCAGGTGGTGGCCGCCGACTGAATCGTGATCCCCCGTTCTTGCTCCTGCTCCATAAAGTCGGTGGTGGCGGCACCATCGTGCACCTCACCCATTTTGTGGATGCGGCCGGTGAGGGAGAGGATGCGCTCGGTGGTGGTAGTCTTGCCTGCGTCTACGTGGGCGAAGATACCAATATTGCGATAACGGGTGATGTCTTTAGCCATAACTGCTTCTCCGGATTCTGTGCGATGGGCCGCTGGTGACCATCTTCATGGGTACTCAAGCGGGATCTAGGTTGTCTTGGTAGCCTTGACAACAGAAAACTCTATCACGAGACCATGATGGGGAGTCTGAGCTAAGGCTGCGGCAATAACACCTAATGTGAACTATTGTAAAACCCCCTGACACATCCGTGAAAGAGGGAAGGTTATTACTTGGGTTCTTTTACCAAGCATAGCCGTCATCGGGGTGGGAATGGGTGGTGAAAACCCATCATTTGCCGACAGCGATCGCGCCTCTGTGGGCCAGGCTAGCTTTCGGTCGTTTCGTTTGGCCTCAAGGCAAATACGGTTGAGGCATCCCTAGGTGTGCCCTGCGGGTACCGATCACGTATATGTATGAGAAACCCTCATTCGAAACCAGCGCATCAACCCGAGGGGAAGGGCAAATTCTTTTTACAATAGCCGTGTTGTTTGAGACCCCAGGGAGAACTGATCATGGGCAGCGTTGCCGGTACCGAGAACTGCACCGCCAGTGGTTACGTAGGGGCTGCCATTGTAGGCAGCAGCATTACGCTATCGCTCAAAGATTTCACCACCGCCGCCGAGGATGGCACGCTGGAGGCATTTTTAACCATTAACGGCAATATGGCCAAGCGCTCCATTGCCCTGGGGCCGCTGCCTCAGACTAGCGGTGCGTTTGACCTGTCGGTACCTGAGGGCACCGATATTAGCCTGTTTAACACGCTGGTGATTTGTCCGGTGGGGAGCGAAACCAGGGTAGCCACGGCCGCTTTGCCCTAGCCCGAAAGGTTTGCGAGGTATGGTTCACGATCCGACAAAACGCATTGCCAGCAAAGGCCGCGCTAATGTTCTGTGTCCAATGTTGATATGTAGCCGAGCCAGATATGTCTTTCTCTACTTCCCGCTCTGAATGGCCGACAGCGATGGTGGTGTGCCCCCACGGTCTGGCCTCTACCGCTGGCTTAAATGTACTCAGCCAGGGCGGCAATGCGGTGGATGCTGCGATCGCAGTACAGGCGGCCCTAGCAGTGGTCTACCCCCACATGACCGGGCTGGGCGGCGATGGCTTTTGGCTCGGCTATCAGGCCGGGGCCGGGCAGATGTATGGTCTCAATGGCTCAGGGCGGGCGGGGTCGGGGTGCGATCGCGCCGTTTTTGCCCGCCTGGGTTTAGAGGCCATTCCCCAGCGCGGTCCTCAGGCGGCGATTACGGTGCCGGGCGGGGTTTCATCCTGGGCCGAAGCCCACCAGCGGTTTGGCCGTCTGCCCTGGGCCGACCTGCTAGAGCCTGCGATCGCCCTGGCCGAGCAAGGGTACCCCATCTCGCATTCTCAGGCCCACTGGACAGGGGAAAATAAGGGCCATTTGAAAGCCTATGGCGGCGCAAACAATCCTTTCTTGCCCGACGGCAAGGTGCCCAAAGCCGGTGCTCAAGTTACCAATCGCCCCCTGGGGGCGACCCTGCGACGCCTAGCGACAGCTGGTTCTCAAGACTTTTACCAGGGCGAAATTGCCGCCAATCTGGTCGCGTATCTGGGCAGCTTGGGAGGGCTGCTTAGCCTAGACGATTTTGCCCGCCACAGGGCCACCTGGGTAGACCCAATTAGCACTACGTACCGGGGCTACCAGGTGTACCAGCTACCGCCCAACACCCAGGGCTTTACCGTGCTGCAAATGCTGAATGTGCTGGAGGGGTTTGACCTGCACACCATCGGGCACGGCACCGCCGACTATTATCACCTGCTGGTAGAGGCTACTAAGCTAGCCTTTGCCGATCGCGATCGCTGGCTGGGCGACCCCGACTTTAGCGACATTCCGCTGGCGGAGCTAATTTCGAAGCCCTACGGCGATCGCCGTAGGGCCAGGCTAAACATGGCCGTCGCCCAAAATTACCCAGCCCTTCAGGTCGGTGGTGACACGACCTATACCGCTGTCGTCGATGGCGAAGGCAACGCCGTGTCGATTATTCAAAGCAACTATTTTGACTTTGGCTCAGCGGTGGTACCGCCCGACCTGGGCTTTCCGGTGCAGAACCGGGGGGCGCTGTTTTCACTCAGCCCCGACCACCCCAACAGCCTAGAACCGGGTAAGCGCCCCTTTCACACCCTAATGCCGGGTCTGGTGCTAAACAGCGAGAGTCGTCCCTACCTGGTACTGGGCACCATGGGCGGCGAGGGCCAGCCCCAAACTCAGCTGGCGCTGCTGACGCGAATGCTTGACTTTGGCTTTGACCCGCAGACGGCCATTGACTTACCTCGGTGGGTGTGGGGTCGCACCTGGGGCGAGGCGACAACTCAACTGGCCGTGGAGAGCCGCATTTCCGCGGACGTGCAGCAAGACTTGGCGGGTCGAGGACATCAGCTAACTGTGGCCCCCGCCTGGGCTGACCAGATGGGCCATGCCCATGTCATTCAAATTACTGCAGAGGGCTTGCGGGGCGGATGTGACCCTAGGAGTGATGGCGCGATCGCATACTTGTAAGCCTTGGAGATCCTGGCGTTACGAATGTCGACAGGACTTTAGGTCAGGGCGCACGGCCCCATGCTCCTACCCAGAACCTAAACATAAACCGTAGGATATGTTTACAAACTGCAATAGTTCGGTTAATGTAATGACATACATACCCGCTCACCCCTTGTGGATGAGCACAAAGTAAACTTAACCGCACTTATCTAAATCATGACAACGACCTTACAAAGACAACAATCTGCCTCCCTGTGGGAGCAGTTTTGCCAGTGGGTCACCAGCACCGAGAACCGCCTGTATGTAGGCTGGTTCGGCGTACTGATGATTCCTACCCTGCTCGCTGCGACCGCCTGCTTCGTCGTCGCCTTCATCGCCGCTCCCCCCGTCGACATCGACGGCATCCGTGAGCCCGTTGCTGGCTCGCTGATGTACGGCAACAACATCATCTCCGGTGCCGTTGTGCCCTCGTCTAACGCCATCGGCCTGCACTTCTACCCAATTTGGGAAGCCGCTTCTCTCGATGAGTGGCTGTACAACGGTGGCCCTTACCAGTTGGTGATCTTCCACTTCCTCATTGGCGTCTTCTGCTACATGGGTCGTGAGTGGGAACTGAGCTACCGCCTCGGCATGCGCCCCTGGATCTGCGTTGCTTACAGCG
>JBARVV010000063.1:0-17877 GCA_049646445.1 Nodosilinea sp. | reverse complement strand
TCACTCTAGCGATCACCTATTTAAATCAAAGTTGGCTTGCGGGCTAACGTTGGTTTAAATACTTTGAGCAACGTAGGCTCTAGCTTACAGGCGATATGAGAGGCAAATTTTTGTCCGGAGTATTGTTAGATTTAACCTTTTCTAAACCTCAACCGATAGATACCACCATGGCTGTAAAAGTACTGATTCCGACCCCTCTGCAAAAGTTCACCAATAACCAAGCGGCCCTAGAGTGCAGCGGCGGCAACATTGTCGAGCTGCTGAACGATCTAGAAACCAGCTGCCCCGGCATTAAAGCCCGCCTCTGCGACGATGCGGGCGAACTGCGCCGCTTTGTCAATTTCTACGTCAACAGCGAAGATATTCGGTTTCTCGACGGCAAAGAGACCGCCCTCAGCGACGGCGACGAAGTTAGCATCGTGCCCGCTGTGGCTGGTGGCTAGGGATTAGCCCGAATGAATAGGCGCGATCGCCCCAGGAAGTTGAGCCTTGCTGGGGCGATCGCCCTTTTATCACCAGTGCTCAACGCCCACCTTCTCACCCGTCACAATAGAGACGTAGCGTTATAGGCAGGTATCTACTTTACGTTATGGACATCGAACCAATTCTTGCTAAAGCCTTAGCTGGGGCCGATATTTCAGCGGCTGATGGTGTGACTCTATTGCAGCAGCACGATCCGGAGGCCGTAGCGGCCATTCGGCGTACTGCCGATACTCTGCGCCAGCGTCAGGTGGGGGAAACGGTGACCTACGTGGTCAACCGCAACATCAACTTCACCAACATCTGCGAGCAACACTGCAATTTCTGCGCCTTTCGCCGCGACGCCCAGACCGAAGGAGCCTACTGGCTCGACTTTACTCCTATTCTCGAAAAAACCACCGAGGCCGTTGCGGTGGGCGCTACTGAAATCTGCATGCAGGGCGGCCTCAACCCCGAGGCCAAGATTGACGGCAGTTCTCTGCGCTACTACCTAAAGCTGGCGGAGACCATCAAGGGCACCTATCCGGCCCTGCACCTGCACGCTTTTTCGCCCCAGGAGGTGGAGTTTATCGCTCGCCAGGACGGGCTAAGCTACCGCGATGTGCTGCTGGCGCTGAAAGATGGGGGGGTCGGCTCGCTGCCGGGCACCGCAGCGGAGGTGCTAGACGACAACGTGCGGCGAGTGCTGTGCCCCGAGAAAATTAACTCTGCTACCTGGCTGGAGATCGTCGGATTGGCCCACGACATTGGCTTGCCCACCACCAGCACAATGCTGTCGGGCCATATCGAAACCCCCACCCAGCAAATAACCCACCTGGAAAAACTGCGCCAGCTGCAGCGTCAGTCGATTGAACTGGGCCGAACGGCTGCAATCACCGAGTTCATTGTGCTGCCCTTCGTGGGGCAGGAGGCCCCCAAACCCCTGCGCCGCCGAGTAGGGCGCGACCAGCCGGTGCTGGCCGATGCGCTGTTGCTGATGGCGGTAGCCCGCATTTATCTGGGCAACTGGATTGTGAACCACCAGCCCAGCTGGGTGAAGCTGGGCCTGGCCGGAGCCACCGAGGCGCTGACCTGGGGCTGCAACGACATCGGCGGCACACTAATGGAAGAGCACATTACCACCATGGCCGGAGCCAAGGGCGGCACCTGCATGACGGTGGCAGAATTGCGGGGCGCGATCGCCAGTCTGAACCGCCCCACCCGTCAGCGCGACACCCTTTACGGATCGGTCGTATCTTCCAGCGGGACTGAGCCAGGCGGGACTGAGCCAGGCGGGACTGAGCCAGGCGGGACTGAGTCAGGCGGAACAGCCATGTCTGGGGACGTTGTGTCCTCTACATCGGCAGGGAACACGGCCCCGGCCCGGCAGTCGCGCAGCCAGAGCCTAATCGCCTGACCAATAATGCCGTTGCTGCTTTCGTCAGGCGGGGTGGGGGCACGCTGGCCAGCGACGGGGGGCAGAAGGCCATCGCCCGATGGATAACGGCCCAGACTGGAGTACAACAGGGCCAAATACCAGCCCTCGTCACTCTCAACTAGAAACAGCCAGTGGTAGTTTTGCAGCGAAACTAACTGGTTTCGCCAGTACTGGCGCTCCAGGGTAGTGAAAAATACCTGCTGAAGCGTGCTGTCAGCATCGGCCCCAGCACTAGCTATGGCATGACTGCCTAAACCTCCATCAGTGGGGGAAAAGTCGGACAGGTCAATGGGGGTAAAGTTGGGGAGGCTAGCGATCACGACGATATTGGGAGGGGCAACGCTGGGCTCCTCCACTGGCAAGCGAAGATTACGGCTGGCCACTCGGTTGGCGTAGCTGGGCAGGTCAGTTAACAGTCGCGTAGTCAATCCCTGCAGATCGGTGGGGCAGCGGTTTGGGGGCCGTAGGTAGGGAGAGTTTGGAATCGCCGGGGTTTCGTCCTGGGCAAAACTGTGGCCGGGGGCGGTCAGAACGGCTACCCCCAGCCCAAGGTGCAACAATACTCGGTACACAAACTGGTGCACTAGGGAACGATCGCGGCAGAGCATTCTTCGCAGACGCGTCCAAAGGCAGCGGCGGGGTCTGGGGCGGCTGTAATCGGACGACCAATCACCAGATAGGTAGCTCCGGCCTGGAGGGCCTGGAGGGGGGTGAGGGTGCGGCGCTGGTCTTGACTGCTAGCCCAGGTGGGGCGAACTCCAGGGCACACCAGGATAAAATCGGCGGGCAAAAAGCGCCGCAGATGACTAACTTCTTGGGGTGAACAGACCGCCCCAAGAAGACCGCTGTCTTGAGCCAGTCGAGCCATTTGCAGGACGTAGCTGGTCGACTCAAGCGGAATTTTTAGCTCTTCAGCCAGCACGTTAGGGGCAATGCTGGTCAGCAGCGTTACCCCAAGCACAAGGGGAGGATCTACGCCTGCTGCCGCCGCTCCGGCGATCGCTGCGGTCTGGGCCGCCATTAGAGCCTCTTGACCCGCCGCCGTGTGGACGGTCATTAGGTCAACTCCGTAGCGGCCCGCCGCCGCGCATGCCCCCGCCATTGTGTTGGGAATATCGTGAAACTTGAGGTCGAGAAACACCCGCTTTTGCCGTGCCTTGAGGGCCGCAATTAGCTCGGGGCCAGCGCTGACAAACAGCTCTAGCCCCACCTTCCAAAAGCTCACCTGGGGCAGCGCCTCAACCAGGGTCAGGGCCGCTGAGGCAGAGGGCACATCTAAAGGCACAATTATGCGCTGGTCAACAGTCATAGGCACACCAGGGCAAAGGTCAGACGGGTCGTACCAGCATTAGGGTTTGGCCAAACTCTACGGGCTGGGTATTTTCAACTAAAATCTCCACGATTTCGCCGCTCACCTCGGCCTCTAGCTCGTTCATCAGCTTCATGGCTTCGATAATGCACACCGTCTGCCCGCTGCTGATGCGATCGCCTACGCCTACAAAGGGAGGCTCTTCGGGGGCCGGAGACCGATAAAACGTACCCACCATAGGGGAGTTTATAGCCATTAAATCGCTGCCCTTGCCCGGTGGCGCTACGGCTGGGGTGGTCGAGGCCGGAACCGGCTCAACGACAGGGGGTGGGGCACTCACAGCCAAATCTGATCCGGCCCCTGAGGTCACAGGTGCCGTCGCCACCGCCACTATAGCGCCGGGTTTGCGCAGGGTAAGTTCAAAATCTGAACTCTTTAGGGTGAGCTCAACAATATCGCTCTGGCCCAGGGCAGCGACTAATTCTCTCAGGTCGGTGACGCTTAGTTCCACGGCGTAAATCTCATACGGTCTGATAGAGGTTAATGAAAGATGCGGCGACCCGATCGAGCCAGAGGCAGCTCAGATCTCTTGACGCCTGTAAATAACGGTGTAGCAACGGTAATAGGGGTTACTCTACTCGCGACCCAGGTAGGTGTCGGTGCGGGTGTCAACCTTGATTTTTTCACCGATTGAAATGAACAAAGGCACCATAACCTGGGCACCGGTCTCAAGAATGGCGGGTTTGGTACCACCGGTAGCGGTATCCCCCTTAACGCCGGGGTCGGTTTGGGTCACCTCCAGCACAATAGAGTTGGGTAGTTCAACCTCTAGAATTTGACCATTCCAGCTCACCACGCTGACGGACATTTCTTCTTTTAGATATTTCACCTGAGTGCCAATTTCATCGGCGGTCAAACGCACTTCCTCGTAGGTTTCCATATCCATAAACACCAGATCCTCACCATCGCGGTAGGTGTGCTGCATGTCTTTCTTTTCAATGATCGCCTGGGGGACGGTTTCGCCAGCTCGAAAGGTCTTTTCAACGGTGTTGCCAGATTTGACATTCTTGAGCTTGGTGCGCACAAAGGCGGAGCCTTTACCCGGCTTAACGTGGAGAAATTCGACCACGCGCCAGACGGAACCGTCTAGCTCAATAGAGGTACCGGTGCGAAAGTCGTTGCTAGAAATCATGGCGCTGGCTACGGTGGACAGTCTTCATTTGGCATCTCATTTTACCCCCCTGCGGCCATTTCCCAATAGTTACCCAGCTTGTTACCCAACTTGCGTCATTGAGTACGAGTCGGCGAGGCAGGGGGCGGGGTCGCTCCAGAGTATGACAAGATTGTAGGGGCGCAGTGCGCTGCAGGACAGAGGCCGCCGGGGGCGGAAAATAGAGTTATGGCCAAGACTATGTGGGCAATCAAAAGACGGCTAGGTTTAGGCTGGAGCACTCTGGCGCGGCTGGGGTGGGGGATGATGGTGGTAGTTAGCCTGTGGCTAGGCCCTGCGGCCGCAGCCGCAGCCCTACCGACCGGCCCTCTGGTGGCCTACCTACCGCCGGGCAATGCCATTACCGATGGCCGAGCGCTGCTGCGCTACTCGCTACCTATCGATAATCCCGATATTCGGAAGGTGCAGGCCACCCTAGAAGGTCTCTCAGACTGGCTGCGCAGCAAACGCTGGGGACCCATTAGCAAAGATCTGAACAAAGTAGAGCGCATTTTGATGCGCAGCCGAGAGACCATGCTGGCAGCGGTGCCCAGCGGCAAGCGGGCGGCGACGATCTCCTACCTTGACGATATGGAGGCCCAGCTGGTGCCCCTGCGGGATGGGGTCGACCGGCGCGATCGCGAGACCGTATGGCTCAAGCGAGCCGCTATGCTCGACGACGTCAGCCGCATCGAAGAGCTGATGGTACAAGACTTTCCCTACGCCGTACCGCCGGAGTACGACGCCCTACCCCAGCTCAAGGGCCGCGCCACGGTAGAGATTAAAACCAACCAGGGCACCATGCAGGCCGTGATCGACGGCTACAGTGCGCCAGTGACTGGCGGCAACTTTATTGACCTGGTGCAGCGAGGCTTCTACGACGGCATGGAGTTTAACCGGGCCGAAGACAACTACGTGCTGCAAACCGGCGACCCGGCTGGCCCCGAAGACGGCTTTATAGACCCCAAAACCAAGACCTACAGGGCCATACCCCTGGAAGTTTTGGTCGAAGGCGACGAGGCCCCGGTCTACGGCACCACCCTAGAAGAAATCGGCCGGTTTTTAGATGCGCCCGTGCTGCCCTTCTCGGCCTTTGGCACCCTGGGCATGGCCCGCCCCAACACCGCTCCCAACGGAGCTTCGTCGCAGTTTTTCTTTTTCTTATTTGAGCCAGAGATGACTCCGGCAGGGCTCAACCTACTGGACGGGCGCTACGCCGTGTTTGGCTACGTAGTTGAAAATAAAGATGTCTTAGAAAAGCTCACCCAAGGCGATCGCATCGAGTCGATACGGGTGGTGTCTGGGGCCGAAAATTTGGTGCAGCCCTCCTAGTCTCTTTCTCCTAGTTTCTTTTTTTGGCGCTGTCGTGAGCGATCCACCAACCATCGCCGAACTAGGGGAACTGGGGCTGCTGCAGCGGCTGTTCCGGTTTTGTCCTGGGGATGTGATTGGCGACGATGGGGCGGTGGTCGCCCTGCCCTCAGGCCAGCAACTGGTGGTTACAACCGACGTTCTGGTCGATGGGGTGCACTTTAGCGATCGCACCACCGCCCCAGCAGACGTGGGCTGGCGGGCGGTGGCCGCAAACCTCTCTGACCTGGCCGCCATGGGGGCAACCCCGATGGGCATTACAGTTGGCCTCAGCCTGCCGGGACACACCTCCCTAGATTGGGTAGAAGGGCTATACCAGGGCATGGCCGCCTGCCTTACCCGCTGGGGCGGTGTGGTGCTGGGGGGCGACCTCTGCCGCGCCGACACCAAAAGCGTCGCCATTACCGCCCTCGGCAGCGTGCTGCCCCAGCGCGCCCTCTACCGCCATCGGGCTCAGCCGGGGCAGGCGATCGTGGCCACGGGCTACCACGGCCGATCGCGGGCAGGGCTGGAGCTACTGCTGAACCCCGAGCGTGGCACAGGGGTAGCACCCGCCGATCGCGATCGCTGGATAGCAGCCCACCAGCGGCCCCAGCCTCGCCTCGATGCGATCGCCGCCCTTTGGCAGGAGCTAGGGGCCGAAGCCAACACAAACGCGATCGCCGCGATGGACTCTAGCGACGGCCTAGCCAACGCGGTGCTGCACCTGTGCCAGGCCAGCGGGGTAGGTGCCATTCTGCGCGCAGACAATCTGCCCATTGACCCGGCAGTAGCGGCCTGGGTGGGTCGATCGCAGGCGATCGACTGGTGCCTCTACGGCGGCGAAGACTTTGAGCTGGTGCTGTGCCTGCCCTGGCCCGTGGCCAAAGCACTGCGAGCCAGACTGGGGCAAAACTGCGCCATTGTTGGTGAAACTACATCAACTACGGGCGTTGAGCTGCAGCCTATAGACGCCACAAACGCCGCCACAAACGCCGCCACAAACGCCATTGCTACCCTCCAACTCAGCTTTAGCCAGGGGTTTCAGCACTTTGCCGCCGCTTCCCAAACCGATGGCCAGCCCTAGACACCAGCCCCAAATAATAGTTTCAGAATGGGGCGGCCCCAGCCGGGTAGGGTTTTAATGGGAGTGAACCCGATCAGAAGCCGGATCCAAGGATGACCTTCAGCCCGACCGCCTGTTTTGCCATGACTGCTAACCCTTTAGACGACCTGCGGCCCCTTTGTCGAGACGAGGCTGCCTTTGAGCAGCTGCAGCAGGTGTTGGCCCAGCGCGAGGCCAACCGCCAGTCAGCCCCACCCGACGAGGCTTGGCAGACCCAGCGAACCCAGGCCCTAGAAGCTCAGCGCCAGGCCGCAGAAGCCGCCAGCCAGGCCAAAAGCCGATTTTTAGCCATGATCAGCCACGAGTTGCGCACGCCGCTTAACGCTGTGCTGGGGCTGTCGGCGCTGATGTCGCGCCAGATGGTTGGCCCGCTCAATGCCAAACAGGTGGAGTACCTAGACTATATCCACGGCAGCGGCGAGCACCTGCTGGCCATCATCAGCGACATTCTCGACTTGTCTAAGGTGGAAGCGGGCCAAGAGCACCTGCGGCTGTCGGAGGTGTCGCTACTAGAGCTGTGCCAATCGTGCCTGGCCATGATTCAGCCTCGCGCTACCGAAAAGGGGCTGACGCTAGCCTACCTGGGAGCGACCAATGCCGAAACCTGTCTAGCCGACGAGCGTCGCCTGCGCCAGATGCTGCTCAACCTGCTGGCGAATGCGGTTAAGTTTACGCCCCAGGGTGAGGTCACGCTGGCCGTGCAGCGCCGCGATACCCAAATAGAATTTAAGGTTGAAGACACCGGCATCGGGATTCCAGCGGAGCAGCTAGAGCAAATTTTTCAGCCATTTACCCAGCTCGATCACGAGCTAAATCGCCAGTACGATGGCGCTGGCCTGGGGCTGGCCCTGACCCGCCAGCTGGCCCAGCTCCACGGCGGCTACCTGCGAGTTGAGTCAGTGGTAGGTCAGGGTAGCCAATTTTTGTTGCGCCTGCCAATACACGGGCCAGGGGGCAGCGCGACAGCTGCCGCCCAAACGGTCAGCGCGCCGCTGCTGGGCAACAGAGGTCAGCGCCTCGTAGTGATCGATACTGACCTCGACCATCACCGGGCGCTGGTGGCCTACGTCCGAGCCTGCGGTTGGCAGGTAAACGGCTGCCGTAGTTGGGCAGAGGTACAGCAGCAGATCAGGGTGGATGTGCCCCAGCTGCTGATTGTGGGCGATCGCGAAGCCCGCAACCCCGCCCTAGCCGCCCACCTGCAGCAGCTCAAGCCACCGCAGGTGCCCCAGCCGATCAAAGTCGCCATTCTGCGTCCCGAAAATTTTGCCGAAACCCCTGCGATCGCCGCATTAGCTGAGGTCGATGCCTATATTGACCTACCCCTCACCATTCCCAAACTAGAGCGAGTGCTGGCGCTATAGGCAGTCAAACCAACCCTGCCCCAGCAGCACGGGTTTGGGCGGCAGCTTGGGCTGGCCTACAGAATTCGATACACTGTTTCGATACACTGGTGGGAATTCAGCCCTCCTGATTTAGCGAGTGCTTGCCCGATATTACGTTCAGGATCAGCCCCCATGACTTCGGTTTTGCCCCAAGCGGTTTCCTCAGCGCCTGCGATTGCCCCTGAAAAGACCCGCCAAACCACCCGCAAGCCGTACCCCAACTACAAAATCATCGTACTCAACGATGACTTCAATACGTTTGAGCATGTAGCAGAATGCCTGATGAAGTACATTCCAGGCATAGGTAGCGATCGCGCCTGGGAGCTTACCAACCAGGTGCACCAGGACGGCCAGGCGATTGTGTGGGTCGGCCCCCTAGAGCAGGCTGAGCTGTATCACACCCAACTTACTCGGGCTGGCTTGACGATGGCACCCCTTGAGAAAGCATAATTAAGTAATGACTGATTAAATCTTTCTTAAAAAACTCCCCATGACACATGCCTCGGACGGTCGCCTAGTCTGGAACCACTCCACTCACTTGCCCGGGCTGATTCCCATTCTCGAACGCCTCTTAGAACAGTCCGGCATTGGCACCGTTACCCCAGGGGTAATTGCAAACGTCAGAGCCCACTCTCCCGAGCTGCGTGTCAAGGTGTCGGTGCCCATTCGCGGCGGTTTTAAGCTGATCGCCCGCAAGGGTAAGACCGTGCAGGAAGTGTTTGTGCTAACTAACTTAGACAAGCTCACGCTAGAGGGGGCGATCGCCCAAGCGGTTGAGGCGGCCCGGTGACCGCTGGGTCACGCTCAAGTTTCGTTCAAGAAGGGAAGGCCACCTTTGCGGTAGGAGATGCGTTTTACCGATCGCAAAGTGCGATCGCCCGCGATCTAGCCGTTCTGGCCGCCGCAGACTATCGTCAGCACCACAGTCATCTGCGGGTGCTCGATTCTATGACCGGCTGCGGCGTGCGGCCCCTGCGCTACGGGCTAGAAGCCGGAGCCGATTGGGTATGGGCCAACGAGGGCAATCCCGAGCTCGCTGACCTTCTGGCCCACAATCTCGCTGCCCTGCCCGCCAACACCTGCCGCCTCACCCACCAGGATGCCAACCAGGTCTTTTTTGCTTGCTACCAGCAGCGCGACTTCTACGACCTGGTGGATATCGACAACTTTGGCGGACCAAGCCCCTACGTCAGCACCGGGCTGTGGGCCACGCGCCTGGGTGGCCTGCTGTATTTGACCAGCACCGATGGTCGGGCCACCAGCGGCCACGACCCAGAGCGCAGTTTAAGAACCTACGGAGCCTATGCGCGATCGCATCCCGCCGTTCACGAACAGGGGCTGCGGCTGATGATCGGCCACGCGGCCCAGACTGCAGCGGCACGAGGACTGGGTATAGAGCCCGTGTTTTCTCTGTTTACGGGTCAGGTGCATCGAGTGATGGTGCGGCTGGTGAGCAAGCCCACCCTGACGGAGCAGACCTACGGCTTTTTGGCCTACTGCCACCGCTGCGGGCAGTTTCAAACGGTAGATTGGCGGCATCTGGGCCGGGTGCCTTGCCGCTGCGGCACTGAGGATACCCCGGTGCTGAGTGGGCCGATGTGGCTAGGAACGCTACACAATGGCGACACCCTGGCCGCGATGCAGGCTCTGGCGGAAGGCTGGCAGTGGCGATCGCAGGCCAGACTACTAGCGATCATGGGGCTGGAGAATTCTCTACCGCCCTACTACTACCCCCTGGGCGAAATTGGGCGGCGGGGCCAGATGGATATTCCCAACCGCGATCGGCTAATCGCGGCCCTACAGGGTCAGGGTTACCAGGCAGCGATTCCGTCTATGGACTGGCAGGGAGTGAAGACGAATGCGACCTTTAGAGATTGTGTGGCGATCGCTCAATTCATCTAGCCCCGATGCCACCAGTTTCCATTCCTGCAACCAGCCCGTCCCCGCCGCTGCCCTATGACAAGGTGGGTACAGCGTTAAACAATACCTTTGCTATGGAATACCGACGGATTGGCTGGGCCGCACTATCGAGCGGTTTAGCCGCTTTGACGTTGGGCTGTGCCCAGTTGCAGGCTCAGCCCCCTGCCCCCGAGCCTGCTCCTTATGGACATGGGGCCGACTCATCCACCCGCTTAGCCCAGGCCCCTGCTATGAACGAAAACCTGACCCAGGCCCAGTTAGACTTTGGCCTTGCTCTGTTTGAGCAGCTGCGGCAAGAAGCGCCCGATGAAAATGTGCTGGTGTCGCCCACCAGTGTGGCTCTAGCCCTGGCGATGGCCTACAACGGCGCGGGTGGTGAAACCCAGGCGGCGATCGCCAACGCCCTCAAAATCCAGGGGCTAGACATGGATCAGATCAACGCGGGCAATCAGGCCCTGACCCAGTACCTCACGCAGCTCGACCCTGAGGTAGCGCTTGAAATCGCCAATTCTCTCTGGGTGAATGAGAACCTGCCGGTGCGGGCCGACTACGTTGAGCGCATGCAGACCGACTACAGCGCAGAGGTGGCCGCCCTAAACTTTGGCCTGCCCGCTGCCACCGATCGCATCAACGATTGGGTCAAGGCCCAAACCCGCGATCGCATTCCCACCATCGTTGATGACCTGCCCGCCGATCAGCTGCTGGTGCTGGTCAATGCCGTTTATTTCAAAGGCTCCTGGAGCGACGCCTTTGACCCCGCCCGCACCCGCGATCGCCCCTTTACCCTGGCCAGCGGCGACACCATTCAGCATCCCCTGATGGCCCAGGACGGTGACTATCTGTACCTGGAAACAGACCAGTTTCAGGCTGTCAGCCTGCCCTACGGCAATGAATCGCTTAGCTTTGAAGTGATTTTGCCAGCTCCGGGCATCGACCTGGCCGAGTTCTCTGCTCAGCTGACTCCCGAAAACTGGCAGAGCTGGATGAACCAGATGCGATCGCGCCCCGGCCAGGTGCAGCTGCCCAAGTTCCAGTTCGAATACGAGGCCAACCTGATTCCGGCCCTGGAAACCCTGGGTATGGGCATCGCCTTTGACCCCAACCAAGCCGACTTTTCGGGTCTCACCGAGCTAGATGCGTTTATCAACCAGGTGCGCCACAAAACCTTTATTGAGGTCAACGAAGAAGGTACCGAAGCCGCCGCCAGCACTGCGATCGGCATTATGCCCACCTCCATTGCGCTACCGCCCGAGGATCCCTTTGAGCTGGTGGTCGATCGGCCTTTTGTAGCGGCCATCCGCGATCGAAACACCGGTACGCTGCTGTTTATAGGGGCGATCGTCGATCCGCGTTAGAGAGTAGATGGGTAGACGGGTAGATGTGTAGAGGAGTAAGAGGGATTGTACTTTCGCATCCACGCTCCCACGCTCCCACGCTCCCACTCTCCCACGCTCCCACGCATCCACGCTCCCACGCATCCACGCTCCCACGCATCCACTCACTTCCCCTGCCGTCGCTGCTCTAGCAACCGCTGCCACTCGGCATCGAGCTTGTCTTTCTGCTCCACTTCCTGCTCAGTCAAATCGGCCTCGGTGGTGTAGGCCAAGTTATCGGTGCCCAGCACCGTCTGGCCAGTAAGGGTTTCGGCAAAGGCCAGCTTTTCGCGCTGGTCTGGCGTCAGCTGGTTCAGCTCTTCGGCCCGCTGCTCGCGCTGGGCATTGCCAGCTTCGATGCGCTGGTTTTGCCGCTGCACCCAAAAGTAGCGCACCAAAGGAATCCCCAAAAAGGCCGAGCCATAGCCCAGCAGTACCCAGTAGAGCGAGTTCGCCAGGGCAACAATACCGCCCAGCTGCACCACTAGAGCCTGGTCTTGCAGCATACTGCCCAGCACCAACGCCCCAATCAGGTTGGCCCCACCCAGGCCTGCAGCCGCCATGATCTGGCCCGAGCTGGCCTGGCTAAACCGACGAGGAATTTCGCGCAAAAATTCGGGCGGCGTAAAGCGGCGGCGTTCGTTGGCGGTCACCTGTAGTTCAGGAAACTGGTACACAATGCCACCCTGGGGGCTCACCTGGGGCACCCCGTTAAACCGGCTCAGCACTGGCACCATAAAGTCTTCGAGATCGCGATCCCAGCCTTTGCCCAGGTCATCTAGAAAAGGAATGACTTGCTCGGCGACGATCGCGCCGCCATTGGCCTGGATCACCTGAGCGATGCTCTGCCAGCGGCGATCGTCGAGGTCGGCATTGGGATCACCATCGCCGAACAAAAACGAAAACACCGCCTCTAAGAAGTTCATTTCGCTCTTTGTGCGAGGCTGACGGCGGCGATCGCTTCTGGGGTCAAACATCCAAAAGATGTCTGGCCCAAGCCACATGCGCGGCATGAAAATCATGCCGCCCCCACGGCCACCGCCGCCAAAGCCGCCGCCGCCGTCATTGTCGTCCCGACCGGCACTGCTGGCCGCGATCGCCAGTAGTGTAATCGCCACCACGATCAGCACCAGCGACAAAATCAGCAAGATGCCAAAGGACAGGCGGATCAGGTAAAACAGCACCCGCCACACCTTTTCCCAGGCCGCCTGCCACCGCAGTTGCCAGGATTTGTTCCGCAGCACCGCCTGAATGTTTTTAGGAAAGACGTAGGCGATCTCGCCCGATTCGGCCACCTGGAGGTGAGCCTGTACATCAGAGGCTAGGGCCAATACTCCCTGCTGGGCCTCCATCAGGGGCATACCGGCCTCGGCGGCCACATCTCCCACGGTGACTCGATAGCCCAAGCGTTCTACCGCCTGGGTAATAGTCTTGGTCTGCGCCATTGCTTGCGCCATAAGTAAACGAACCCCCTGGGCTCTAACGACCTCGCAACAACCCGTTGCATCTACAACCAGTATAGGAAGCGCGATCGCGAATTACAGGGGGCAGTTACCGTACCAGAGAGTTAAGTAGACGGTGCCACTGCACCGTCTACTTAACCTTTACCCAGCACCTGGTCGCGAATGGCCGCAATATCGACCAGCAGCTCTTGCCGGTTTGAGGCCTTGAGCAAGTAGCGGTAGAGGAACCAACCACTGTAGATCAGCCCGATCAGCTCAAATGTGGGAGCCAGCAGCGGAAAGTCGTTGATGGCATCGAGCAGGGCCAGCACTAGCTTGACGGAAATAATGGCGGCAATAATCAAACCCACCGTCACAATAGGTCGACGGTAGCGCTGAAAGAACACAGACACATAGTCAGGCAGATTGCCCAATAGCGCAGACACCTTTTCCCACACCAGCTGCACCTGGCGGGTAGCCTCTTCCCCCAGGCTGTCAGTGGCAGATTCCGACGCTTCTACCTCAATCACCGGATCAGACACCGGCGTTTCAGGCTCTGTAAATGCAGTATCCGATTGATATTCACTCATGACAGCTTATCCCAGGGGCTTAATTGAGGTCTATTGGCATACCGAGTTCAGCTCAGGAAATATGGCTCTCCCACCGACGACACTCCACTTCTGGACTTGGCTCGGAGCTAAACTCGCAACCAGGATACACCCAATTCTGATGGAGCGTATTCAACTTTAGGAGTGTTATAGACCGAAATTACCTGATTTTCAAATTTTTTGCCCTGGTCGGGCGGCTCAGGCCGTGCCGTTAGGGCAACCAACTATTCGCCTGATAACCCCTCTAGAGAATCTAAATAGTTGTAAAGCCGCCGCCGATCGATCACTAGCCCCGGATCGGGCGGCGGTACTGAACGGCATCTCGAAGACCTTGACGCGGCAGGCCACCGAATGAAACTCTGCCCATCCTCACGATCGTTCCGGTCTCGTTTAGCCATGCCTGCCCTCAAAATTAGCACTAGTACTATATAACTAATCTGGTGTAGCGCTATGCAGCAGGGCATCTCCGTACCCATCAGAGCAGCGTCTAGCCCAGCCGCACAACCTAACTCAAAATTGCGGTGGGCTGGGTCTAACCAACGATAGAATCGCAGGCTTCCAGTCTTCTACCCACCTACAGATAGCCCGAACCGATCGGCGTTGTTAAGTTAAGTAACAACACAACTACACGTTCTTGACGAATAAACATCAAGAGCAAATCTAAATAAGGTTCATTCCTTGTCTAGAGCGGCTGTGGCACTCCACCCTAGCACCCCATCGTACAGAGGCACTTTCAACTATGACTAATCCCCAAGACCAAACCACTTATAACGATCAGTTCAACCGCAAGTACGGCGAGTACGGCACCAAGTTTGAATTTGGGTCTAACCCCAGTGCAGAACTCTGGAATGGCCGCCTAGCTATGATCGGCTTTCTCGGCGCTCTGGTAGTTGAGCTTACGACTGGTCAAGGTTTCTTCCAATGGCTGGGCTTGTTTTAATTGAACCAGCCCGCTAGAAGCGTTGAAACGAATAGAAAAAAGAGGAAGCTGAGTTCAGCTTCCTCTTTTTTTGCGTCTGGCGATCGCCGATACCGAGCAAACCCTGGGCTAAGGGCGGCAATGCCCCAACGTTCCACTCTGTACCTCCCCTTGCTAATAGAACAGAGGGGAGCTTCATAAATGACCTTGTACCCGAGTGCAATCCGCTACAAAAGCCAAGGTTATATAATTTAGATTCTTCGGCTCAGGTCAGCAGCATAGGTTTTCTATTAATAAGTTTCTACCGACCACGTAACGTCGCTGATCTAGGCTAGATAGACATATGTTGGGTTAGGAGCAGGTTGGTCTTATCGAAACTATTTACGGCAATTTGAAGGGGCTCAAGCCTAGTCAGCTCAAGCAGCTGCAGCGCCTTTACCACCAGCGGCTGCCCGGCGATTGCGTGGTTACCCCCGAGTTTGCCCAGCGGCTGGCGGCGGTCAGCACCGACATCGACAATCCCCTGTGCGCCTACGTTAACCGGCGCGGTCAGGTGATTCGAGTGGGCGTGGGCACCCTGCGCCAAACCCAAATTCCGCCCTCGGAGCTGCCGCGCTACGGGGCCGAGCGCCTCAGCGGCATTCGCTGCATTGCCACCCAGTTTGAACTCGACCCGCCCAGTGACGCCATTCTTACCACCATGGCCCTGCAGCGGCTCGATCTGCTGGCGGTACTGGCGCTGACGGGTACGGGCTTTACCCGCCGAGGCGGCGGCGCGACGGGCTACATTCACAATACCTACCTGGCTCACCTGGTACCCCACCCCGAGCAGCGCTGGCTGGTATCTGACCCAATTGATTTAGAAGACCTAGCCGAGCAGGACTTTCTCGCCCTGGCCGAAGGGCTAGAGGCCGAGTTTAGCCGCGCCTTTACCGCCCTGCAGGTTGAAGATGAGCGCGATCGCGTTCTAGTTGTGGGTCTGTTCACCAACGACCAAAGCGACAACCACTTTCACACCCGCCTCGAAGAGCTAGAGCGCTTGGTCGACAGCGCTGGCGGCGAAGTGCTGGAAACGATGTACCAAAAGCGCCCCCGCCCCCACCCTCAAACCGTGCTGGGGGCCGGCAAGGTGCAGGAGGTCGCCCTGGCCGCCCAAACCGTCGGGGCCAATCTAATCGTGTTCGATCGCGATTTGTCGCCCACGCAGGTGCGCAATTTAGAAAACCTGGTCGGCATTCGCGTCGTCGATCGCACCGAGCTGATTCTCGATATTTTTGCCCAGCGGGCCAAAACCGGGGCCGGTAAGCTGCAGGTGGAGCTGGCCCAGCTCGAATACCAAATGCCCCGACTCAAAGGGCGAGGCCTGGCCATGTCGCGGCTGGGAGGCGGCATTGGCACCCGCGGCCCTGGTGAAACTAAGCTAGAGACCGAGCGCCGCACCATTCAGCGGCGAATTAATAAACTACAGCAGGAAGTCAACCAGCTCCAGGCCCATCGCGCCCGCCTGCGCCACCGCCGCCAGGACGACAACCTGCCGTCGATCGCCGTAGTGGGCTACACCAACGCGGGCAAGTCAACCCTAGTCAACACCCTGACCAACTCTGAGGTCTACGCCGCCGACCAGCTGTTTGCCACCCTCGACCCCACCACCCGCCGCCTGGCCATTCTTGACCCAGAGACAAATGAAACCACTCAGCTAGTGCTGACCGATACCGTAGGCTTTATCGAAGCGCTGCCCGCCTCGTTGATGGACGCCTTTCGAGCCACCCTCGAAGAAGTGACCGAGGCCGACGCCCTACTCCACGTGGTGGATGTGTCGCACCCGGCCTGGCAAGACCAGATCCACTGGGTAATGCGCATTCTCAAAGAGATGCCAATTGTGCCGGGGCCAATGCTGCTGGTGTTTAACAAAGCCGACCGGGTCAGTAGCGAAACTTTGGCGATCGCCCAGGACGAGTACCCCAATGCGCTGTTTATCTCCGCCACCGAGCGCCTGGGCCTGGAGACGCTGCGGCAGCGACTGCTACAGCTGATCGACTACGCCGTCACGGCTTAGACTACTGAGCTAAAACCTAAACCAAGCGATCGCAGTAGACCACATTACTGCCGTGGGCTAAGCAGCAGAGCCAACTCTTTAGAGCAGCTACAATGCCGAAAAGACATCCCAGGTAGTCGAAATTGGGCGGGAGAGTTAGCGGGTGACTGATCAACCCATCAAGCGCAGCGTGCGCCGGTACGAGCAAGACTGGTTTAGGCTGCTGTTTCGCGTCCGGGGGTCGGTAATACCGGCGGTAATGCCCCGAGTGCTGCTGTGCGCCGCCTTTTCAGTGGCCATTTTGCTGCTGCATGCCCGAGGCTGGCCGGTATCTTCACCGATGTTGGGGTCGCTGGTGCCTAGTCTGGTGCTGGGGCTGCTGCTGGTGTTTCGCACCAACACCTCCTACGAGCGGTTTTGGGAGGGGCGCAAACTGTGGGGCAGCGTAGTCAACCTGACCCGCAACCTGTCCCGGCAAATGTGGGTGGCGATCGCAACGCCCCAGCCCGCCGACCACGAAGCCAAAGTTGCTGCCGTGCACCTGCTGCCCGCCTTTGCCGTCGCCATGAAGCTGCACCTGCGCGGCGAAGCCCCCAGTGCTGAACTGGCCAGCCTGCTTACCGCCGACCAGTTTGCCAACCTGCGGCCGATGAACAGCCCGCCCCTGGAGATCGCTTTTTGGCTAGCCGACTACCTGCAAACCCAGCAGGCCCAGGGCACTCTCAACCTCTACCAGCTCACCTACTGTCTGGAAACTCTAGACGGACTCGTCGATGCCCTGGGCGGATGCGAGCGTATCCTTAGAACACCTGTGCCGGTGGCCTACAGCATTCACCTGAAGCAATTGCTGATGCTGTACTGCCTGGCGCTGCCCTTTCAAATGGTGGCTTCGGTGGGCTGGGGTACGCCTTTTTTGGTGGGATTAATTAGCTTTGCGGTGTTTGGCATTGAGGAGATCGGCATCGAGATCGAAAACCCCTTCGGCCACGACCCCAACGATCTGCCCCTGGATGCGATTTGTCTCACGATGCGGCAAAACATCGAGGATTTGCTTTCGCTGGTGCCGGGAGTGGGGCGGTCGCGAAGCATCCCCTTTGGGGAATCGCCTCAGTCTCCAGAACCAGTTCAGAAACTGGAGGTAGATGTGGAGCGATCGCCCGCCGGGTAAAAGGTCTTTTATAGAACCCATTTGAGATCTCTATGCAGCGGTCGCAAGCCGCTTGAGCATTAGCCTGACGAAGCATAGATTGAGCTGCGTGGTGGCATTGGCCAAGGTTCTCTCAAAGTTCTTGACCAAGCTCTT
>JBARVV010000062.1:0-47754 GCA_049646445.1 Nodosilinea sp. | reverse complement strand
GGACCCACTCTGACCCATCCCGAACTCAGATGTGAAACGCAGCTGCGGCGAAGATAGTGAGGGGGTTGCCCCTTGTCAAAATAGCTCGATGCCAGGTTCCTATTCAAAAGCCTCCGAATTTCTTAGGGAATTCGGAGGTCTTTTATTAAGGACAGTTGCCTCGCGACCAACCCCACTCTTCTACCCCAATGGATATCTGAGAGCCTGAGCGAGGATTGCCGCCGCTGAGGTCAACTAGTGCTAACTCTGTCGCAGTCCGGAAGGATCCGCGATAAACGGGTTTTCCCTGATCATTGTTGCGATAAAACCGCAGAGTTGACACCGTAGGCTCTGCGGTTTTATCGCTCCCAGCGAATTTGGATGAACCGTTGATTGGTGGCCTCAGCACTGTATCGCCAGCCATTCTGCATCTGCCCGGTGCAGATGGCGGTTCCTGCCGCCGGGGGAGCCACTGGAGGCTGGGCCGTGGCTTGCTGACCGCTGAACTGGATGAAGAAGGGTTGACCATCCAGGGTGCCGTTAGACGAGAGGCTGAGGATCGAGTTATTGGGGCCGTAGCGAATATTGGCGGGGCCTTGGGCATCGGCGTTGCCCGAGGAGGTGAGATTGAGGACGATATCTTCGGCGGTCTTGCGGGTCTGCTGACCTGCAAAAGCAATATTGTTGCCATCGGCCAGGCGAATCGATAGCTCGGCGCTGTCATCGGGCTGAACGGTAACCGAGGCAAAGGAAATAGTTTGGTTCGGACGGCCCTGAAGGCCGAACGTGCCTTGCCCCTGCTGATCCAGAGTCACCACGCTGGCGACCGGGGGACGACTGACGCTGTCGTCGGCAATGGTGAAACGAATCGATAAAGGCTGTCCATCAATGGTGCCACTGTCAATCAGGGAGATCATAGTGGTGCCCTGGTAACGGACGGTGAGCATTCCAGTGGCATCAGCTGCGCCCGCACTGGTCAGCTGAATCTGGGCCTCCTCGGCACTGCGACTGACCAGTTGCCCATCCCACCGCTGCAAGGTGCCATCTGCCAGGCGCAGAGAGATCTCGACCTGCTGATTGGGGCGACTGGTCACGGTGACGAAGGTCACGGTTTGACTAGGGCGGCTACCAATGGATAGGGTTCCTTCCCCTTCGCCCACCAGGTTCAGGTCGGCCTGCTGAGCGACTACGGTGGAGAATGGCATGGGCGCGGCGGCTCCGATGAGCGGGGGAGCATTCATCACCGTGACGGTAGCCCCACAGGCCAAAGCTGAATAGGCCAGGATCGAGCGAATTTTCATGGTAATGACCTCTTGATTAACTTTTAAACTCATTCGGAATGTTTTGCCTGGCACTGGCGGCTAATCTCTGATATGCGATCGCCCTCATGTCTTGTTTTTTGGTACTAGTCAAAAACAGCCAAGAGGCCGAGCGTCAAGCCAACCACAAAGGCATCATACGTGAAGTTGATAACTGGTTAAGCGCCATTTGCATCCTATTTTTATCCTATAAAATTGTTTGATAATACAAGGCCAGAAAAATTTTCAGAAAAAACCCTAACGGAAAAACCGTTTGACTCAATTGGAAAACTGGGCATGCGAAGTACCTAGAGCTAGGGATTTTATCGGGTGGGCATTGTGTTCAAGGTTTACGTAAGTTAATGCTTGAGCTTGATTTAATAGAAGGCTGCTGCTACTGTTTGCATGGCGTTCTAGTCGTTGATATTTCTTTCGTTGCAACACCCTCTAACTACATTTTTAGGGTACATGTACTGGTTTAAATAATAATTTATGCGGATGCGATCGCGTTATTTTCTTGCCATAGGAGCGTTGCTTCTAGGACTATTTAGTCTAATAACACAGGCGAGTTTTGCCCAGAACCCAGCCTCTGGCAATGGCCAAAATTCTCAATCGGCGGCCGTCCTTTTTGAAAATGTGCGCATCTTTGATGGTGTCTCTGATGCCCTGACGGCACCTTCAAACGTACTTGTAGTTGGCAACAGAATTCAGGCGATCGATACCCAACCGCTGCCTATGCCAGCGGATATTGGCATCACTCGAATCAACGGCGAGGGGCGGGTGCTGATGCCGGGGCTAATTGATGCCCACACTCATCTGTTTATGGAGACCAGCACCCCGGAAGACTTGATTGAAGGGACCACGGCTCCAGAGCGTCTGTTTCAAAAGGCTCAGGAGAATGCCACTGGTATGCTGATGCGAGGATTTACCAGCGCGCGCGATTTGGCGGGGCCTGTGTTTGAACTCAAACAGGCCATCGATCGAGGGGATGTGGTGGGGCCACGCATTTGGCCATCGGGGGCGATGATTTCCCAGACCAGTGGCCACGGCGACTTTCGGGAGCTGAGTGAGCTGCCCCGCACCCCGACCTCAGAGCTGAGTCTGGCGGAAGAGGTGGGGGTGGGGGCGATCGCCGACGGGGTAGACGAAGTTTTGCGCCGCACCCGTGAGCAGCTGATGCGGGGGGCTAGCCAGATTAAGTTAGCCGCCGGGGGTGGGGTCGCCTCTGACTACGATCCGCTTGATGTCAGCCAGTACACCGAAGCGGAGCTGCGGGCCGCAGTCGATGCCGCCGAGGACTGGAACACCTATGTGGCGGTTCACGCCTACACCCCCCGCTCGATTCAAAAGTCGATTCGGGCGGGGGTGAAGAGCATCGAGCACGGCCAGCTCATGGATGAAGAGACCGCTCAGATGATCGCCGAAAACGATGTCTGGCTGAGCATGCAACCGTTCCTCGACGATGAGGATGCCAACCCCTACCCAGAGGGTTCTGAGAACCGAGCCAACCAGCTGATCGTAGCCGCAGGCACCGACAACGCCTACAACCTGGCCAAAAAGTACAACATTAAAACCGCCTGGGGCACTGATACCCTCTTCAACCCTGAAGGTGCCACCCGGCGCGGGGCTAAGCTGGCCAAAATGGTGCGTTGGTACAGCCCAGCGGAGGTGCTGCGGATGGCGACGAGCACCAATGCGACGCTGTTGGCGCTGTCTGGGCCGCGTAACCCCTATCCTGGCAAACTGGGCGTCGTGGAAATGGGTGCCCTGGCAGATTTGCTGTTGGTAAACGGTGACCCGCTAGAAAATATTCAGCTAATTGAGAATCCGGAGGCTAACTTTTTGGTGATTATGAAAGACGGGGTGATTTATAAGAACCGTCTTGGCTAAGTAGCTAGGCTAATTCAAATGTAGGATGGGTTAGCGGTAGCGTAATCCATGCGGGCGTTGGGTTTCGTTCCTCAACCGCAACCTACATGGTCTTATATTTGATTAGGTCTTCCTACTTAATGGCAGATGTTGACTTATTAAATTAGCTCTATAGCTAAAACTCAGTGTTAGGAAATTAAACCTTTTCGGCTCTCTGCACAGCAAATCACTTTTCAAACGCAGTATAAACAGAACCGGCTGAACCAAATCAGTTGGTTCAGCCGGGGTGAGTTACAGCGCAGGTAAAACGGCTGGTTAGTTTTCGCGGATGGTGAGGCTATAGCTGGTGGGGGTTTGGCTGCTGTTGCCTACAAAGAAGGAGTAGGTGCCCTGGTTGAGCAGCCCCGGTGCGTTGATGGTACCGCCGCCGCCAGTGTGGCATTCGCTGAAGCCGTTGCTGCCCTGAATGAACAGGGTGAGGCCGCTAGTGCCATTGACTGCGATATCAACGGCGGCAAAGTCTTGGGTAACCTGCAAAACCTGGACGGCACCATTGCCCAAAACACCACAGCTGGAGGGTCGGCTGGGGTTGACAGAACCGCTGGTTTGCACGGGCTGGCTGAGGGGAGTTTGGGCAACGGGTTGAGCGGAGGCTACGCCAGCGCCTAGGGCCAGGGTAAAAGCGGCAGCAGGCAAAACAAAAGACTTGAGCAGAGATTTCATGGCGTGTCCTCCTCGTTAAGGAGCATTTTCTATGTATCTATAGTATCTAGAGATACATAGAGCGATAACGGTAAATGTGCCAGATCTCAAGGTGCCTGGTTTTTGTCAACCGTAGCGAAGTCGTGGGGCAGCGCTGAGGGCTAAAATCCGCCAGAATGGGCCGCCTTCGCTATCATGAAGGGCAATTATGCTGGAAAACCAGCGCCAGTTTGCCGGGCGACGATCGCCTGGTATCGGCAGAGGTTTTTTAGAGTCTGGACTAGTTTGGGTTTTCCATGGCGCAGACCTCTCATTCTCAGCCGATCGCAGCTCAGGCCTCTACTGACCGGCTACCGGGGCGACTGCCTACCGCTCGGAGTTTGGCCTGGCGACGGCTGGTGGCTGGCGGACTAGAGCTTGGCCTTCTGGTCAGTAGCGTAGTTTTGCCTTGGGGTTTGGGAGCAGTGGTGCGTCAGCGCCCGGCGGTAGAAACGGTGCCGCTAAACCCCGCAGTAGTGGCGGTGCAGAATGCGATCGCTCGTCCGCTGGGGTTGCCTCGTCAGCGTGAGATTGCGGAGGTGCCACCCCTGACCAATGTGCTGTGGTTTGGTGCCCTGGTGCTGCCGGTAGCGGTTGTGGGCAGCCAAGTCTACAGTCTGGCCAGGCGGGGTAAAACCCTGCCCAAGGCCTGGTTGGGCCTGCAAGTAGTGGCGATCGAGCGCTCGGTGCCGGGTCTGCGAGCCGCCCTGGTGCGCGAAACGGGCCGTTGGGGTGTACCTGCTGCTGCTGCCTATGGAATCTGGCTGGCTAGCGGGGCGTTTCCGAGTTTGCTATGGCTGGCCGGGCTGGCTCTGGTAGGGGGGGTAGGGGCCGCCGCCTGGGGGCAACGCCCGTCCCATCGGGCCTGGTACGATCGCCTGGCCGGTACTCGGGTGGTGGTGGTGCGGGGGGGAAGGTTGCCGACGCGCTATAGCACTGACCCCGACGATAACGGTAGCCGCAGTGCCCATGTTTTAGCGCTGCCATCGGGGCCTCTGGTGGGCCTAACGACCGAAGAGTACGGGGGGCTCACCGCCATTGTGCTTTCCCCTGAAGATTCGGCCCAGGTGCTGGGGCCGAAGGGCTGGCGGCAGCATCTGCCAGTGATTGGCGGCGTACTGGCTGGGGTCGTTGTTTTGGCTGGGGTTGGGGCGCTCTGGCTCGATCGGCGGCTGCCTGCGGCCAGTGGCAACCAGGACGCGCTGTTTTTAGCCCTGGTAGAAAACCTCAGCCAGAATGCGACCTCGTTCAGCGATCGCCAGGCCGCCGCCCTAGCCTTAGCCAGTACCGAAGACCCTCGTGCTGTACCGCTGCTCGTAGATATGCTGGCCCAAACCGACGACCCCCGCCTGCTCGATACCTTACAGCAGGCTTTGATCACCCTTGGCCCGCCGGCGATTTCCCCGCTCCAGCGGTTAAATTTGGCGTTGGCCAATGACCTGCTGGCGTTGCCCTTAGATCAGCAGCTCATTCCGCAGCTCAGGCAGCGCACCGTGAAGCGCACCCTGGCCAAAATTTTGGTGCTGCACAACGGTAACCTGAACCAGGTCGACCTGAGCGGCACCAATTTGGGCTATATCATCGAAAGCCCCGATGCTTTTACCCTGGTGCTAGAGCAGCAGAATTTGGCCGGTGTGGTGTGGCGCAATGCGGTTTTGTCGGGGGCAAGGCTGCGCAAGGCGACGCTCTTTGACCCTGGGGCAGATGGTCGCAGGGATACCTTTGACGATTGGATTACCGATTTTAGCGGCTCAGATCTGACTGAGGTGAGCCTGGTGGCGGCGCAGCTGCGGCACACCATTTTTCGCAACACCAGCCTACTGCGGGCTAACTTGAGCAATTCTATTGCCCCCTACGCTGATTTCTCGGGAGCGAATGCTAGCAGCGCCTGGTTCATTGCGGCCGATATTTCCAATGGAATTTTTGACGGGGCTAGCTTAGTTGGGGCTGACTTTACCGATGCTGACCTCAGCCGGGCCAGTTTGGCAGCAGCCCGGCTGCGCCAGGCCACCTTAACTGCAGCGCAGCTGACCGAGGCTGATTTAACTGAGGCCGATTTGAGCGAGGCGAATTTCAGCGAAGCCAACCTGAGCGGAGCTAATTTGAGGCAAGCAAACCTTATCGATAGCTGGTTGCGAGGAGCTGACTTGAGCGGAGCCAACCTATATCAGGCCAATTTGGAGGGGGCCAATCTGGAGGGGATTGTGCTGAGCGGAGCCAACCTGGCGGGGGCGAATTTTGCTGGAGCCCAGTTTTCGCCGTCTGTCCCCGTACCCGGAAATGGTTTTGTCGTGACAGTACCCGAACCTGATACGGGCAGCGCTCTGAGCGGGGTAGACTTTTCTAAAGCACTTAACTTGCAGGCCGATCAGCTGGAGTATGTGTGCGGACAGGGGGGCATTCATCCTGCCTGCCGGAACTGATGTTTAGAGTTGATTAGAAGAGATCGCGAGCGATCAGATCGTAAAATTTGCGCCAGCTTAAAATCTCGGGCTTTATTTTGAGGGGTTGACCCATGCAGCGCACCCGTTTAAGTACTTTGATCGACGATTTGGGTGATCAGCTCAGCCTGTGGCTGATTAACCCCTGGCGACGGGTATCTTTGGTGCTGATTAGCCTGCTGCTGGGCTACTTTTTTGCGGTGTCGCTGTCGGCGATCGCAGGTCAGGCGGCAATCCAAGATACGGCGGTATCTGCGTTTTTGGTGTTGGGGGCAGAGTTCGTGAACTGGCTAGTGTACAGTCGCCGCTGGCGCGATCCAGAACTGCTGCAAAAGGTGCCCAAGCCGCTCTGGCTCGACTGCATCAACAGTTTTAAAATTGGGGCCATCTACGCGCTTTGTCTTGAGGCTTTCAAGCTGGGCAGCTAAAATGGCGCGGCGATCGCATCTGAAAACGAATCCTTGGCCGACAGTCGTTCTACCAATCGAGTGGCCATGGTGGTAATGGTGCCCCAGTTGCGATCGGACACCGCAGCATTAGGAAATAGCCCGGTGGAGAGACCTACGGCGATCGCCCCCGCATTGATCATGGCCGATGCATTCTCTACCGATACGCCACCGGTGGGGATCAGGGGAATGTGAGCGATTGGCCCCTGTAGGCTGCGAATATAGCTGGCTCCCCCCACGGCGCTAATGGGAAACACCTTAACAGCGCTTGCCCCTGCTTGCCAGGCGGTCACAATTTCGTTAGGAGTAAGAGCACCGGGAATGATGGGAATATTGAACGTCTGAGCTACCTGAATCAGTGCCAGATCGGTATGGGGGCAAAAGCAAAACTGCGCTCCGGCCTCAGCGGCATCCTTAAGGTCAGCTATGGATAGGGCTGTGCCAATGCCGATGGTGCAGTAGGGCAACTGCTGCCTCAGCTTAGTCACCAGACGGTCAGCGTGGGCGCTGTTCCACGTAATCTCGATCAGTCGGATGCCCCCCTCTGCTGCGGCCTTAGCCAGGTTTAGCCCCAGGTTGACCTCACCGGCGCGAATGACTGCGATCGCCCGGTGCTGCCGCAGCAGGTCTAAAAAAGAGTCTCTGTTCATTGGCCTATCCTAATCGGGCTGGCTAGGGGATAGGGCCGTCGCCGCACTTTTTTTAATCTACCCCTAGACTAACCCCGCTGGCGTTTGACCACCGCATTGTAGGTAAAAAAAGCAATCAGAATTAGTGACGCTGAGAAGATAGTTGTCAACGTTCCCAATGCATAGAGCGCTGGGGAGGTGACGTTGGTGGTCATGCCAAAAATTTCGAGCGGCAGAGTATTGTTTTGGCCCGACACCAGCGACGTGCGGGTGAACTCGTCGTAGGAGAGGGTAAACGTGAGCAGGCCCACCCCCAGCAAACTGGGGGCAATCAGCGGCAGCACGATCTCCCAGAAGGTCTTGGGGTCGGTAGCGCCCAGGTCGCGGGCGGCCTCTTCGTAGGAGGGGTTAAAGCGGTTGAAGATACCGAGCATGATTAAGAATGCGATCGGCAGGGTCCAGGTCAGGTGCGCCCCTAGGCCCGAGGTAAACCAGTTCGTCGGCCAGCCCATCACCTGAAACACCACCCCAATCCCCAGCGACACCAGAATGCTGGGCACAATCAGACTGGCGATGGTCATGTAGAAAATCACCGTCGAGCCTTTGAAGCGCTGGCGAAACCCCATACTGGCCAGAACTGAGGCCGTGATGGTGATGGCCATCACCGCTGCCCCAAGCAGCAGCGATCGCACAAACGGCTCAATAAAATTGCCCACCCGCTGCTCTTGAAACACCTGCCCCAGCCAGTAGAAGCTAAAGCCTCGCATGGGGAAGGTTAACCCGCCATCTGGCCCCTGGAGCGACAGCATAAAAATCGTGATCATCGGGCCGTAGAGAAACAGCACGAAGAGGCAAAAGAACACCAGCAGCAGGTAGAACGAAAGAGAGCGTTTTTGCATGGGTGGTTTCCGGTGGGATAGGTGGTGGGCAGTGCCACCCTACGGTTTGCTGAAATTTGAATCTTCTACAGTTCTTTACGAATATCTAGCACGCGCAGAATGGAGACAATAATCAGCATTGTTACCGCCAGCAGCACGATCGCATTTGCTGCCGCCAGAGGGTACTGCAAACTGCCAATTTGGGTTTGAATGAGCTTACCAACAGAAGCCGATTGACCGCCCCCCATCAGGCGTACGGTCACAAATTCACCCATAACCAGAGTGACAATGAAAATTGAGCCGATGGCAATGCCAGGGGCAGACAGGGGCAAAATAACTTCTTTAAAGACCTGCAAACCAGACGCACCCAGGTCTTCAGCGGCGGTGATCAGGGAGCGGTCGATGCGCATCAAACTGTTGAAAATTGGCGCGATCATAAAGATGATGTAGAGGTGCACCATGCCCAGCACCACTGCAAAATCAGAGTAGAGTAAAAAATCCAGCGGCTGCTGCACCAGGCCAGTGCCCACAAAGATTTGGTTGACTAAACCCTCCCGCCCCAGCAGCGGCACCCACGAAATCATCCGAATAATATTCGAGGTCCAAAAGGGAATGGTGCAGACCAAAAACAGCAGGATTTGCCACTCTAGTTTAGGCACGTGGAAGGCCAAAAAATAAGCTACAGGGTAGCCAATCAACAGCGTCGCCAGCCACACCATTCCTAAGAACTTAAACGTGTTCAGATAGGTCTTGAAGGTGACATCAGTCAAAGTCCCCTGATAGTTGGCGAGGGTAAAGGCTGGGGTCATGGAGTAGCCGTTAAACTCCCAGAAGCTCACTACCCCAATCATCACAATGGGGAACACCAAAAACAGGAGAAATACCAGCGTTTGTGGCGTAATCAGCGCGTAGGGCTTGAGGGCTTTCCAGGTTTCAGACATGGGAGTTAGCGATAGGACGAGTTGACGTTGCCGCAGTTACACCCCTCACTGCCAGCCCCTATCCGATAAGGCAAGAGGCTGGCAGTGAGGAGCTTTCCAAGTCCCTCTGCTTGGGGAATGGGGATTCAGCTTGAGTGGGGTAGAACGTCACTGAATGAGGGCTGGTGGGCAGTGCCCACCCTACGGCAGATCAAGGCTTTTGGCGTTGGCCTTACTGGGCCGGTCTTAGACCATCTGCAAGAGCTTGTTTCAATCACATTCCACCCTGTAGCGACTACACAGCTACCTCACTACGAGGCAATGAACTCGTTCCACTTCTGCACCAGGTAGGTGTTTTCTTCCATGGTGGAGTTCCAGCAGACGATGTTGCCGAAGCGCTCGTCGAAGGATCCGCCGTCGCGGACGGCACCGGCTTTAGCCAAGGTCTTGCCGAAGGGGTCGACAATTGGTTCGGCGGCAGGCTTGCCCTCGTACCAGAAGTCCCATTCGGCTTCTGACATAAACTTCTTAGCGGTTTCGGGGGCAGCACTGTAGTAGCCCTGGCGGCCCAAAAAGGCACCCACCCAGCCGTCGAGCATCCAGTTCATGTACTCATAGGCGGCGTCTAGCTTCACACCCTCCAGGTTTTTGGATAGGCCAATGCCGCCGCCCCAGCCCCGATAGCCTTCCTTGAGGGGCGCATAGACGCACTCGATATCCTGGGATTGCACAGCAGTAACCGCAGGCGACCACATCGATTGCAGCACTACTTCTCCGGAACTCATCAGGTTGACCGATTCGTCGAAGGTTTTCCAGAAAGCGCGGAACTGACCGTTGGCCTTTTGCTCTTTGAGAATTTCGATAATCTGGTCGATTTCGGCCTTGGTCATGTTGCCTTTGTCGCTGAAGCTCATTAGCCCCAGCGATTCGGCCACCATGGCGGCATCCATAATGCCGATTTGGGGAATATCGAGGATGGAGGTTTTGCCCTTGAATTCTTCGTTGAAGAGTTCGCCCCAGCTCTCTATTTCGCGGCCTACCAGGTCGGGGCGATAGCCCAGGGTGTCGGCGTTGTACTGGAATGGGATGAGCGTGGCATGGTCGGTGGGGGTATCCGAAAATTCCTTTGAATCGGGGCCGGTGAGGTACTGCACCTTGAAGGGAGCCGTACCCTGGGACTGCTCTACTGGCATGCCTTTAAATTCGCCGTTTCTGAAGAAGGAGACAATCTTGTCGTAGTTAGTAATGCGGCTGATGTCGATGGGCTGGAGGTTGCCGGAGGGCACGACTAAGGGGAGGCTGAAATATTCGCCGTCGAAGATGTCGTACTGGCCGGGCTGGGTAATGGCGATCTGATTGTTTTCTTCGGTGCTGAGGGCGCGCATGTCAAACTTAAAGCCCAGGTCTTCTTGGGCCTTGTCGCGGATGTCGTTGATTTGCGAGACGCCAGTACCGATTAGCCGTAGGGTGACATCTTTGCTTTGGTTGGTGTTGACTTCGGGGCCAGTGGCCGGGTTGTTGGGTGTACCCTTGGGCGCGGCGCAGCGGGTAGCGGTCAAAAAAGCCCCGGCTGCCAGACCGGTACGCACAACGTCACGACGAGAAAACTTAGCCATAGTGAGCAATTCAGTTAAATAACAACGAAGCGGAAAAGAGGTATGAGGAGAATTCCGGGCATTTCTGCCCCAGCTGGTAGGTAGAACTAGTGGGGTAGAAAAACGCAGTTGGCGGCAGCCCAGTCGAGTACAACCACCTGGCCTTCGGTGAAGGAGGTGGTGATCCAGTCGGGGGTGCGGGCTTTGTAGAGCACTTCCATGCCGCCGCGCTCGAGCACCAGTGATACGCGGGTGACATAGCCGGTAAACTCGACGGCGGTGATGCGGGCGGTAACCCGGTTCGTAGCTGGGCCACAGGTAGACTGCTCGGCCTCCGCCAGGGATTTAATCTGCATCAGGTCGGCGCGAATAGAGCAGGCGGCTTCGCTGCCGACCTGGGCGTAGTCGCCCAAGCATAACAACGTGCCGAGATTAGGTACATCCAGCTGAATTAGCTGGCTCTGGGTGTCTTGCACGGCGCTGGTGACAGTGCCTGCAAAGATGTTGTTGTCGCCGGTAAAGCGGGCCACAAACTTGGATAGGGGGCGCGAAAAAATTTCGGCGGGGGTGCCGACTTGATCGACCCGGCCATGGTCCATGACCACAATTTGATCGGAGAGGGAGTAGGCTTCGTCCTGGTTGTGGGTGACCTGGAGAAAGGTCATGCCGAACTGGCGCTGGAGCTTGCGCAGCTCGCCTCGGGTTTTGACCCGCAGTGATTCGTCGAGGGCACTGAGGGGCTCGTCGAGCATAAGCACCTGGGGGCGGGTAACGAGGGCGCGGGCTAGAGCCACCCGCTGCTGCTGGCCGCCGCTGAGCTGGGCGGGCTTGCGATCGCTAAACGATGTCAGCCCGACGATTTCTAACATTTCGCCCACCCGCTTGCGTCGCTCATCTGGGGAGAGACCACGCATTTTGAGGCCAAAGTCAATGTTATTCCACACAGTTTTGTGGGGAAACAGCGCGTAATTTTGGAACATCATAGCGGTATTGCGCTGGGTGGCGGGCAGCCCGTTGATGCGTGTATTGCCGATGTAAATGTCGCCCTCGGAAATGTCTTCGTGACCGGCAATCATCCGCATGGTGGTGGTTTTGCCACAGCCGCTGGGGCCAAGTAGGCAGGTGTACGATCCAGCAGGGATGTCGAGGGTGATATTTTGCACAGCTACAAAGGAGCCATATTTTTTAGTGACATCCCGTAGCGAGACGCCCTTGGCCTCGGTCTGAAGATCCTCAGGCACCGCCTTGAGGGTAGGTACTGTCTCTAGCTGCGTGTCTTGCATGGAAACCCCAAACGTATGGCTTGATTTCACAAAGTAAAAAATTTGCTTTATCTCTAATTGGCGTACTTTTACCGGAGGCGCAATCAGCTCCACTTATAAAGTTCTATGCGAATGCACACTGTATGCAGAGATACAATTTTGGTCAGGGTCGACCGATAGAGGGATGACGTTCTGTACAGGATAGTCCTTTATTTAGGTGGCCGTTGGGTGGCCGTTGGCTGATTTGCCTTGTCTGAATTAAATGTGGGATGGCCAATGCGTAGGCCTCGCGGTGGCCTGTTTGTGGGGCTATGAGGTCTACAAAACTTTAGGGATGTCTAAGGAAATATGACAAAGCGTCCCGAGGTTGCCTTGAGTCTTGAACAATTAAACCAGTGGGAAAGCCTGAGCAGGTTTTGATCCCCTGAGCCGATGGGGTTGGGGCAGGCAGAGATCTCCCACTGAGAGTTCCCCGCTGAGAGATGGCTGAATGATTAATCTAACGCCAGAGGATGTGCGGCTGAAGGCGATCGCCCCCAGCAAAGAAGACGCGATTCGCCAGGCCGGAAAGCTGCTGGTCGCCAGTGGCCATATTCAGCCGGGCTACGTGGACAGCATGCTGGCGCGGGAGACCCAGGCCAACACCTACCTGGGTAACAGCATTGCTATTCCCCACGGGCAGCCCGCCCAGCGCGACCTGATTTTAACCACAGGCATTGCGGTAGTGCAAATTCCAGGCGGGGTGGAGTGGAACCCCGGTGAGGTGGTGCGGCTGGTGGTGGGCATTGCGGCTAGGTCGGACGAGCACTTGCAGATTCTCACCAATTTGACCCACGTGCTGGATGATGCCGATGCTGTGCAGCAGCTGGTGGAGACCAACGACCCTCAGGTGATTATCGATCGCCTCACCGGCAAGTCATCCTCCGGCAGCAAAGGGCTGGATATTGAGGGTTTTGACCAGTTTGTCGATGTCACGATTGATGCCCCCACTGGGCTGCACGCTCGCCCCGCGACGGTGTTTGCCGATCTAGCGAAATCGTTTAGCGCCGAGGTGCGAGTGCGCTACGGCGACCAGGTGGCCAATGGCAAAAGCCTGATGTCGCTGCTGAAGCTGGGGGTTGAAAAAGACGGCGTGGTGCGGGTGCTGGCCAAGGGCAGCGATGCGGCCCAGGCGCTGAAAGCCTTGCAGCAGGCTGTAGAAGACGGCCTGGAGGAAGAGGAGGAAGCGGCGGCTTCCCCGGTGCTGGAACTGCCAGCACTGGAGCTGGAGAGTGCTTCGATCGCAGGAGTAGCAGCCTCGCCGGGACTGGCGATCGCACCCCTACACCGCTTTCACCGCACCAAATTAACGTTCGATAAAACTGCTGACGATGCTGCCGCCGAACAAGCAAAGCTAACGTCTGCCATTGCCGATGCCGATGCCGACCTGGCGGACCTGTATGACACGATCAAACTGCGATCGGGCAAGGGTAAGGCGGCGATTTTTCAGGCCCACCGCGAATTTCTGGCCGACCCTGAGCTTCAGCAGGAGGCGCTTGATCGCATTCCCCCCAACCACAGCGCCCCCTGGGCCTGGCAGCAGGTCATTGAGGCGAAGGCGAAGGAACTCGAGGCGTTGGCCGATCCGGTGCTGTCGGGCCGGGCGGCGGACGTGCGCGATGTGGGCCAGCGGGTGCTGGCGCGGCTGGTGGATGCGGCAGCACCGGGGCAGGGGCTACCCAATCATCCCGTGATTTTGATTGCTGACGACCTGACCCCGTCGGATACGGCGGGGCTAGACCCCGAGAAGATTCAGGGGTTCTGCACGGCGGCCGGCGGGGCAACGTCGCACACGGCGATCATTGCGCGATCGCTCAATATTCCCGCTGTAGCGGGTGCGGGGATGGGGCTGTTTGATCTGGCCGAGGGGGCGATCGCCATTCTGGATGGCGATGGTGGACAGCTCTATCCCAACCCGACGGAGGCCGATTTAGAAACGGCGCGGCAGGCGATGGGCGATCGCTCCCAGCTGCGCGACATTGAGCAGCAGACCCGCTTCCAGCCCGCCATCACCACCGACGGCTACCGCATTGAGGTGGTCGCCAACATCGGCGGCCCAGAGGATGCTGCCACCGCCGTCAATGCCGGAGCCGAAGGCGTGGGTTTGCTGCGCACCGAATTCCTTTTCCTTAACCGCACCGCTCCACCCAGCGAAGATGAACAGTTTGCCGCCCTCAGCCAGATGACCCAGGCCCTCAACGGCCTGCCGCTGATCGTGCGCACCCTCGATATCGGCGGCGACAAGCACGTGCCCTATCTGAACCAGCCCGCCGAGGACAATCCGTTCCTGGGCATTCGCGGCATTCGCCTGTGTCTGGAACGAATGGATTTGTTTGAGACCCAGCTGCGAGCCATTTTGCGGGCGGCGCGAGGTGGCTACATTCGCGTCATGTTCCCGATGATTGCCACTCTGGAAGATATCTACACCGCTAAGGCCATACTGGCGTCGGTGCGCGATGTAACGGGCGATCCCCCGGTCGAAATCGGCATGATGGTAGAAGTGCCCAGCGCCGTGCTGATGGCGGCAGAATTTGCCCAGGCCGTCGACTTTTTCTCGGTGGGCACCAACGATCTGACCCAGTACCTGCTGGCGATGGACCGGGGCCACCCCACCCTGGCCAAGCAGGCCGACGCCATGCACCCCGCCGTGCTGCGGGCGATCGCTCAAACCGTGCAGGGGGCGCAGCTGGCCGGGAAATGGGTCGGCGTCTGCGGTGGCCTGGCGAGCGACCCTCAGGGGGCCAAGATTCTCGCCGGGCTGGGGGTGAAAGAACTGAGCATGGATATCCCCAGCATTCCCAAGGTGAAAGCGCAGCTGCGAGGGGCATCGATGAAGCAGATGAAGCGGCTGGCCCAGCGAGCCCTGGCCTGCCGCACCGCCGACGAGGTGAGGGCGCTATGACCCACCCCCCCAGAACGCAACGGATTGCTACGGTGACGCTCAACCCGGCGATCGATCAGACGGTCTCGATTCCCAACTTTCAGGCCAACACCGTGAACCGGGTGGATTGGAAGCAGGATGATGCGGGCGGCAAGGGCGTGAACGTGGCCTCGTTTTTGGCTGAGGCAGGGCACAGGGTTAGCGTCACAGGCTTTTTGGGGCGGCAGAACGATGCCCTGTTTAAAGCCCTCTTTCACCAAAAGAACCTGGACGATCACTTTGTCTATCTGCCCGGCGAAACCCGCGTCAACATCAAGATCGTGGACGCGGCCCAGGGCCAGGTGACCGACATCAACTACCCCGGCCAAGCGCCCACCCACCAAGATGTCGATAGTTTAAAGAATGTAGTGCAGGCTCTGGCCGGAAGCTGCGACTGGTTCATTTTCTCGGGCAGCGTGCCCGCCTATATGTCTACCGACATCTACGATCAGCTGATTGGCCCGCTCAAAGCCCAGGGTAAAACCGTGGTGCTCGACACCAGCGGCGACGCCCTGCGCTACGGGCTACCGGCTAAGCCCGACCTGATTAAACCCAACCAGACCGAATTAGAAGAGATCTTAAACACCCGTCTGGTGAGCCACGCTGCGATCGTTGCCGCTGCCCGCGAGCTGATTGCATCGGGCATTCCCTACGTGGTGGTGTCAATGGGGGCCGACGGGGCGCTATTTATCGATCGCACCCAAGCCTTTCATGCTCAGCCCCCCGCCGTCGAAATCAAGAGCACCGTTGGCGCAGGTGATGCCATGGTAGCGGGTACGGTAGCGGGGCTGGTCAGCGGCCAGTCTCTGCAAGATTGTGCCGCGCTGGCTACGGCATTCTCTATGGGCGCACTGAGCCAGATCGGGCCGAGGCTGCCGCCGATGGATCAAATCCAGGCCATGCGGAAACTGGTCACCGTCCGGGAGGTGAGCTGATCCCCCCAACTGCTTGCGTTAAAGCTGCTTCATTGATCCCCCCTTAAAAAGGGGAGAAGTGTTATCTCTCAAAGGATCTTAGCCCTTGTAGGGTGGGCACTTCCCACTATTCACCTGAGGCTAAGCAAGACATCCGGTACCGTAAGCGGTGCATTGCGGCCCGAAATCAATCTGTGGGCAGCTCAAGAGATTAGTCCGCGAATGCACCCTACCCGCGCACTCATCCACCCTTCCACCCTCTACCCATCCACCCTTCTACCCAAACCGACCATGACAAAAATCGTTGCCGTTACCGCTAGCGCCGCTGGCGAGGCCCATACCCAAATGGCGGCAGAAGCCCTTAAGCGCACTGCCCAGGCCCTGGGCCACGAGCTAATTGCCGAAACCCAGGCTGGCTCTGTAGCCACGACCCTCCACCCCGACGACATTCAGCGGGCTGATGTGGTGATTGTGGGGGCTGACCAGGCGGTGGAGCGCGATCGCTTCTCCGGCAAGCCCGTCTATGCTGTCTCCACCAGCGAAGCCATTCGCAACACCGAAATGGTGATTCAAAGCGCCGTGGCCCTGGTGGGGCACGCCCCTAGCCTAGGAACTATTCGAACCACGCCCCACCCCCACGACCCGCTGCCGGAGGATGCTCCCAGCGCTGACTCTGGATCCGCCGCAGCACCCATATCCACCCCGGCGAATAAATTCTTTGTCGGTATTACCTCCTGCCCCACGGGCATTGCCCATACTTTTATGGCCGCCGAGGCCCTTAAGCAGGGCGCTGCTAAGCTTGGCCACGATATCAAGGTCGAAACCCAGGGTTCCGTGGGGTCTCAAAACGCGCTCACCGATGAGGAAATTGCCCGCGCCGATGCGGTGATTATTGCCGCCGACACCCACGTAGACCTGTCGCGCTTTGGCGGCAAGCGACTATACGAAACCTCCACTAAAGCTGCCATCCACAGCGGCGCAGACGTGGTCACGGCGGCGATGGATGCCCCGGTGGTCGGTGGCGGCGGCGGATCGGGCAGCTACGTTGACGAGGTCAACCGGGCCAAGGCCGATCGCTCTGAAAGCCGCTCTGGCCCTTACAAGCACCTGCTGACCGGGGTGAGCTATATGCTGCCGGTGATTGTGGCGGGCGGGCTGATTATCGCCCTGTCGTTTGTGTTTGGCATTAATCCCGAGGAAGGTACCTTTGGGGCGGCGCTGATGGCGATCGGCGGCGGTGCGGCTTTTACGCTAATTGTGCCGGTACTGTCGGGCTTTATTGCCTTTTCCATTGCCGATCGTCCCGGTTTAGCCCCCGGCCTAATCGGCGGTATGCTGGCAGCGAATTTAGGTATGGGCTTCTTGGGCGGTATTCTCTCGGGCTTTCTGGCCGGCTATGTGGCCAAATTCGTGCGCGATAAGGTCAATCTACCCGCCAACTTCGAGGGGTTAAAGCCGGTATTGGTAATTCCGCTGCTGGCCACGCTGATCGTGGGTCTGCTGCTGGTCTACGTCTTTGGCGGCCCGGTGCGATTCATTATGGACGGGATGACCACCTACCTGGAAGGGCTGAGCGGTACTAACGCCGTGCTGCTGGGGCTGATTCTGGGCGCGATGATGGCGGTGGATATGGGCGGCCCGGTGAACAAAGCGGCCTACACCTTTGCGGTGGGGCTGCTGGCTACCAACCTCTACGCCCCGATGGCGGCTGTGATGGCCGCTGGGATGACCCCACCGCTGGGTCTGGCCCTGGCCACCTTTGTCTCCAAAAAGCACTTTAACCAGGCGGAGCAGGAGGCCGGTAAAGTGGCCTCGGTGCTGGGCATTTCCTTTATTACCGAGGGGGCAATTCCCTTTGCCGCCAACGACCCCTTGCGGATTTTGCCCGCCTGCATTGCCGGGTCGGCGATTACCGGGGCGCTGTCGATGGCCTTTGGCTGCACTCTGCGCGCCCCCCACGGCGGCGTGTTTGTGCTGGCGATACCCAATGCGGTGGAGAATGTGGGGCTGTATATTGTGGCGATCGCAGCGGGCACCCTGGTTACAGCTCTAACCACCGTGCAGCTAAAGCACTGGTTTCCGAGGAAAAAGGTGGCTACAGCCGCCTAACTACTCACATTTGTAGCCACCATTTATAGCCACAGGGGCGAGAGCCAGGGAAGAGATGGATCATTCATGTCTTCCCTGGCTCTAACTGTAGTTATTGAACCTTGAGGCCACTTGCTGCTGTTATTAGCAAAATCTATCGCCCACTTGCTGGGTTTTTGGAAGCAGAAGTGATAAAGTTTTTCCATAGACTTTTATAGATGCCAAAACTTTTTTCATTTACAGAAATCAATAAAGGAGTGTAGGTGCTGGTGATGGGCATCACAAATCGTATTAACTTCCACAATGTGCGTGGAGACCTGTTTGGGGGCGTTACCGCAGCGGTAATTGCCCTGCCAATGGCCTTGGCCTTTGGCGTGGCTTCGGGGGCTGGAGCTGCCTCTGGTCTCTACGGGGCAGTCATCGTGGGTTTCTTCGCGGCGCTGTTTGGGGGCACGCCGACGCTAATTTCGGAGCCGACTGGGCCAATGACTGTGGTATTTACCGCCGTCATTGCTCAGCTATTTGCCGCTAACCCCGAAGACGGCATGGCCATGGCTTTTACGGTGGTCATGCTGGCCGGGGTTTTTCAAATTATCTTTGGTTGCCTGAAGCTGGGGCGCTATGTGACCCTGATGCCCTACCCGGTGATTTCGGGATTTATGTCGGGCATTGGGGTAATTCTCATCATTCTACAGCTGGGGCCATTTTTGGGTCACGCTACCCCCAAGGGCGGTGTAGTCGGCACCCTCACCAGCTTGCCCCAGCTGGTGAGCACCCTCGACCCGGTGGAAGTAGCCCTAGGGGCCTTTGCCCTGGCCGTGTTGTTTCTCATGCCCAAGCGGTTCAATCGCTGGGTGCCGCCCCAGCTGCTGGTGCTGGTCGCCGGTACCCTGCTGGCCCTAACGGTGTTTTCTGGCTCCGAACTGCGGTTGATTGGCGAAATTCCCACTGGTTTGCCGAGGCTGCAGCTGCCCACCTTTAGCACTAGCCAGATGCAGACCATGCTGGTGAATGGCCTGGTGCTAGGCCTGCTGGGCTGTATCGATGCGCTGCTAACGGCAATGATTGCCGATAGTATTACCCGTACCCAGCACAACTCCAACAAAGAACTGATTGGCCAAGGCATTGGCAACCTGATGTCGGGCCTGTTTGGTGGTATGCCCGGTGCGGGGGCCACTATGGGCACTGTGGTCAATATTCAGGCCGGAGGCCGCACAGCGCTGTCGGGTCTGGTGCGAGCGGGCATTTTGCTGGTGGTGGTGCTGTGGGCCGCGCCCTTAACCAGAGCGATTCCTCTCGCTGTGCTGGCGGGGATTGCGGTCAAGGTCGGTTTCGACATCCTTGACTGGAGCTTCTTGAAGCGGGCTCACAACGTGTCGTGGAAAGGTACCGCCATCATGTATGGCGTGATGTTCTTAACGGTGTTTGTCGATTTAATTGTGGCGGTGGGGGTGGGGGTATTTATCGCCAACGTGCTCACCATCGATCGCCTCAGTAAGCTTCAGTCTGACCGAGTGAAGGCCATCACCGACTTTGACGAAGACCTGCCCCTGACTGAAGAAGACAAGGCGCTGATGGATCAAGCCGATGGCCGAGTGCTGATGTTTCACCTCAGCGGGCCGATGATCTTTGGGGTAGCACGAGCTATTTCTCAAGAACATACGGCTATGGCCGCCCACGACGTGCTGATTATAGATTTGCAGGATGTACCCCACTTGGGCGTAACGGCGGCTCTGGCCTTGGAGAATGCGATTCAAGACGCTAGCGACGCCGGTCGGCCCGTATTCTTGTCGGGTGCCCAGGGCAAGTCGCTGAAGCGCCTTGAAAGTTTAGGAGTATTAAAGTATGTGCCTGCTGAACACGTAGCCGCTAACCGTACTGAGGCGCTGAAAGCAGCACTGCGACTGCTGGCGGCTCAGGATGGAGTCAGGCCCCCTCAGGTCGCCATGGAACCTGGGTCGGCAGCGATTTAGATCCAGCGGCAGACTAGGCTCACCTAGGTGATAGTACTTCTGTTGGATGCACAAGGGAACTCAGGTCTCGTTTGGCCTAGTTTTCGTTTGGACTAAGTCTCGGTTAGCAAGAGGGTTTCGGTAATAGAGAGGGTGGCAAAGTCTAGGAGCTTCCAGTCTTGCCCAGGCTCTACACCTAAACTTTTTAATACTCTTTCGTACCTGTTTCTCATACCTGCCCTAACGGTGCTAATCCCCTTTGCAGGGTAGTTTTCGCTTAGTAGAAAATCTCATCTCTTTTGTCATCATTAATTTTGAGGAGATATCAATGCTGCTGTCGAACGCAGTTTCTGCGCTGTCCTGGTCTGATTCTCTATGTATTGCGCCCCTGATGGCGGCAGCCCCAGCGGCTGAAACTGGCTCTATGGTGCTGGCCGGGGTGCTGCTGAGCCTGGTGGTGATTTATGTTGCCAGCAAGCTGGGGGGAGAACTCTCGCGGTTGCTAGATCTGCCGCCGGTGCTGGGGGAGCTGGTGGCCGGGGTGGTGGTCGGGGTGTCGGCCCTGCACTTGGTCATGTTCCCTGAGAGCGGGGCCACCGCTGCCGATTCTCAGCTGATGGGGCTGTTGCAATGGCTGGGCGGGCTCTCCCCAGAGGCGGTGGGCGAGGTGTTTCGCAGTCAGAGCGAGGTGATCTCGGTGCTGGCGGAGCTGGGGGTAATCATTCTGCTGTTTGAGATCGGGCTTGAGTCTGACCTGCGAGAGCTGCAAAAGGTGGGCTATCAGGCGGCGATCGTGGCGGTGGTTGGGGTGGTAGCGCCTTTTACCCTGGGTACGGCGGGGCTGCTGCTGCTGTTCCAGGTGCCGACGATTCCGGCGATTTTTGCGGGGGCGGCGCTGACGGCAACGAGCATTGGCATTACCTCGAAGGTGCTGTCGGAAATTGGCCAGCTGAAGTCGTCGGAAGGGCAGATTATTGTCGGGGCGGCGGTGATTGACGATGTGTTGGGCATTATTGTGCTGGCGGTGGTGGCCAGCCTGGCTAAGACCGGTGAAATTGATGTGATCAATGTGGTTTATCTCATCCTCAGCGCCACGGGGTTTTTGCTGGGGGCGATTTTCTTAGGCAAGTTTTTTAATACGTCGTTTGTGGCGATCGCAGACAAGCTGCAAACTCGCGGCAATCTGGTGATTCCGGCGATTACCTTTGCCTTTTTGATGGCCTTTTTGGCCAATGTGATTCACCTAGAGGCGATTTTGGGGGCCTTTGCGGCGGGTCTGGTGCTGGATGAAACCGACAAGCGCAAAGAGCTCGATCGCCAGATTATGCCGATTGCCGACATCTTGGTGCCGATCTTCTTTGTGACGGTGGGAGCCAAGGCCGATTTGGGGGTGCTCAACCCCGCTGTTGCCGCTAACCGGGAAGGATTGATCATTGCGGTCTTTTTGCTGGCGGTGGCGATTGTAGGCAAGGTGGTGACGGGCTGGACGGCTTTTGGTCAGCCGCTCAACCGTCTGGCGATCGGTATTGGTATGGTGCCGCGCGGCGAGGTGGGGCTGGTGTTTGCGGGCATCGGTTCGGCTAGCGGGGTGCTGAGTAAGCCTCTGGAGGCGGCGATTATCATTATGGTGATTGCGACGACGTTTTTGGCCCCGCCGTTTTTGCGGATTGCGTTTAAGGGGAGTGAGGCGGCGATCGCGGAGGCGGCTGCACCTGAACCGGCTGATGTGGCGTCTTAGGCGGTTTCTGAGAAGAGCAGATCCCCGCTTTGAGCTAGCGATCGCAGCCGCTGTAGGGTGGGCACTGCCCACCACGGTTTGGTTGACTCTGTAGTTGGTTTAGCGGCGCACAGTTGGGGGTAAGAGCCAGATCTGCTGCTGGGGCCATTTCGCAGGCCCCAGACCCCCGTCGAGAAGGACGTTCCGTCGTCCTTCACCTCACGGAAAGGATTGATTGCTCATCGGTTTAAACCTCTGCTCTGCGAATGGGCCTTTTGGCCTCTGCGATCGGCTTGGTATCCGATCCGATCCTCCCTCATTTCTCTTACCCTCTCTAGACCTATGCTCTACGCCTGTGTTTACGCCACTATCCTTTTAGGTTTCTTTGGCATTTTGCTAAAGGAAAATTTAGTGATGAAAATTATTGCGATGGATGTGATGAGTACCGGGGTGATCGCCCTGTTCGTGCTGGTAGCGGCTAATGGTGGGGTGTATACGCCTATCCTGACCTCTGGAAAGGCGGAGAACTACGCCGACCCGGTGCCCCAGGCGGTGATTTTGACGGCGATCGTGATCGGCTTTTCGATTCAGGCTTTGATGCTCGTGGGGGTGATGAAGCTGGCTCGCGACAACCCCACTCTGGAGACCCGCGCTATTGAGAAGGAGTACCGGCCATGATGCTGTGGACTATTCTCTGGATTGCTCTACCTCTTTTTCTAGGCTTTAGCATTTATCTGCTGCCGCAGCGCGGCCGCATCCTGGCTTTGGCCGTGCCCCTAGTGTCGATGGCCTATGCCGTGGTGCTGTTTGGGCAGCCTGCTCCCCTGAGCTGGCACCTGCTCGACAGTTTTGGTGTGACGCTGGTGGCAGACAGCCTCAGTGCCTTTTTCATTCTCACCAATGCACTGGTAACGGCGGCGGTAATTCTCTACTGCTGGTACAGCGGCAAAAACACCTTTTTCTACACCCAGGCGATCATTCTCCACGGCAGCGTCAATGCGGCCTTTATCTGTGCTGACTTGATCAGCCTTTATGTGGCGCTGGAGGTAATCGGGATTGCCACATTTTTGCTGATTGCCTATCCGCGCAGCGATCGCAGCCTGTGGATAGCCCTGCGCTACCTGTTTGTCAGCAATACGGCCATGCTGTTCTACCTGATGGGGGCCGCGCTGGTGTACCAAACCCATCAGTCCTTTGCCTTTGCGGCCCTAGAGGGTGCCCCAATCGAGGCCGTGGCCCTGATTTTTGTGGGGCTACTAACCAAGGGCGGCATTTTTGTCTCGGGGCTGTGGCTACCCCTCACCCACTCAGAGTCAGACACCCCGGTTTCGGCCATGATGTCGGGGGTGGTGGTGAAGGCGGGGGTGTTTCCGCTGGTGCGCCTGGCCCTAATGCTGGAGGACATCGACCCAATCGTGCGCGTTTTTGGGGCGGGTACCGCCCTGCTGGGGGTCGCCTACGCCATGTTTGAAAAAGACACCAAGCGCATGCTGGCTTTTCACACGGTGTCGCAGATGGGGTTTGTGCTGGCGGCCCCCGAGGTCGGCGGCTTTTATGCCCTCACCCATGGCCTGGTCAAAGCGGCCCTGTTTTTGACCGCAGGAGCGTTGCCCAGCCGCAGTTTTAAGCAACTGCGTGATCAGCCTATTCACACGCCAATTTGGATTGCTCTGGTGATCGCTAGCTTTTCAATTTCTGGCTTTCCGCTGCTGTCGGGCTTTGGGGCCAAGGTGCTAACCATGAAAAACCTGCTGCCCTGGCAGGTCATTGCCATGAACATAGCCGCCCTGGGCACCGCGATTTCCTTTGCCAAGTTTATTTTCTTGCCCCACGCTCCTGACAAAGCACAGGCAGCCAAGCCCGGTTTTTGGCCAGCGGTGCTGCTGCTGCTGGCGGGGCTGGTGGTGGCAAATGTAGCTTACTACGACGCCTACAGCCTGGCCAATATTGTCAAACCGCTGGCCATTATTGCTCTGGGCTGGCTGGTCTATCTACTCATTATTCGACGGGTGGTGGTGAAGCTGCCCCAGGTGCTAGAAGAGTTTGAACATTTGATTGGGGTGATGAGTGTAATGCTGATGGTTTTGTTTGGCATGGTGCTGGTATGACGGGATATTTAAACATAATTTTGCGGTTGACCATCTGGTTTTTGCTCACCGCCGATCTGAGCTGGGCCAACATTTTAATTGGGGTGGGCGTGACCCTGCTGTTGCCCCGAGGTGCAACTAGCCCAGGCCGGCTCAAAGACTGGCTACGCACCCTTTGGGAGGTAGTGGTCGCTATTCCCCAGGCTTATAAAGAAGCGTTTGAAATTATGCTTTGGCCTCACCGTGGCGAAACCGTTCTGGTAGAGCGGGCTAAGCCTCGACGCACTCCCAGCCTGATCTTTCTCGATATTTTCTTAATTACCTTTACACCTAAAACTATTGTGCAGCACTACTACGACCGGGGCTGGTACGAAGTTCACTATATTCAGCGGGAGAAAACCCCATGACGTTGGTATTGATCGCGATGATTGGGGCGCTGCTAATACCGATGCTTGAAGCGCTTCAGGATGAGGATATTTGGCAGCGTATGCTCGCTTTTGCCAGTATTTCTACTAAAACCTCGGTAATCATTCTGGTGATTGCTGTCTTGCAGGATGACTGGATGATCGGCGTGGTGGGGGTGCTCATTCTCAGCGTCGGCAATGCGGCTCTAATGCTGCTGGCCCACATTATCAAGCGAGTTAACGATGTACTGGAGTGGCGATGATGATTAATATCCTCAGCTATACCTGCATAGTGCTGGGCCTGGTGTTTTGGTATTGGGGCACCTGGCCCCTGCTGGGTCGGCGATCGGTGCTCTACAAGCTGCACGGGCTGTCGGTAGCCGATACCTTGGGGTCGATGGCGATCGTGGTGGGGCTGCTGCTGCGCATTCCCCACGAATGGCCTCTGCTGGTGCTGGCGCTGATCTCGCTGTCGATCTGGAATACGGTGCTGGGCTACGTGCTGGCCTACTGCGTTACCGATAACAGCGGACAGGAGGTGGGTCATGGCGGATAGCCCAATTATGAGCAGCTATGCCTACGCGATTATGCTGCTGCTGCCGCTGTCGGCAGCGATGGTGATCTTTCAGTCGAACCCCTACCAAGCGTTGATTATGCGAGGTATTTTAGGGGCGATCGCGGCCTTGGTCTACGCCATGCTGGGCGGAGCCGACGTAGCCCTGACCGAAGCCCTGGTGGGGACGATGCTGGCCATTACCCTTTACGTAGTGGCGGTGCGATCGTCTCTGGTGATGCGGCTGGGGGTATTGGAGGGCGAGGGCGCAAAAAATAACCTGCAGTGGCGGCCCATGCTCGACTACCTGCGAGCCATGCTGAAGCGCTACCAGCTGCGGCTGGAGCTGGTGCCCTACGCCGATGAGCAGACGCTACATCAGGCTTTGGCCGCCAAAGAGGTGCACGGCATTTGTCTGATGGATAGACCTGAACCAAGCGCTGAGGCGGTAGCCCCCCACATTTTGGTGCGGGTGCGGCGGCTGGCGGAGATTTTTGCGACCGAACTGCCGGAGGCGATCGCAGAGGCCAAGCTATACCGCGACGACGATCTTGCCCCTTTACCCCATTCCTCAGCCCTAACGGAGGAGCATTCATGATCTGGGTTTATCTGACGGCAGGGGTACTCTTTTTTCTCAAGATACTGATTTTGCCCGACCCGGCGACGGCGATCGCTGAGCTGGCCGTGGTCGATGCGATCGCCGCCGATACCGGCATTCCCAACGCCGTATCGGGGATTATTTTTCGCAACCGCCTCTACGACACTCTGTTTGAAGTGGTCGTGTTTAGCCTCGCCGTCATGGGGGCTAAGTACCTGCTGGCTGACGAAACCCCCACCGTTCCTTTCTACAGCTTCACCGACCAGCCTTCCATTGTTCTGGCCCGGCTGGGGGCCACCATTGCCGCCCTGGTGGGCATCGAACTGGCGATTCGGGGGCACCTCAGCCCTGGCGGCGGGTTTGCTGCCGGGGTGGCCGGGGGCACGGCGATCGGCCTGATCGCCATTACCGCCCCCTCGCCCGAATGGATGCAGGCGATCTACGAGCGCTGGCGGGCTGCCACCTGGGAAAAAGTCTCGGTGCTGATTTTTATCGTGCTGGCGGTGCTGACCCTGGTGGGGGTGGAGCTACCCCCTGGCCAGTTTGGCACCTTGCTGAGCGGCGGTATAATCCCCCTGCTGAACCTGCTGGTGGCGCTCAAGGTGGCCCTGGGATCCTGGGCGATTACGCTACTGTTTATTCGCTATCGGGGGCTGCTTTAGACGCAGCGATCGGCCCAGGCGTCTACCTCTGTTGCTTACCCCAAGTGTTGGCGGCCTTTAGCCCCGCTGGGCAGATCTACCCCAGCCGCTATATCGCGCTGGGGCATTTTAATCGGCTGCGATCGCCCCCAGCATTTGCAGCGTTGCCTGGGTTGCCGGAGTCAGTCCGGTTGACCTGCTCAGGTCTATGCCTTCGTAGAGGCGCTTGGCAATCAGTACCCGCAGGCACTGCCCCGTTTTGACATCCCAAGGCGCACGGTTGATCTTGGGAACCGCTGGCTGTCCTCATGAATAATTCAGGTTAAGGGTAATCACGGTTCTTTATCTTGAGTGCGCCAGATCAATCAACGCACACTACAAATAACGCACACTACAAACGCAGGCCTAAAGCTGTCAACAAAGGCAAACGTTGTAACACTACTTTAACCAAAAAAAGCAGGGATTCTTACAAAAATCCCTGCTTAAACTATGAGGTGAATAGAGGGGGCGAACAGAGTCGTTTACCCCTAACATTTTTGCCGTTGCGCTTAGCTACGCCGAGTCTTTTGCGAACGCTCATCTACGATGATGACCTCTGGTTCACCGTCGTTGTCAATATCACGAGTACCCGTGACGGCATCCCGCCCTGTTGTGGCGGTTGTAGTAGTCGTCGTCGCGGTCGTCGCGGTCGTCCTGTTGGCTACATCGGGGGCATCGTAGACGCCAATGTCTTCAATGTGGCGATCGCGCAGGATCGATTCAACCTTGCGTGTATCGTCAACGTTGCCGTCAACCATCAGCAAATAATCGCCAGCTTTGATGCGCTTTTCATAGACTTTAGCGCGTTCTTCGGGAATACCGGCCCCGACTAGAGCACCTACTAGGCCACCGGCTGCAGCACCAATACCAGCGCCAGCCAGGGTAGCGGCAATTTCAGAAATACCGACGCCTGCGGCTAGGACAGGGCCTACACCAGGAATCGCCAGTACGCCTGCGCCGACTAGAAAACCGCCGATCCCACCCAGCACGGTACCGGTCGTAGCACCAATACCAGCACCTTCTGAGGCTTCATTGCCCTGATGATCGGTGAGTTCCTCAGCGCCTTCAACATTTTCTACGTGCTTAGCCAGCAGAGAAATATTCTCTTTGTCAATACCGGCATCGCTCAGGGCGCGCAGCGCGCTTTCGAGATCTTCGCGGCGCTTAAAGACACCCACGACTCGCTTGTATTGGGTTTGGTTAACGTTGTTTCGTGTGTTTACCATGTTTTCCTCTTGTTAATTACTTTCTATTGTTTCTATTGACAGATCGGGCGAGCTAAATCAAAGGTGCAAATGGTTCAACTCTTTCCCTCCATGCTTCTCAGGCTTGCCTGAGAAAGCGTGCTGCAATTCATCCTGGGCTGAAGTTAGCCTATTAGACACTGGGGTGAGGGGGTACAGCCGATGGGTAGACTTCCTCAACGAAAATTACAGGTCTATTTTCATACCTCGACAAAAACTCTTGAATTTGGCTGTCGTCCCAGCCGAAGTTAGCTTCTTGCAGCGAGACTAGATCGGCAGGTCGGGCTTGCCCAGTTACAACAACGGTTTCACCCGCGTCGAGCCTAGCCGTATCGACAGCTTGATCGACACCAACCACTAGCACGCCAATATCGTCATTCCAGCCTTCCTCAAATAAAGCAAATGCGTTATCTGATCCTTCTAAAGACCTGATGTCGCCTTCAATCGCGATCGTTTCTCCAAAGTATTCATCGGGTGCATTCCACAGGTCTTGGGGCCTAGGTGCCAGGGAGCATCCCACTTTCGCGAAAACAGTGGGAAGAGGGAGAATGGGAGGGTAGCCCCCGGGATGACTCACCATGACACCTGAAGACCAAAAGCGATTGGAAACCTGCACAGCCGAGATTGCCGAGATTTTGTACCGCAACAGCAACCCAGATGGACTGGATAGTCTGGAGGGCATCGAGCACACCGTGCGAAGGCAGATGCTGGAGGAGGTCAGCCCCCGAGTGGCCCTTTTTTTGTCAACCAGCAGGTCTACCCCGCCCGAGGACGGATTCGCCGACTGAAGAGTTTGGTGGGCCTCCTTGAGATTCGACAAAGTCAGGCAGAGCGGTTGGGCGTAAAGGCTTATAGCCGTCTCAGTGGTGGACTCGAGAAGGCTGGCTTACGCTTAAGTGCCAACGAATCGTTTCAAGATGCAGAGGATGACATAGCGGCTTTGACCGGGATGAAGGTTGGGCACTCGACTCAACAACGCCTGGTGGGACGTCAGTCGTTCGAGTGTGCTGAAGCCAAACAAGGTGTTAGCGAAGTCAGCATTGATGGGGGCAAAGTCCGTCTCCGTGACCTCGTAGAGTCCGATAGCCCATGGCGAGACTACAAAGCGGTGCGAGTACAGGGAATCTATTACAACGCCTTCTTTCAGGACAATGACAGTTTGATTGATTATCTCAGTGCTCAACGCCTGCTCTCGCCGCTGGTCTGTTTAGGTGATGGTCACGCTGGGGTGTGGAAGTTGTTTGCTCAACTCACTACCGTTGAGACCCGTTGGGAAATTCTCGATTGGTACCACCTCAAAGAAAATCTCTACAAAGTCGGTGGGTCTCTCAAGCGCTTAGCCGCTGCGGAAACGCTGTTGTGGCAAGGCAAGATGGAGGCGGCCAAGGCTCTCTTCGCCGACTGTCGGCGCAAGCAAGCCCGCAATTTTGAGGCCTATCTGAGCACTCACCAGGCTCGCATCGTCAATTATGGAGCCTACCAGAGCGAACAACTCTGTTCCATTGGCTCAGGCGCGGTCGAGTCAGCTGTCAAACAGATTGGGCGTCGCCTCCAAATCTCGGGTGCTCGCTGGAATACGGCCTCCGTTAATGCCATGTTGAGTCTGCGCTGTGCCTACCTCAATGGGCAACTCGCCAGTTGACTATTTTGTCGAAAGTGGGATGCTCCCTAGGTGCCAAGGCGACGTTTTGGGCAACAATAATGGGCTGCTGATCGTACTCTTCGTACAGAGCGGGATCTAAACCTTCTACCCCGTACTGATCGATTGAGGCTGCGTCAAGGATCTCTAGCTGTCCAGTGACCTGAACCGGAATATTTTCTTCAGGTAGAGTGAATGCAGCGCCAATGAGGCTGATAACTAAAATTGGGTCACCGCTATCAGACTGCATGAGAAAGCTGTCGTCGTTAATCGTTTCAACGATTCCACTTCTAATGGTTACCAGCTCGCCAACAACAGCCTCGCCTGCTTCTACTTCGGTGATCTGATTAGATGTTACATTCTCCTGTTCAGCCTGAGTCTCTGGAGCGGTTGTATTGCAGGCCGAAACCAGCGAAATCGTAAGCCCTAGCGCGATCGCGCCTGTCCATCTCTTTTTACCTCGGGCTAAGTTTTGGCTTTTGCGAAGACTTTCCATAAATTTAATTTCTCCTTTTTGCGTATGTTTTCAGTGATTGTAAAAATAGTAGGTAGAGAGAAAATAATAGAGCGATCTCCGACTCATTTATCCTTCACTCAGATACCTGCACACTGAGCATGTCCTGAACTCTTGCAGCTCTTAAGTTTTGTTCTGCTTCACTACTTCTGTGATGTTTGCTAATCAAAAACTAACAAATTAACGTTAATTATCGACTCTACCTTTACACTAAATCTAATCTAGAGTTTTCGTCTCTATCAGAGGTTGAGAATTCAGCCTATGGCTAAGGGAATATTGAGCGATGCTTTATAGGATGCTGTACAGTTTGAGGTGATGCACTACGGCTGTCCTTCATATCACTTGTTTTGGCCTTTTGCAGCACTGTCTACGATGCTCAACTGCTCGTAATTTGTGATAGTTTGTGGCGAAAACTATTTCCCTATTTAGATGGTGCAGCTGTCAAGCTAAGCAGCCCATCGGCTGTATCTCTCAGAAGTAGGATTTTTAGAAATAACTATTTGCCTATTCCACCGAGGTAATCCCTTCTGAGCCGCTAGAGGAGATAAACCTCTGCCTTTGGAATGGTTTGATCTATGAGCTGGATGCAGTAAGAATAGAAAGCTAACTCTCACGGAGATTGATTTTTATGAAGTCAAACCATTTTACGAAAGGGCTTTCGACTGTAGGCCGCTGGATGGCTACAACCCTGTTCCTTTTGTCTGCGATCGGATTTGGTTGGCAGAGCACATTTTTCGCCAATACCTCAGCTCTAGCTGCCCCGGTTGGAACCCTAATTGCAGCGGCGGATGCCGGTGACCAGGTTAAAGGTGCCGCCGATGACGTTGAGAAGGGCTCCAAAAACATCATTCGGAGCGCAGAGGACACCGTTAAGAGGGCCGCCAACCAAAATGCTTCTAAAGTCGATCAGGCTGACGACGAAGGAAGTTTTGTTGAGCGCAAGGCCAAAAGAGACCGGAATCGTATTGAGCAACGAGCATCGGCAGACGCCGATCGGACCGAGCGGGCCGCAGAAAAATCCATGAATGCTGTTGAGCGTGCGGTCGACAACGTCAAGGATGCTTTTAGCGATTAAGCCGTGATTGTTCCCAATTACTGGGCCAATCGCTGGGCATAAAGTCAATGCACATTGCTCCCTTGGTTGACATACAGCTAAGCAGCCATGTGCATTGACACCCACTGGCGTTTTGCTCAGGTATAGCAACCTATCTCGAATATCACTGAAATAAGCTCTTTCAGATCGCCGAAAGCCTCAATTTACCGTGGGGTTGGCACTGCCCACCAGCCTTAACTCAGTGCCATTCATAATCCTCTGATAATCTCACGCTGCTCATCAATTGAGTGGGCTGGAGCCTCGAAGATGAGGGCTAGAAAGTTGGCAAAGATAGTTTGAGCTTCTTCAAAGCTAACACCATGCTTTCTGAGATTGCTATCCGCTTTAGCTGGATCCCACTCAAATTTCATCGTAGGATCCCTTTAGTTTAGCTAGCTAGCGGCTCTGCGATCGCACCCTGCAAATACCCCAACCATTCGGTCAAACTCTCCAGCTGCTTCTCGGGCTTCAGCACCCCCAGCCCGCGCACAACTACTTTGCCGCCACTGTAGACAAAGCGCGACTTCAGGTGGCTGGGCAGCTGCTCGCTGATCTTCTTCCAGGCCGGTTCTTCCATGGGCGTTTCCATCACCACGTGCTGCTTGCCCTCGGGCTTGATGCGCGAGAAGCCTGCCGCTTTGGCCACCAGCTTGAGTTCTAACATCCGTACTAGTTGTTCGGTGGCGTAGGGGATGGGGCCAAAGCGATCGCTCAAATCCGCCGCAATCTGCACGAGTTCTACCTTGCTGCTGGCTGAGGCTAGCGATCGATAGGCCCCCATCTTCTGCTCCAGATCGGGGATGTAGTTATTAGGCACAAAGGCGGTGACGTTGAGATCGACCTGGGTGTCTTCGACTTTGGGAATATCCTGACCGCGAATTTCAGCAATTTCTTCTTCCAGCATGTCCATATAGAGGTCGAAGCCGATCGCATCCATCTGGCCCGACTGCTCGGCCCCCAGCAAATTGCCGACGCCGCGAATTTCCATGTCGCGCATGGCCAGCTGGTAGCCGGAGCCAAGCTGGGTAAACTCCTGGATCGCCCGCAGGCGCTGGCGGGCTTTGTCAGTGAGCGATTTTTTGGGGTAAAACAGCCAGGCGTGGGCCTGAATGCCCGCCCGCCCGACTCGTCCCCGCAGCTGGTAGAGCTGGGAGAGGCCAAAGCGATGGGCGTCTTCGATCAGAATGGTGTTGACGCGGGGGATATCGAGGCCCGACTCGATGATGGTGGTGCAGAGCAGCACTTCGGCCTCGCCGTTGCTGAAGGTGAGCATGGTCGATTCCAGTTCGCCTTCGTCCATCTGGCCGTGGGCGATCGCAATTCTGGCCGCTGGCACCATCTCCCGAATCTTGGCGGAGGTGTCCTCAATGCCTTCAACGCGGGGCACTACGTAAAATACCTGGCCACCCCGGTCAAGCTCCTGGCGAATGGCGGTGCGGATCGCTTCGGGGTCGTGGGGCGACAGGTGGGTTTTGATCGGGCGGCGCGACGGCGGCGGGGTGGTAATCAGGCTCATTTCGCGCACCCCAGACAAGGCCATGTAGAGGGTGCGCGGGATGGGGGTGGCACTGAGAGTGAGCACATCCACCTGGGTTTTGAGCGATTTGATGCGCTCTTTTTGGTTGACGCCAAAGCGCTGCTCCTCATCCACCACCAGCAGGCCCAGGCCTTTGAAGCTGACGCCTTTGCCCAGCAGCTGGTGGGTACCGACCACCACGTCCAGTTCGCCGGTCTTCAGCCGCTGTAGAATGTCTTTTTTCTCATTCTGGGTGCGGAATCGGTTGAGCAAGCCCACCTGGATTGGGTAGGGGGCGAAGCGCTCTTTGAGCGTGTGGTAGTGCTGCTGGGTGAGAATGGTGGTGGGGGCCAGCAAAGCCACCTGCTGCCCAGCGGTGACGGCTTTGAAGATGGCCCGCAGGGCGACTTCGGTTTTGCCAAAGCCGACATCACCGCAGACTAGGCGATCCATGGGGCGATCGCTCTCCATGTCGCGCTTCACGTCCTGCACCGCCTTGAGCTGGTCGGGGGTGGGCTGGTAGGGGAAGGAATCTTCCAATTCCTGCTGCCAGGGCATGTCGGCGGGGTAGGAAAAACCCTCCATTTTGGCCCGCTGGGCGTAGAGCTTGAGCAGATCGACCGCGACTTTTTGGATCGCTTTTTTGGCCCGGCCCTTGGTTTTTTCCCAGGCGGTGCTGGTCATTTTGTTCAGCACCGGGGCCTGACCGCTGGCGGCCCGGTAGCGGGAGAGCGAGCCGACCGAATCTGCTGCCACCCGCAATATGCCATCGGCGTACTGAATCACCAGGTAGTCGCGGGTTTCGTGGTTGAGCACCAGGCTTTCGAGCTTGATAAATTTGCCGATGCCGTGGCTGCGGTGAACGACAAAATCCCCCGGCTTCATTTTGTTGGGGTCTACTTGTTTGGAGGCGGCGCGGCGGCGCTTGCGTACGTAGCCGCCGGTAGCCAGGGTGTGCTGACCAAAAAACTCGCGATCGGTGACCACCACAATGCGGAAGGTGGGCAGCACGAAGCCCTCCAGCTCCGCCAGGCCCGAATACTTTACGGCGACCGGAACGTGCTGGGTGTGCAGCTTGTCGATCGCATTAAAATCCCTGGGGTTGGGTATAAACTGGGCCGGGCAGTCGTGCTCTTGCAGCAGCGCCACCGAGCGCGAGGGCTGAGCCGAGGCCAGCCAGACGGCATATTTGCGCTTGGTCTCGCTGCGAATTGTCTCCGCTAGCTTGCCAAACTGGTGCGGAATCGCCTGCACCGGGCGGCTGGCCAGGTTTAGACCGTTGTTGGCCTCAGCAATTTCTGACAGATCGATGCGAGGAAAAACGTCGGCATCGCCCAGTGCCTCAAGAAAAGAACGATGGATTTTTGGGAGCTGAACCGCAGATTCTCCCTCTGCCGGGCTGGCGCTGTTGACCTCTTGCCGGTGATCTTCGACGTGCTCTAGCCAGCGATCGCTGTGGGCCTGGCACTGGTCTACCTCATCGACAGCCATCAGGCTGTTCTCTGGCAGATAGTCCAGCAGAGAGGCCGGTTGCGAGAACGCCAGCCCCAGCCAGCGGCGGGTGCCTTCAGGTAAAATGCCGCTTTCCAACCCTTCCCGAGCGGCTTCAGAAAGCAGGGAATCTAGCTGGCCCTGCTCTCTCAACTGTTCAATAATCACCGGGCCGTACTGGGTGGGGGTGAGCACCAGGTGGTCGATCGCATCGAGCGATCGCTGGGTGGCCGGGTCAAACTCCCGCAGCCGCTCCAGCTCGTCGCCAAACAGCTCTAGCCGCACAGGCAGTTCCGAGGCAACGGGATAGACATCGATAATGTCGCCCCGCTGCGCCCACTGGCCCTCGGTTTCGACCACCGTGACTCGGTCGTAGCCCAGGGTGGCCAACCGCTGGCCCAGTTCCTTGAAGTTAATCTCCTGCTTCAGCTCCAGCCGCAGGCAGTAGGGTTCTAGGGCCGAAACCGGCGGCAGATGCGGTTGCAGAGCGCGTTCAGTCGCGACGATCGCCAGTTTTCGCAGTGGGGAATCTTCCCCAGCCGCCCGCAGCGCCAGCAAGTCTGCCAAAACCTGAAGCTGACCCCAGGTCATCTCCGACTCCTGGTCGAAGGGGTCGTAGGGCGACGCTTCGGAGGTGGGGTAAAAGTGTACCGTGTCCCAGCCCATGGCTTCGAGCTGAGTGGCCCAGCGTCCGGCTTCTTCCAGCGTGGCGGTAATTACCAGGAGGGGCCGCTGCTGAGCCTGGGCTAGGGCCGAAGAGACTAACCCCTTGGGCAACCGGGCAACGCCGTTAAGTACCAACTTTCCCTGCTGGTCGAGCTTGGTAAGCAGTTCGCCCGTCAAAGCAGAGCGCTGCAGGGCACGGGTAATCGAAGAAAAGGCCATAGAAACCGCTACAGGGAAGGTTGAACCAGACTCAACAGGCGTAGAAATCGTAATGCAAAAATGGAAGCACAAAAACCCCACAACTTTGCAGTCAAGGGCGTGAACGAGAAGCAGGAGTGGCCTACCCCTCGTTACTTATTTTAATAATTGCTAACTATTATGACAGAACTTTTGGGCTGAGAAACGCTACGAGTGGCCGTTTGCCTGCACTTACAACCACGTTAGACACTACTCGTCAGGTAAGATCGCGCGAAGGGTGTCTTCCTGAATCCTTCTTGGTTCTATCCAATTTAGAAGGGCGAATGCGATAGAGTCTCTGACTCAGCTACGCCCCCGCCCCTGCGGTTTAGCCTTTTGAGAATCGGGGTTATGTAATTTGGATTTGGTATGACGCCAGGCCAAATTCTGTCTAACTTAGGCTCAACCACTCAGCAGGGCTTCGACAAACTCGTAGCTAGAGAAGGGCCGCAGGTCTTCGATGCCCTCGCCCGCGCCAATAAAGCGAATTGGCAGGCCAAGCTGCTCCACCACCGCCAGGGCCACGCCGCCTTTGGCGGTGCCGTCCAGTTTAGTTAGCACCACGCCGCTGAGGTTAGCGGCTTCGGCAAAGACCTCGGCCTGGCGCAGACCATTTTGGCCCAGGGTGGCATCGAGTACCAGCAGGGCTTCAACCTGGGCATCGGGGGCTTTTTTGTCTATGATGCGGCGAATTTTGGCCAGCTCGTCCATCAGGTTCTTTTTGTTTTGCAAGCGGCCAGCGGTATCGACCAGCAGCAGTTCGATATGGCGAGATTGGGCGGCGGCGATCGCATCGTAGACCACCGCCGCTGGGTCGGTATTCTGGCCGGGGTTGGCGATCACGTCTACATCGCTGCGAGCCCCCCAGGTTTTGACCTGCTCGACGGCGGCGGCGCGAAAGGTGTCGGCGGCGGCAATCAGGGTGTTGTAGCCTGACTTTTTGGCAATGTGGGCCAGCTTGCCAATGGTGGTGGTTTTGCCCGCCCCGTTGACCCCAGTCATCAGCCAGATGTTGAAGCTGCCTTTTTCGGGGGTAAAGGTGAGGTTGTGGGCGTCGCCTAGGGGAGCATCGAGCATTTTTCGCAGGATGGATTTCAGGTAGGCGATCGCCTGATCGGGGGGCAGCACCTCCTCGCGCATGCGGGCTTGCAATGCTTCGATCACCTTATCGGTGGCGGCCACGCCCACGTCGGCCTGCAGCAGCAGGGCCTCAATCTCCATCACCGCATCGTCGTTGAGCGGCCCCTGGCCGACAATAGCCTTGAGCTGGTTGACCAGGCTGAGGCGAGTTTTGTTCAGCCCCTGGCGCAGCTTGTTGAGCCAGGTAATTTCTTCAGCCGAAATATCGTCGGGCCGACGGCCCTGAGCGGCGAGCACTTCCGCCGACCAGAGAAACGCTTCGTCGAGATCGATGTCGAGTAGGAGGGGTTCAGGCGGGGCCGCAGCGGCGGCGACTGGCTCTGGCTCCGGTTCGACAATGGCGGTGGCTTCGAGCTGGGCCAGTCGCTGCTGGCGTTCTGCTTCGGCCTGGGCCCAAAAAGGGCGAGGGGCAGCGGGTTCGGTTTCAGCCACCTCGGTTTCAGCCACCTCGGTCTCAGCGGCCTCGGTCTCAGCCACCTCGGTCTCAACTGCCTCGGTTTCAGCTACCTCAGGCTCGGTCCCTTCGGTTTCAGCGGCGGGACTTTCTACCTCAGTCGGGGCAGCGGCAGGCTCTGCGGCGACTTCAGGGGCTGCGATCGCCTCGTCGTCAGCGGTTGCCACGGGCTCAGCCGGTTCGGCCTCGGACTGATCAGCAGCGGCAGTCTCAGGGTTAGGGTCTTCAGTCGGAGTGCTAACTGTTTCCTCAGGCTCAGACGAGGATTGCTCGACCTTCTCCTCGGTCTCGGCCTGCTGCTTTTGAATGTTTTGGTAGGCAGCCTTGGCCCACTTCAGGTAGTCGTCTGACGAAACCGGCGGGCTGCCAGTGGCCTCTTTGGCGGTTTCAGTAGCATTGACCTCAGGGGCTTGAGCATCGAGAGCTTTAGCCTCAGCCTCGGCGCTGTCAGATTTTTTATCAAAACTGCGCTGAAACCAGTTGAACCCAGCCATATCAGAGCTACCTTGCGGACGTCGTTACTGTTGTTAATCGTATCGTTTTCGGGGCCTACCCAGAGGGGTGGCCAATCTGCCTCTGGATCAGCCTTATCCCTACGTGCCCTACACGGGCCCTAGCCCATCGGACTATCCACGGTTGCCTCACTGCTTTCTGCCTCGCCCCCTGCCCCTCGGGTGACCACCCGACGCAGCACGCCATTGATAAAGCGGTAGCCATCGTCATCGCTGTAGCGTTTGGCTAGCTCCACCGCCTCGTTGATGGCGACACGATCGGGGGTACCCAGATAGGTCATTTCGACCACAGCCAGGCGCAAAATATCGCGATCGATGCGGGCTAGGCGCTTGAGGTTCCAGGCCACCATCGCTTCATCGAGCACGGTATCGACGCTGCTCTGGTGCTTGGCGGTGTTGCTGAGCAGCTCTAGAGCAAAGGCCTCAATCTCAGACTGGTTGCTGAGGCGGATGAACTCGGGCAGCTCAACCGCGTGGGCCAGCCGATTGATGGCGGTCTGGGTGAGGGCGATCGCATTTTCGACCATAGCCCGCCCCTTTTCGACATCGCTGGCACGGGTGCCGCTATCGACTAAGTGCTGGTTGCCCTGCTTCAGCTCATCGGAGGCGGTTTCCAGGGCGTCTTTAGCTTCGGTGGTCAGGGTTTGAATCGCGGCCAGCAGCAGCTTCTCAAAGTCTTCCATGACTAGTTTGCCAGGCTTCTCAGAAAGCTGGCTGAGGCCCAGCAGGGCCAACTCGCGGGCCATACGGCGAGCTTGCATAGTCAATGTCTCCCAGAAGCGGCAGTGTAGGGTTTTGGCCCAGGTCAAACTGGCCTGGCGCGAGTTGCGCTCATGCCAACGAGCGGCCTATTGCAGGGCCGATATCTGGGCTAGAACCAGGCTATATCTTAGCAATCTTCTTCCATGGGCAAAACGGAAAGTTGCTGGGGGAATTCGGCGGTCTCGGCGGTCGTTTCGGCATTCCCCTGGCCTAGCGAGATGGGCACATCGCCTTCATTGACGACCGCCATGATGCGTTCAGCGGGCACAGCTGAGGCCAGGTTGGGGCCAACGATGCCGCCGGAGAGCAGCACTTTGAAAGCATCTTCAATCGAAATTGACAGGTTTACCACGTCGGTTTCGGGCACGATGGCATACCAGCCGCTGGTGGGGTTGGGAGTGGTGGGTACAAACACGCTCAGCATATTTGAGGTGCTCGGTGCGGCGGCGGCGGTCATTGCGCCGGTCACAAAGGCGATCGCCCAAATGCCCTTGCGGGGATACTCCACCAGCACCACCCGACGAAAGCGCGTATTTGAGTCTTGAAAGACGGTCTGCAGCAGCTGCTGCAGGGTTTTGTACACCGACCCGGCCAGCGGAATCGACTGCACTACCTTTTCACCCACATCGAGCAGCCAGCGCCCGGCAATATTACGCGCCATCAGACCGATAATCAAAATCGCCAGCAGCGGCACCGATAGGCCAATCACCAGGTTGATAACATTCAGCAGAACGGGATTGAGGCCATCGAAGGGGGTCAGCTGCTTGGGAAAGCGGGTCAGCAGGCGCACCACCCAGGCCGAAATTGTAATCGTCAGCCAAATGGTGGTAGCCAGCGGAATAATCACCAGCAGCCCGGCGATCAGATCATTTTTGAGGTCTTGCTTGATCTTTTGCAGCACGGAGGGCTCGGGGTGATCGGGGCTCGAAAGCGATGGGTTATTCAGGGTGGGCGAACCGTTTAAATCCATAATCCCAAAATGGTGTCTAGGGATGGCTGAGGCTAAAAACGTAGAGCGGCAGTTGGGCTAGGTTACTCGACTAGATGGGTTGGCTAGATTGGATTGGCTAGATTGAGCGGGTTAATTAAAGTATGGGCAGCTATGCAGCCTAAGCTGCGATAGTATCACCCCAGTATTGTAAACATTTGTATTGAGAAGCGGGTAAAAAGTACAGCTCCATGATCAAATTGTGGACCAGAAACCGGCCACTATGCTTCTATCCTAAGACAAATAGGTAGCGAAGCTAACATAATGGGGCGGGGAGCAGGGTTCCGGGTGCCAGGACTAGCCATTAGCGTTCTGGCCCTGACCCCTGAGCTAGGCCAGTCCCAGCATGTAGCGGGCCAGGTTGAGGTAGAGCAACACCCCCAGCACATCGACAATGGTGGTGATAAATGGGGCCGACATCAGGGCCGGGTCAAACCCAAATCTATCAAATAAAATTGGCAGGGTGCCTCCAGCGGTGGAAGCCAAAATAGAAATGGCCACCAGGCTGATACCTACAGTTATGGCGACAGGCAGGTTGCCCTGGAGCACGTAGGCCCACACGGTGACAACGGCCCCCAGCATTAGGCCCAGTACGGTACCGGCGATCGCCTCGCGCCGAATTACCGAAAGCGCCTGTTTGGGGCCAATTTCTTTGGTATTGAGACCGCGAATCACCACTGTAGACGACTGCGCCCCCACGTTGCCGCCGCTGCCAATTAAAAGGGGGATAAAGGCCGCTAGGGCCACCACCTGCTGCAAAATGTCTTCCTGGCTGCGAATGACGGCGGTGGTGACGGTATTGGTAATCAGCAAAACCGAGAGCCATACCACCCGCTTGCGGGCGACATCAAACAGATTTGACTGAAAGTAGCTGTCGCCGCCGCTCTGCACGCCGCCTAGGGCATAGATGTCTTCGGTGGTTTCGGCCTCGATCACGTCGATCAGGTCGTCGACGGTGATAATGCCTACCAGGCGGTCTTCGGTATCGACCACTGGCACCGCCAAAAAGTCGTAGCGCTGCACCAGACGGGCTACGTCTTCCTGGTCGGTGTCGGTGCGCACCGAGATTACCTCACGGGTCATCAGGTCGCCGATGGTTTGCTCGGGCTGGCCGGTGACCAGGTGCCGCAGCGAGAGAATGCCGGTCATGCGGCGGGCGGCGTCGGTGACAAACAGGTAATAAATGGTTTCGCTGACAAAGGCGCGGCTGCGAATGTAGTCGAGGGCGCGCAGCACCGTCCAGCCTTCTTTTAGGGCGACGTATTCCGGGGTCATAATTCGCCCGGCGGTGCCCGACTCGTAGCCCAGCAGCTGGGACGTGGCCTCGCGCTCCTGCGGGCTGAGCTGAGCAAGCAGGCTGCGCACAAATTTGGCCGGTAGCTCGTCAAACAGCCTGGCCCGGTCGTCGGGCGACATTTTATCGACGATATCGAGCACATCCTGGCGCTTGAAGTCTTCGATTAGAGCCTGCTGAATGCTGGTGTCGAGGTTTTCGTAGACCTCGATCGCCTCGCCCTTACCCAGCAGCCGAAAGGCGATCGCCTGCATGGTCTCGGGCAGCTCTTCAATCGCCTCGGCAATATCGGCAGGCTGCACCGGCACCAGGAGGGCTTTGGCCCCTGGCAAATTGCCCTGCTCCAGCAGTACCTGAAGCTGCGATCGCACTAGCTCTTGCAGCTCTCTACGGTCTACTGACAGGGGAATCGGTGTAGTTTGCGCATCGCTCAACGACTACATCTCGGCTAAACAACTGCCCTTAGTCTAGTGGCCTCTGGCTCCTCAGAGAAGCTAACCCATCAGGATTATTCTCTCAACCCTGGTAAACAGAGACTCTGGGCCTGCACAGGGAATGCGTGCAGACTACGGCTACCCTGGGCCAGCGGCATAATGGAGGGATGACACAGGCTATTTTAAACCCCAGACTTCCACCATGAACTTCGTCCGGGCCACCAGCGAGATCATCGACGGACGCTACCGTATTCTGCAACCCCTGGGCCAGGGCAGCAGCGGCACCACCTATGCCGCCGAAGTGTTAGCGACAGGCCAGGCCATTGCCCTCAAAGAACTCTCCCTACGCGGCCTGCAAGACTGGAAGAAAATTGAGCTGTTTGAGCGCGAAGCCAGCATTCTCAAAGCTCTTAACCACCCCGCTATTCCGCAGTATATCGACTTTTTTCAGGTCGATACCGCCGACAACCGCTGGTTTTATCTAGCCCAAGACCTGGCCGATGGTGCCTCTCTGGCCGACTGGGTCGAGGTCGGGGGCCGGGTCGATGAAGCCGAAGCCCGCCGCATCGCCGCCGCCGTGCTGGAGGTGCTGGTCTATCTGCACGGTCTCAGCCCGCCCGTCATTCACCGCGACATCAAGCCTCAAAACGTCATTCGCCGCGACGATGGCCACATTTACTTAGTCGACTTTGGCGCGGTGCAAACCGTCTACCGCAACAGCCTCAGCCAGGGCAGCACCGTGGTGGGCACCTACGGCTATATGGCCCCCGAGCAGTTTCGCGGCCAGGCCGTACCCGCCACCGATTTGTATGGCCTGGGCGCAACCCTGCTGTTTATGCTCACCCACCAGTCGCCCGCCGACCTGCCCCAGGAGCGGCTGCGAACTAATTTTCGCCCCTACGTGGCCATCTCGGATGCTTTCGCCGACTGGATCGACCAGCTGATCGATCCGCTGGTGGAAGATCGCTTTGCCTCGGCCCAGATCGCCCTCACCGCCCTCACCCAGCCTGCCCCCCCGGTACCCGCTGACCCACCTCGCACGCTGGCCCTTCCCCCAGTCGGTACCCGCGTGCAAATTCAGAAATCGCCGACGGAACTGATCATCGACATTCCACCTCCCGGCCTGCGGAGCTATACCGTGGGACTGATCGTGATCAGCGTATTGTGGAACGGGATTCTCGCCTATATCTCGGCTAACGTCGTTTCAGCTGGGGCCGGGTTTGCCCTCTTGGCGATCGCGCCCTTTTGGCTGACGGGCATTGGTATGGTTGTGGGCGTGATCAACATCATGCTGGCTAGCTTTTACTTGCGCATCGATCGCCAGCAGTTTTTGCTCACTCGCCGCTTGCTGGGGTGGACGCACCGGCGCGAGGGCCATACCGCCGACCTGACCAAGGTCGAGCTAAAAACCACTTACACCAAAAACAAACGCCCGGTGCGCACTATTACGCTGCTGGAGGATATCAACCAGCATAAGTTTGGTGCGCCGCTAACGACGAAGGAAAAAGCCTGGCTGGTGGACGAAATTGACGCGTTTATAGGCCAGCTTAGGGGCGATCGCATCTAGCTGATTTACACTGAAGTCAATGCTGTTCAGGTCATTTCATGGCCGTTACCACTCAAAAACTGACCTTTGCAGACTACCTCGCCTACGACGACGGCAGCGGCACCCGCTACGAACTGGTGGATGGGGATCTGGTGCCGATGGGCATAGGCACAGGGCTACACGGAGCAATTGCCGATTTTTTGACGGAACAATTCAAGCTTGCTGCCCAGCAGGCCAATCAAGCCTGGACGGCAAAAGATATGCGAATTGGGATGCGATCGCCCCGCAGCACCCGCTGGGATACCTCGCGCATTCCCGATGTGGTGCTGCTGCCGATAGATCAGTGGGACGCGCTGCGAACCAAAGAAGCCATCATCGAACTCACCGACCCGCCGCCATTGCTGGTGGTTGAGGTAGTCAGCGAGTCAACCGTTGCTACCGATTACCGCGCCAAGCACAGCGAATACAGCGTTTTAGACATTCCTGAATACTGGATCGTTGACCCCCTGAAAGATCAGGTAACGGTTGGACGTTTACAGATGGGCCGCTACGACGATGCGGTCTTTACGGGTAGTGATGTGGTGCGATGCGCCGTGTTGCCGAGCTTGGCGTTGACGGCCCGGCAGGTGATTTCGGCTTCTGTGGGTTGATTAGGAGAAGGAGACAGGCCTGAATGGTGCTGAATTGAGGCTGGTGGGCAGTGCCCACACTAAGAGACATTAACGTGGCATTCGGACATACTTTGGTAGCAAATCACCGCATTTCTCTAGTCACTGGCCCGGCGCGATCGGGCAAAAGCGAGTGGGCTGAGGCGCTGGCCGTGGAATCCGGCAAAGCTGTTATCTACGTGGCTACCTCTAGCGTTGACCCTGCCGATTTCGACTGGCAAAAACGGGTGGAGCTGCACCGCGATCGCCGCCCCGCTCACTGGCAGCTGCAAGAAGTCCCCATCGCCCTCCCCGCCGCCATCCACTCTGCTACCGAGCAAGACTGTCTATTGATCGACTCCCTCGGCACCTGGCTGGCGAATCTGCTCGACCAAGACGACACCACTTGGCAGCAAACTGTCCAAGCCCTAATTGCAAGCCTGCAACAGACTCCAAGCACCGTGATTTTGGTCTCCGAAGAAACTGGCTGGGGCGTGGTGCCTGCCTACCCGATCGGGCGGCTGTTTCGCGATCGCCTCGGCAGCCTGACTCGCCGGGTAGGCACCGTCGCTGGGGCCGTGTATTTGGTCGTCGCAGGGTACGCGGTGGACGTGAAGGCTCTGGGGAGAGAGGTAGATGGGTAGATGAGTAGATGGGGCCAATTCACCCGCCCACTCGCCCACTCATCCGCCCGCCCACCCACTTCATCACACCTCAAACGCCTCCATCTCAAACCCCGTCCACTTGCCGTCAAACTTCTCCGCCACCAGCGGTGTCAGAGTCAGCTTCGGCGGGCTGCCACCGGATACCTCAACGCGCAGGCCAGAGTAGGGCCGCTTGAGGTGGCTGCCTTTACCGCTGCGGCCCAGGTATAAGTGCGATGTCGCAACGGTGTAGGACCTGCCGTCAACAGTTTCTGTCAGCTCCGGGCCTTCTTCACGCTGCCGCCGCAGGCTGTAGCCGCTGCCGCCGCAGACCACCCAGGGTATGTGGGCATCGCCGTGGCCGGTGTCGCCCGTGCGCACGTAGTCGAAGCAGTGGGCATGGCCGTTGAGCACCAGGTCTACCAAGGGGCGACCCTGGGCGAGATCGCCTACCTCGGCGGCGACGGCGTCGAGCACCTGGCGCAGGTGGTGGCGCACCGCCAGGGTTTGGCCCTGGGGCCACTTGGTCGCTTCGGTAATGTAGGGCGGGTGGTGAAAGAACAAAATGCGCCCCCGCACGGCTGGGTTTTGCCAGGAGGCAATCAGGCGATCGCGCACCCATTCCAGCTGTTCGGTATCGACCGTTGAAACCCGAGAGCTGTCGAGCTGCTTGGCAATGTCGTTGAGCTGCTCGTCAATCGATTCGATCTTTTCGGTGATGTCTTCCTGGGGGTCTTCACCGTCGAGGCTCAAAACTTCCATGCCAGCCTGCCGCATCAGGTCGGCCTTTTGTGTCTCTAGCTGCTGGCACTGCTGCTGCAACGCTTGGCGGCTGGCCCGGTCGTGAACTACCGGCAGGGGCTGGTTAAACGTATTGGAGTCGAGGGCAAAAAAATCGATACTGCCGTAGCGAAAGGTGTAGTAGCGGTTGGGCAGCCGGGTAAACTCGCCAGGGCGATAGGTGAGGGCACGACTGCCCCCCACCGGATCGCTGACAAGGCTGGTGTAATAGGTATCTAAATGCTTGCCCAGATCGTTCTGCGGCACCGCCTTTAGATAGTCTAAAAACGCCCTGGCGTAGGCATCTCCTCGGTGAGACCCGCGCCAGCTCACGTCTAGGTCTAGGTAAGAGCGGAGGGCATAGCGCAGCGGCCCGGTTATTCCCGAAACCAGCCCGATTAGGGTGGGTAGGTCGTAGTAGTCGTGGTTGCCCGGCACCGGCAGAATGGGCTGCTTGAAGACCATGCGATCGTAGGCCATGTGTCGATAGTCGTCGCCCCCCACTAGCCACTCCCGGTAGGGCTTGATAAAGTTTGAGCGGTACTGGTCGCGCGAGCCCACCAGGTACACCACATCGCCCGTATGCAGCATAAACCGGGCCGAGTCGAGGTGGGTCAGCAGCAGCTCGGCCACCTGCCGCTGGGGGCTGCTGCTGCGATGCCGCCCGGTGCCGCTGTCGCCCACCACCAAAAATGAGAAGGTGTCGTCATCGGTGCCGCTGTCGTCAATCACCAGGCGGGTTTGGTCGATATCGCGCTCAACCAGCTGGGGATGTTGCCACCGCACCCGCTGCCGCATATAGCGAATTTTGGTTTCAATCGATGGTTCGGTGATCAGTTTGAAAGACATAGTGCTTAGGTGCGGTATGTAAAATAACCCATAGCATGGATGGCGCTAGACCAACGGAGCTGAGCCCAATGGGCCTTTACAACGAAAAAATTCTGCCTTACCTGATCGACTGGTCGATGGCTAACTCTACCCTGGAGCACTATCGGCGGGACGCGCTGGCTAAGGCTAGCGGTGCAGTGCTCGAAATTGGCTTTGGCACCGGGTTGAATTTACCCTACTATCCTGACCATATCAGCCAAATTGTCACTGTAGACCCCAGCCCAGGGGTACACCGTCTGGCCCAGAAGCGCATCGATGCCTCACCGATTACGGTAGACCACCGGATGCTGAGCGGCGAGGCGCTGCCGATCTCAGACGGCACCTTTGATAGTGTAATCAGCACGTTCACGCTGTGCAGCATTCCGCAAATTGAGCAGGCTCTGGCGGAAATTTATCGGGTGCTCAAGCCCGGTGGCCGCTTCTTTTTTGTCGAGCACGGCCTTAGCCCTGACCCCGGTATTCAAACTTGGCAAAACCTGCTGACGCCTGTGCAAAAACGGATTGCCGGAGGGTGCCATATTAACCGCAATATGCGCCAGCTAATTGAGCAGCAGTTCGATGCGGTAGACATAGAATCTGCCTACGCCGAGAAGATACCCAAGGTAGCGGGTTATTTTTATAAAGGGGTCGCTACCAAGCATTAGGGTCAAGCCGGTCTGATTAACCCAGATATTGCTAGATAACCGCAGGGTGCCGCTAGGCTGTTAACCATGCCCAGCGATCGCGCTTAGCTTCCCCAACCGCACCGAAGCTTATCCGTTAGGGACTCTGCCCACCATGGCCACCCACCTCTGGAATTTTCTGACCACTGACGTTCAAGCGCTGGATGCTACCGATAGGCTTGCCGATGCCGCCGATGTGGTGCTGAGCCTGGCAGCGGTACTGGCGGCAGAAGGCCCCAGTAGTCAGAAGTTGGCTCCGCTGGTGAACCGGCTCGACTCGCTGCTCGATGCAATCAATTCGCCGCTGGGCAAGCTGATCGGTGCAACGCTGCCCCTGGTTCCCATCGGTACCGGGCTGCTGCAGTTTTACGTAGAGACGACGAAAAAAGAGCCAACCCTGGCCCAGTCAGTGGCATTGGTGAGCCAGGCGGCCTATTTAGAAAGTTTTCGGGAATTTGCCAGGCAGCATCCCAAAATCGAGCAGTGGCTAACGGCTAAAGACGGCACCCCCCAGGCCAAAACCATCACCCTGCCGGTTAAAGCCCTAGGAATCTTTGAGCTCACCGATCAATCCGCCCGCCTCACTATGCTGCACTTCCATCAGTCCGATCTAGCGCAGGCGTTTAGCAGCGCGCTTAGAGCGCGACTGGTGCAGCTAGGGGCAACCCCTGAGCAAGCCCACCGCATGACCGAAGTCGTAGCCAAAAATACGAATCGGCACCTGCGAAATGCGATCGCTGCCGCCAAAGATTCGTTTCAGCACCGGTTTGACTGCGATCGCCCATAGATGGCTTTCGGCTAGCTCAGTCCCCTGACCAACCGGCAGCATTCCTGTGCAGCTAGTGCACCGCAATCCATCGACCCCATCTTTCGCCGCTGTGAGAACCTGGTTTTTCGCGGCGGCGTGGACTCATTTGGGGCCAGCAGTAGGTGGGGCAAGCTGTCTAGGGTTGGCCAAAAATAAGTTGAAGCAGAGGTGGTAGCTTGACAGCGCGCCCTTTGCTTAAAAGACTTGTGATTTTTATACCAAGTCTGCCTGGTCTACCCCCAGTTGAGCTGGGCAAACACCGTTTGCCCAGCTCAACTGCCTGTTTGGAATTGGGTTATACAATACTGGCGCAAACTAAATACTGTCTGGATAGCGAGTGGTAGTCTTTTAGAGTTAAAACTCGTGCCCAAACAAGTGAAAATAGGCAATTTTGTTTTGGATATAGCAAGTTTTTACATAATCACTATCAACGAATATCGCTGTTTTTTGATCCAAATTTTTCTTTTGACCAACTGGGCTGTTGCGTCAGGCGACGGGCCTGAGGGCGTAAGCTGGTCTTGCCCCTTTTGAGGTCGGCAAGCCCGATCTCGCCATGCTGATGACCTATCTTAAGCTGCTAATCACCATGCTGCTCTGGGGCGGCACCTTTATCGCCGGGCGGCTGGTTGTGCAGGATATGGGGGCCTTTGCGGCGGCCTTTTGCCGCTTTGCGATCGCATCTCTGGCCCTGCTGGTGCTCACCTACGCCATTGAGGGCACCCTGCCCCGACCACCCCGGCGGCTGTGGCTGTCGATCGCGCTGCTGGGGTTGACGGGCATTTTTGCCTACAACGTGTTTTTCTTCTCGGGGCTGAAGACTGTCGAGGCGGGGCGGGCGGCGCTGATTATTGCCCTCAACCCGGTGGCGATCGCCCTGGGTGCCGCCGTCTTTTTCAAAGACCCCCTCAGTCGCACCAAGCTACTGGGCATTGGCCTCTCGCTGCTGGGGGCGGCGGTGGTGATCAGCGACGGCGATCCGGTGAAGCTCTTGCGGGGCGATGTGGGGCTAGGTGAGCTATACATGCTGGGCTGCGTGATCAGCTGGATGAGCTACACCCTGCTGGGTAAGACGGTAATGGTGGAGCTTTCGCCCTTTGCCGCCACTACCTACGCCTGCGGCACGGGGGCGCTGCTGCTGCTGGGGCCAGCGATCGCAGAGGGGCTGGGGGGCGCGATCGCCCAGGCCAGCGTTACCACCTGGGGCAGTTTAATCTACCTGGGAGTACTGGGGTCGGCGGTAGGGTTTAGCTGGTACTACGACGGGCTGCGCCAGCTGGGGCCAGCGCGAGCCGGGGTGTTTATTAACCTGGTGCCGGTGTTTGCGATCGCCCTGGCGGCTCTGTTTTTGCAAGAAACCCCCACCTCATCGCTGCTGCTGGGCGGCAGCCTGGTGATTGCGGGCGTGGTTTTGACCAACCGCTAGCCCCCTTGTCCGAGGCGGTGAGCCAATCGCAGTGGTGTCGGTGAATGATACCAAATCCGAATTGCATCACCCCGATTCCAAACAGGCCGTTTGTGTCGGGGCAAACACCGTTTGCCCAGCCCAACCGGGGGTAGCCCAGGCGGATTCAGGATGACATGCAAATGCAGCCCACAGTAGGGCTGTGTCGCCTACAACGCTGGCCTTGGTAGCATGAGACAGAAGTAACTTGCCTTAGGAACCTGAGTTCGACAAGGAAAAGAGTGCCGAAAGAAAGGCTGAGGGTTACGCTCAAAGTATTGAATTCTAAGCACCTCAGCCATGTCTTTGAGTCTAGCGCGCCTCGACCTGACCCAGATTTTCTG
>JBARVV010000061.1:0-29787 GCA_049646445.1 Nodosilinea sp. | reverse complement strand
TATAGAGCCCATTTGAGATCTTTTGGCGATTGCGGGAGAATTGAGTAGACGTCTACCCCCCGTGACTATGGCTTATTCAAGCAGTCTGAGCGATGCAGAATGGGACATCCTTGAGCCTCTGTTGCTTGAGGTCTTGCCCCCGAAGCATAAGACCCGACCCCTGGCGTGGAGTTATCGTGACCTGATTGATGGGATCCTCTATCGCCTCAAGAACGGCTGCAATTGGGAAGACTTGCCCAAAGACCTGCCCCCTTATTCAACGGTTTACTGGCACTACAAGCAGTGGCGGGAGGCCGGCACGATTGAGAAACTGATGACGGTTTTGCATGAGCGGGTGCGCACCCAGGTAAAAAAAAGCCCAAATGGACCACGTTAATCATCATTGACTCCCAAGCCGTCAAGAATACTTGCAATGCCAGTGTGGACTCCAAAGGGTTCTGCTTCTACAAAGCAACGAATGGCATCAAACGACATCTAGCCGTCGATATCCTGGGATTTCCCTACTTTACCCTCTGTACACCGGCGAACCTGTCCGATGACGCTGGGTTGATTCAATTGCTGACGCAAAACATCGACTACTTCCGCTCAAAGCCTGTCAATATCCCCAAGATCACTATTCTGGTAGACCACGGCTATCATCCCGACGCGTTGCGACAGGCCCTCGAAAAGGTCTATCCGCAGATTATGCGAAAGATTAAGTTCGAGCGGTCGCCGAAGCCGTCGAAAGCCGAAAAAGCAGCGGCGGGTCAGACGGGATTTGTGCCTGTAGCAGCCCGCTGGGTTGTGGAACGGTCCAATGCTTGGATGGAACGCTGCAAGAGCTTGGTCAAGAACTTTGAGAGAACCTTGGCCAATGCCACCACGCAGCTCAATCTATGCTTCGTCAGGCTAATGCTCAAGCGGCTTGCGACCGCTGCATAGAGATCTCAAATGGGTTCTATAGACCGGCTCCAGCGCCCCATCTACCGTATTTCCGTCAGCATAGAGCAGCTTCACCTGGCCAATAAACCAGCGCCCCAGCTTAATCGCCGCCCTCATCTTCTCGACATCTATCGCATTAGTCGGTAGCCCTCTGTCCATCACCGCATTCAGACAGTGGAGAATCAGCACTAGTCGCCCCGTATAGCCCTGCATTTTGGAATAGACTGCCTGCAAGCCTGGGTGGGTCTCCGTCACCCGCAGCTGATCCAACTGGTCATACCAGTCTGCAAATAGCACCTTAGCCTCAGGCGTTAATCGGTAGCATTGGGGAGCCAGCCCCTCCAGCCTCTGATAGAGGCCATAAAGCCGGTCTGAAATATCGTGACGCAGCGTCTGGCGAGGAAACGGTGCAGGCTTCAGCGGCAGCAAACACCACAAAAACCTGGCCCACTGTCCACTGGCATCCGAGCAATCCCCCATCATCTCCCGCAGAATATCGGGCTGAATCGTCCCCGTCAGGCTCAGGCTGGTGCGCGGCAGGCTGATGCGCAAACCGCTGGCCCGATCCACCTTCAGCCCCGAGCCATCAAAGGCCGTCAGCAGCGACTCCTTGTCGTTCCCTCGGCCATTGCGGTACTGGTTCTGCCCCTTAAATAAGCCCGCCAGCTCATCTGGCGTCACCAAAATGCCCCGCTCTGGCTGTTGAGACTGAATACGGGCGATCGCCTCCCGTGTCGCATCCGAAGTGTGATACTCCCGTGGCATCGGCTTCCTCGGGCGCATGCCCCTCTCCTCCGCTCGGGTCTGCTCCCAATCCCGCAGATCAACCTCATACTCCGAGGCGGCATACTCATACTCCTGATCGGCCTCTGCCTGGAGTAGTGCGAGCGGCCCCAAAATCTGCCGCTGAATCGGACTCTTCTTGCTGCCCGAAGGGGCCACCAATCCCGTGAACACAATCGGCGGCACCGAGAACCCCATCCCGGCATCAATCTCTAGCTCTGTGCCCACCCGCAGCAGAGAGGCCGCCACCGGCAGCAGCGTCACCAGCATCGCCGCTGGCGTCGCCCCTATCCAGTCAGCAATCTGCTCCAAGGGTTCCGCCAGGTCGGCATGGAGATACTCCCCCAGGCACAGCTGGTGGTCGCCAATTTTGAGCAGTTGGTGAATCTCAGCTCGGCGATCATCCCGCTCCTCGGTTTGCTCCAGCTCCGCCTGCACCAGAGTGACCAGGTTACCGATATCCCTGGCCGATAGCCCTGTTTCCTGGTGCCACTGCACCACCTGCGCCGCCAGGGCCAGTTCAGTAGGGCTGGTGCCTAGGTAGGTGCGAATCTGGTCTTGTAAGGCCTGCACCGACAGTCGCTCGGAACCTTGAGTAGAGCTGACCTCCATCTGCCGTCGGTCTTGCACCGCTGCTCGAATCTGCTCCGCTGTGGCCCCGTCATGAATCCAATCCACCACATCCAGCCCGCCATGCTTGGGCAGGTTTTGCCAGCGCAGGCTATCCGGGTAGGGGTAACACCACTGAGCCGAGAGAAAGTCCTCGGCGACTTCCTCCATATGAGCAATGCCAACCTGATCACGATCGGGGCACAGCACTAAGCTCGCATCCTGCAAATCCTCAGCGTAATTGCCATAACTGCGGTACTTCTTCGAGCCACCCAGAGTCGTTGTCGCGGGAATACCGATTGCCCACAAAGCATCGGCGCAGCCTTCCCCCTCCACCATCCAGATGGGTTGACCGATGGCAATTGCATTCTGAACATCCCGGTAGCGGTAGATCGGCACCTGGGCTCTGATCTCAGGGGTCAGTCCTTTGACCCACTGCTGCCCGTTCCAGTGGTACTGCACAAAAAACTTCGCGCCGTTGCCCCGATCTACCCGCGTCACCTTCACCAGGGGCTGCCCAGCCCGGCTGGGGTAAAGGTAATCCTGACGCTGCTGGGGTCGAACCGGCTTCTCGGGTGAGGTGGTGGCTACAAAGTATTGCCCCCACATGCCATCGGCGGTTGCGCCCCGGTAAACGTAGCCGTCTACCGCGCCATCCTGGTCTGCGTGGGTGTGGCAGAACACCACCTCCTCATTCCAGCGGCAGTCCTGGTCTTTAGTGCGTCCACAAATTGGACAGGGGCGCGATCACCCCGAGTAAACATACTGTGCCATGGTTAGCTCCTGGTGTTAGGAGCCAGGCCACCACAATCAACCAGCTACTGTTAACCGTTAGCTGTGCCCAGTGTGGACATTTCCGATGTCTTTGCTATAGTTGAAGAAACCACTTCTAGCCGCAGATTAATGCCCTGAGCGGTTCGGCAAAAACTACATCAGGATGTTGATTGGCCTGGCTTAGAAAACAAACGAAAAGATTCAGCACACTCGCCAGTCAATGGTTGGGGTGTTTTTTCATAGGTTTCAGATCTGAAACTTCAAGCCAGATTCTTAATCACAGACTTGATTAAGCCTTGAAGCCCTTTACTTGGTTCAAGGATCTTTTTATCGATGTCCAGATCGTTTAGGAATTTTGCGCTGGTTGCTCAACAAACTGGCCTAGTAGATCTCAATGGCCCGTTGGTGAGCCGCCGGGTCATGGCGGTTGTGCAGCCAGTCATTGATCAGTTCCAGGTTGTAACGAATACAACGGCTATTCACTCGAACCCAGTGAACGCCCTCGATCAACAGCCCCTGCACCCGATAGCGCCTCAAGGTTGTACCGCTAAGCTTCAGCGCCTGGGTAGCTTCCTATTTGCTGACAAATTGAACCATGGGTCATCCTTCCTCGTTTATACCGTTGAGGCCAAATCTCATGGGGAGGCAGACCAAGTTTGCCCGCCACGACCTGCTCGATGCGACGCGATCGCTGTCGAGTCAAGGCATGGGAGACTGCCGAGGTGCCAATATTCAGTTCTTTTGCGATGCTGGTTAAAGTCCAGCCCTGCTTGCGTAGAGCTGCTTTAATTTCTTCTACATGCATAGAATTGTCTTAGCTCCATCAATATATCGATGAAGTTAGCAATAAATATCTTGCATGTCAAGTGTTATAATTTGCATCTGCGATTAATGTAACCCAATGACTAATCCATTACCTGACGAGGCGCAGGCGGATGCCACGGAAGTTGACCAGTTTCCAGTGCGCCTAAAACAGGCGGTTGGCGACAAGAGCATACGGGGCTTTGCCAGAGAATGCGGCTTTTCTGACACCGTGCTCCGCCAATATCTCAACGGCCAAAGCGAACCCACCCGACCGGCGCTGCTCGTTATAGCCCGCACGGCTAACATCAGCGTCGAATGGCTAGCTACCGGTCAGTCTGTAACGGGGGCTAAGGATTCATCCAAAGCGTCAGCCGAAGATTACATTTACAAGGATCCGCTGGCCTTTGAGACGGGCTGGCTCCGAGCAGAGTTCCCCAACGCCTTTGAAAATTTGCTGCTCACCCAGGTGGTCGATGAAAGCATGGAGCCCACCCTTCAGCAGGGGGATTTAGCGCTGGTAGACACCAATGATCGTGACTTAGAAACTGTGAGTCACGGTATCTACCTGCTCAAACTCGATAATCGGCTGCTCATCAAGCGCTTGCAGTATGTAGGTGATAAAACGCTGAGAGTGCTCAGCGACCACCCTGCCTATGAAGCCTTCTCAATTCAAATATCTAAGACATCCAGCAGCCTCAACCTCATGGGGAAAGTGGTCTGGTTTGGGCGCAAACTATACTGAAACCTGCGCTGGGTGCTTATATTTCTGGTAAGCGAGGGCGGCTGTTGACGTTACCTGCATAATTTCGGTAAAGCGTCTGCACATCGTGCCCTGTTAACTGAGCAACTTCCACCGGATTCATACCTTTATCCAGGGCATGAGAAATCAAGGCATGTCGGGTATTGTAAGGTCTTTGATAATCAATACCTAACTTGGTTAAAATTTTCTGCCAGCCTCGTTGAGCAAAGTTTTTTGCATCGATAGGAGCTCCTTTCGGCCCCTTAAAAACCAAATCATTGGGATCGCTATCCGCTTGCCTCAATCCCTGAAGCATTGTCTGCAATTTAGATGTCAGGGTGATATACCGAGACCGATTCGTTTTTGTGGCTTTCTGCTTGCCTTTGACTAAAGCCTCACCAATCCAAATGGTTGAGCAATCCTCAGAGATATGTTTCCAGCGTAGGCCCACGATCTCTCCAGTACGGCAACCACTGCCAAAGCGAAACTCCACAAAATTGACGTAGTGGCGATAATAACGGTTAGCTTTAAACGCCTCAACGATTGATTTGATTTCTGCCTCGGTGAAAGGCTTAGGCATTTGTTTTGGCGGAACCTTAATTCTTAAAGGCATATCTACCCAAGGATTAGACTCAACTAAAGCCTGCTCAATCCCCCACTCCCAGCACGCCTTCAAAAGGCCCAGACGCTCTCGAATGACAACCTTGGATAAATCTTGAGAGTCATACCAGCTGGAGAATTTTTCGGCCTCGGCTACGCTGACTTCAGCAACCGAACGAGTCTTAAAGAACTCCTCCAAATAATTCAGCAGTCCACGATATTTATCCAGGGTGGCCGAAACGACTGTTTTTGATTTGTGCTGGATGAATTTGTTGAATAGGCCGGTAACAGTCAGCTGGCTGCGGTTAGGAAGCTGCAATTTATAGGCTCGAAGCGTTGGATCGAAATGCCCCGACATCATGTCGAGTTCTATTTGAGACGCCTTGGCCTCGGCCACTCTCCGATTCGTGACAGTGTCAGGGAGCCCGATAAACAGAAAATAGCGTTCCCCTTTGTAACGCCAGCCCAGACGCAACCGATCTCGGTCGCTGGTTACAGAGACGGTGCCCTTCTTCGCTCTAGCAGCGTTGGCCATGGTGAAAGCCCTCTGGAGAATGGATCGAATGGATCGAAGAATCTTTCGATCCAATTTCGATCCAAATTCTAACCAAAATAGCCAAAAGTGGCATAACAGCGTTTAGCCTCAGGAGCTCAGCAAGGCCCTGAATCACTTTGTTGATGGGCGATACAACCCTTGACCTGTATGGGTTTGAGAGAATGGAGAATAGGAGATTCGAACTCCTGACCTCTGCGGTGCGATCGCAGCGCTCTACCAACTGAGCTAATTCCCCAAAGAACTGAAAGTATCTTACCAAAAACAGCCCGTCTCTTATCGCTTTCGTCCCTTCGCCGATCGCCGCTTCTGCCCTGGTGGGGTTTGATGAGCGCCAAAATACTTTTCGCTGCGGTAGCGTAGCCACACCCGCAGGGCTTGGGGAATTTGGTCTTTTTGCTCTTTAGTCAGGGTGTTATAAAGTGCCAGCGCTTTGTCGCGCTCACCCCGGCAGGCGGCGTTGTTGTGGGCATCCCAGTAGCTGCGGGCCAGCCGAATGCGGCGGCACACTTCTTTGACCAGGGCCTTGCCCTCTAGTGGTTGTTCTGGGGGCATGAGAGCGATCCGTTAGGCTTTAAGCTAGAGCACTGTGACCATTTTTCTTCAGATTAACTCCGTCTATGAAAGTTGCCACCTGGAACGTCAACTCGATTCGATCGCGCCTCGACCACGCGACCCAGTGGCTACAGGCTAACCCAGTAGATGTGCTGTGCCTGCAAGAAACTAAGGTCGTCAATGAAGATTTTCCTGCGGCAGCCTTTGCAGACCTGGGCTACACCGCCTACATCCACGGGCAAAAGTCGTATAACGGCGTGGCGCTGCTGAGTCGAGAACCCTTGGAGAACGTGCAGTACGGCTTTACTCCCGTGCTAGGAGCCGATCGGGTCGGCGATCTTGACGATCAAAAACGAGTGATCGCCGGGCTGTGGGACGACATTTATATAGTGAATCTCTACGTGCCCAACGGCAGCGCCATTGGCAGCGACAAGTATGACTACAAGCTGCGCTGGCTGGGCTGTCTTAAGGACTATCTCGCTACTTTGCTCGAAACCTATCCCAGCCTCAACGTCTGCGGCGATTTTAATATCGCCCTGGAGGACAAAGACATCTACAACCCCGAGGGCAAAGAGAAGCACATTATGTCGTCACCGACGGAGCGAGAATCCCTGAGGGACGTATTGACGCTGGGCCTCAAAGACGGATTTCGCCTGTTTAACGACGAGGGCGGGCACTTCAGCTGGTGGGACTACCGAGCGGCATCGTTTCGACGGAATATGGGCTGGCGTATTGATCATCACTACCTTTCGGCGGCTTTGGGCGATCGCGCCCTGGGCTGCACCATTGACCTCGAACCCCGGCGCTGGGAAAAACCTAGCGACCATACCCCCGTTACTATGGACTATGCCTGAGGGATATTACTCATCATGGTTTGAGCAGAATACCCTGCCACCCATGACCGAAAAGAGTAAGATAGGCACATTCAGCAGGTTTTCTGCACACCAGGAGTAAGCGGGGTTGGGGCTTCGGGGAAGGGTTGCCCCACCGGGGTGTGCCCTGACGTCTTACCCAGAGTCCGGGTGTGACAAGGCCCTATCTACCTGCTCCCAGCGCACCCCATTCTTTGAGCGAGTTGTAGACATAGGGCAATGGCAATACTACACGTTAGTTGGGTTCCCCAGGCGCAGCAGTTTTTTCTCTGGGCCGAGGCCTGGCAACCCCTGCTAGCCGAGGGGCTGGCCCCGTGGGAAGGGCTGCATCTCCACCCCTATGCTCTGGGCCAGGCTGATCTAGCTCAGGTGCTGACCGGCATGCAAAAACAGCTGGTGGGGCGGGCTAGCTCTGCAACCAACGTATTTCCAGCGGCGCTGACTGAGGCCGCGATCGCTGCTGGTAAAGGGGCGACGAAAGCAACCGGGGGAAGTCGGCGATCGCGCTCTTCAAAATCAGGCGATCGCGGGGCAACTGGCCCCATCTGGGGCGAAATCACCCTGCCGCTACCGGCCCGACTGCTGGCCACTGCGTTAGCGCCCGTGCATTCCGCCAAGCTAGATGCCCAACCAAACTCTGAACTCGATGCCGATACCGTGCTGCATCCCTGGCGAGTACAGGGCTGGCACTTGGGCATTGCCGATTTTCTACCTATTTTGCTGGCTCTGCCTCTGGGGCAGCACCCCCTCACTGGCCCTGGCGAAATTGGGGCCGACCTGCGCTACTGGGGCCACACTGCCCGCTGGGGTCTGAACCTGCTGGCTCGGGGCAAATTTTTGCCAGACCTAGAACTCACTAGCCAAACCCTAACCGCAGGCTGGCAACCCCTGCTTGACAGCGCCCCCGACCAGGAACGACTGCGCCATTTTGCCTTGGCAATGCCGCCGGTCTGCCGCACCCATCTGCCCCCGGTAACGAAAGGAACGCCACCGCTAGCCTGCGGATTTCCCCTGCTCGATCCTCAACCGCTGCTGCTGCAGTTTTTAGCAGCTTTGGTTGACTATCAAGTGCGACAGGTAGCCCAGGCGCAACCCCTCAACGGTCTGGCAAACCTGGGCCAAGAACTTCCCCTTCGGCCCTGGCTCCAGGCACTGAGCCAGTCGGTAGGAACCCTAGAGGCCAGCGCTGCCGCCGCTGCCCGGCTTCAGGAGGCCCTGACCACCTGGACTACGCCGCTGCAAACCCTGGCCGACGACCCGGCTCGCCAGTTTCGCCTGCGGCTGGTGCTGCAGCCCCCGCCAACGCTCGATCAGCCCTGGAAACTTCGCTACCAGCTGCAGTCGGCCGCCAACCCCGACTGGCAGCTGGGGGCAGAGGTGATCTGGCAGCACCCCGTCGACGAACTGCACCACCAGGGAGCCATTCTCAAAGCGCCCCAGGAAACGCTGCTGGGCAGCCTGGGGCGGGCGGCGCGGCTGTACGATCCCATTCGCGAAAGTCTGCACCAGCAGCACCCGACCCACTGCGACCTCGGCCCGATTCAGGCCTACCAGTTTATCAAGGCCTCGGCCTGGCAGCTGCAGGACAACGGCGTTGAGGTAGAGCTGCCCCCTGGCTTGGCTCAAACAGCAGAAGGCGGTAGCGGGCGGCTAGGGTTAAAGGTGCAGGCCGAAGTGCCGCCCCAAAAACAACGGCAGCGCCTCGGCCTCAAGAGTCTGCTCAACTTTCGCTGGGAGCTCTCGATCGCAGGCGAAACCCTCTCAGCCGACGAATTTGAGCAGCTGATTAACCAGGGCTCACCGCTAGTCGAAATCAATGGCCGCTGGGTCGAGCTCAAACCCCAGGATGTGAAGGCCGCCCGGCAGTTTCTCGCTGGTCAGAAGACGGCAACTCCGCTCTCGGTGGAAGACGCCCTGCGGATTAGCACAGGCGATACCCAGCTGATCGACAAGCTGCCAGTAGTCAGCTTTGAGGCCACCGGAGCGCTGCAAACCCTGATCGAAACCCTAACGACTGGTAACCAAACCCTGGAGGAAATAGAAGCCCCCAGCGGCTTTGAGGGGACTCTGCGACCCTACCAGGCACGCGGGGTATCGTGGCTGGCCTTTTTGGAACAGTGGGGCCTGGGGGCCTGCCTGGCCGACGATATGGGCCTGGGCAAAACGATTCAGCTGATTGCCTTTTTGCTCTACCTGCAGGACAACGGCTGGCTAGAGAGCCCGGTGCTGCTGGTTTGCCCCACCTCGGTGCTGGGCAACTGGGAGAAAGAGGTCAAGCGGTTTGCGCCCCAGCTCAAAACTGTGGTACACCACGGCGATCGCAGGCCTCGCGGCAGCGCCCTGGCCAAGGCCGTGCAGGACAAACACCTGGTGATCACCAGCTACGCCCTGGTCTACCGCGACCTCAAGCCCCTGCAGGCGGTGAACTGGCAGTGCCTAGTGCTCGACGAAGCCCAGAACGTTAAAAACTCCGACGCCAAGCAGTCTAAAGCGGTTCGTCAGATTGAGGCTCAGTTTAGAGTTGCCCTCACCGGCACCCCGGTGGAAAACCGCCTGGGCGAGCTGTGGTCAATTATGGACTTTCTCAACCCCGGCTACCTGGGGCCAAAGAACTTCTTTCAGCGCCGCTTTGCCACCCCGATCGAGCGCTATGGCGATACTGCCTCGCTGCGGGCGCTAAAGGGGCTGGTGCAGCCGTTTATTCTGCGGCGACTCAAAACCGATCGCACGATTATTCAAGACCTGCCCGACAAGCAGGAAATGACCGTCTTCTGCGGCCTCTCCGCCGAGCAGGCCAACCTCTACCAGCAGACCGTCGATCGCGCCCTCGAAACCCTAGATGATGCTACCGGGGTGCAGCGCAAGGGCCAAATTTTGGCCCTGCTGACCAAGCTAAAGCAAATCTGCAATCACCCGGCCCAGTTTTTGAAGGAGCCTAGCCTGGGCCTGAAGGGGCGATCGGGCAAGCTGCAGCGGCTCGACGAAATGCTCGAAGAAGTGATTGCCGAGGGCGATCGCGCCCTGATCTTTACCCAGTTTGCCGAGTGGGGCAAATTGCTGCAGCGGCACCTGCAGTCGCACCTGGGGCAAGAAGCGCTGTTTCTCTACGGCAGCAGCACCAAAAATCAGCGCGAGGCCATGGTCGATCGCTTCCAGAACGACCCCGCCGCCCCCAGGCTGTTCATTCTTTCCCTCAAGGCAGGGGGCGTCGGGCTTAACCTCACTCGGGCCAACCACGTCTTCCACTACGATCGCTGGTGGAACCCGGCGATCGAAAACCAGGCCACCGACCGCGCCTTTCGCATTGGCCAAACCCGCAACGTGCAGGTGCACAAGTTTGTCACTACCGGCACCCTAGAGGAGCGTATCCACGAGATGATTGAAGGCAAGCGAGCGCTGTCTGAGCAGGTGGTCAGCGCGGGCGAAGGCTGGCTGACCGATTTCGATACCGACCAGCTGCGCAACCTGCTGCTGCTCGATCGCAACGCCATTATCGACGACGATGGTGAGTAGCTCCGACGGCTTTGAGGCCAGGCCGTGGGCTGAGAAAAGGCAACGTGGCAGAACCAAACGCGGTTTTGACCGATTAACCCCAAATCAGCCCGTACAGCTCGATCTTTGGTCTGGTGGGTTGACCTGGGGCGCTAGGTCGGCTTCTAGAATAGCTTCTAGAACAGCCCGGTTGCACCACTGGCACAGACTAGAATGCTACTCTGGGTCGTCGGGAGTATTGTAATGGATGGCCTAGATTGGTTGCCCCAAGCTACCCGGCCAGATAGTTTTCATTGGAGGTACACCATGACATCCCTCAAGCAATCGCTGAAATTTGCTGCTCTAGGGCTGGCCGCCGTGGCCGCCGCCGTGGGTCTCAGCACGGCGCTACCCCAGCCCACCCAGGCTCAAACCGGGTTGACCATCTTTGGCGGCGTCGACGCCGAGTATCGCCTCGGCTACCTGATCGATTTCAACACCCCGTACAGCACCAACGCCCGCTACTACCTCAACATCATGCGGACCAAGCTGCCCCGCGATGTGATTTCGCTCGAAATTGACTATCCCGATACCTTTACTGAAATTGGCGGTCGTATTGACCCCAACCAAATCGAGCTACGCAGCGGCGACTGGCGCGGTGGCGAGGCGATTCCGCTGAAGGTAGTCGACTTGTATGAAGACGAAAACCGGATCGAACTCATCCCCGAACAGCCCATTCCGGCCAATACCAACCTGGTAGTGGTGCTCTCCGACGTGCGCAACCCTCGCCGCTATGGCTACCACTATTTCAACCTGCGCATGATGTACCAGGGCGATGTGATCAACCAGTACACCGGCACCTGGCCAATGGAAATTGCCTCCGAGACCAATCAGCGTCGGTAGCCGCCAGTTGATGCTACTATTGTAGACTGTGACTTTTAATCAGAAACAGGCAAAGCCATGAGTAAGCGCACCCTTGGGGGCACCAACCGAAAGCAAAAGCGAACCTCCGGATTTCGCGCTCGTATGCGCTCCCACACCGGTCAAAACGTAATTAAAGCTCGTCGCCGCAAGGGACGGGCCAAGCTCGCCGTCTAGCCTCGCTCTGGGGCTAGTTCAAACCGTAGGCGTCAAGCATTCTGGCCCTGGGGCTACTACAAGCTCCAGGGCTATTGCTGTTTGCAAGATTATTATTGACATGCTGGGGGTTGGGCCGTGCTACCCAAACAAAACCGACTGCGGCGATCGCGGCAGTTTTCCCAAGTCTATCGGCAGGGCAGAAAAGCGGTTTCTACCCACTTAATCATGCGGGTCTGGTCGCTGCCTGCTGCCCTCAATGCCCCTTCCCAACCCCGGCCAGGTCCCTGTATTGGTATTGTCATCAGCCAAAAGGTACACAAGCGGGCGGTGGTGCGCAACCGCCTCAAGCGTCAGGTGCGCGCTGCCCTCAGAACCCTGCTGCCGCGTCTCGACCCCTCCCTCTGGATTGTGATTAACCTCAGGCCTGAGGCCACCCAGTGCGAATATGGCGAATTTTTGCGAGAATTAGAGCAGTTGTTCACCAAGCTAGAGGTAATCCATGGGCATTCGTGAGGATGTGTTTTATGAGGGCGGCCCCCACATCGGCGATTTAATCGTCAATGTGCTGCTGGGCTTCACTATTATTTGCCTTCCCCTCACGGTTGGGGCGATTACCCGTGCCCTGTGGCTGCGCTACCGCATCACCAGTCGGCGCATTTCGGTGACCGGCGGTTGGATGGGGCGCGATCGCACCGACCTGATTTACAACGAAATCAGTAAAATTGTCACAGTGCCTCGGGGCGTTGGCCTCTGGGGTGACATGGTGGTTACCCTCAAAGACGGCAGTCGTCTAGAACTGCGCTCCATGCCTCGCTTTCGCGAGGTCTACGAGTACATTGACGAGCGCATTTCTCCCAAAGCCAAAGCCGCCAGCGGTGCTGTTGGCGAAGTTTAAACCTACGGCAATCCGTCACTAACCGGGCGGCTTGCCTCCCCGACTATGGGGTAGATTAGGTAACTGAGCAGTTAAGTCGTATCCCCTGTAGCAGGGTTTTGGTGCCCATGGATTTTGGAATTGGATTTCTGACCAACAACATCATGTTGCCGATCCTAGATTTTTTCTACGGGATCGTGCCCAGCTATGGGTTGGCCATTGTGGCTCTTACCCTGGTGATTCGGTTTGCGCTGTATCCCCTCAATGCGGGGTCTATTCGCAACATGCGCCGCATGAAGGTGGCTCAGCCCCTAATGCAAAAGCGCGTTAAAGAAATCCAGGAGCGCTACAAAGACAACCCTACCAAGCTCCAGGAAGAGATGAGCGGGGTTTACAAAGAGTTTGGCAACCCCCTGGCAGGCTGCTTCCCGGTGCTGCTGCAAATGCCGATTCTCTTCGCCCTGTTTGCCACCCTGCGGGGGTCGCCGTTCGCCGACATCAACTACGACGTCAACGTGCAGGTCTTTCCCCAGGAGAAAATCGAGCAGATTCAGCCCCAGGTGTTTAGCACCTCTCCCAAGGCTATCTACGTCTCTGACGGCTCGCACTTCCCCATTTCGGCGGTCGTGCCCGGAGGCAACAAGCTCGTGGTCGGCGAGAAGACCGACGTCCGCCTGCAAACCGCCGAGGGCGAAACCATTGAGTCTTTAGTCACTCAGTACAACGACGATATCGACAGCTTTAAGCCCAAGTGGGAAGTGACCAAGGGCGAAGATGTCATTTCGGTTGATGAAGTAGGTCATATTACTGCTCTAGCCCCTGGCGAGGCTACGGTGCGGGTGCAGGCTCCCGGTCTAGCCGCCAACAAGGGCTTTCTCTTTATTAAAGCCTTGGGCCGCATCGGCGTAACGGGTGAAGATGGCGCTATTCACTGGGATATTTTGATCATGATCCTGGGCTTTGGAGCCAGCCTCTACCTCAACCAGGTGCTCTCGGGGCAGGGATCTACCACCAAAGACAACTCCCAGCAGGCGGCGGTGAATAAGTTTACGCCGATTATCTTCTCCGGCATGTTCCTATTCTTTCCGCTGCCCGCTGGGGTGCTGATGTACATGCTGATTGCCAACATCTTCCAGACCCTGCAAACCTTCATTCTGTCGCGGGAGCCGCTGCCCGAGAACCTGCAAAAAATTGTCGATGCCGAAGCTAAGACTGAGGACGACGATAGAAAAACCCTGCCCTTTGAGCCAGGGCGCAGCAAAAAGAAAAAGGCATAACCCATGGTTACCGATGCTGCTACTGCTGGAGTGAACTGGTTGACTAGCCTGCTGACCATGCAGGGGCTAGCGTCTACCGTCAGCGCTCACCCGGTTGAAGATGAGTCTGGGGAAAGCTGCTGGCTCACAATCGCCGAAGAGCCCTTGTCAGCAGAGCAGGTGCAGGCTCTAATTGGCGATGGCGGTGCGGTGCTCGACTCGATTCAGTACCTGGCCAATACCACCCTAAATTTGGGCAAGGGCCAGGATGAGCAGCAGGCCTTTACGATTGAGCTGGCGGGTTACCGGGCCAAGCGCTTAGAAGAGCTCAAGGTAATGGCCGCCGAGGCCGCCGAGCGGGTGCTGGCCAGTGACAAAGAATATGAAATGCAGGGGCTGTCCTCTGCCGAGCGGCGGCAGATGCACCATTTTTTGTCGGCCCACGAGGGGTTAGCTACCTTTAGCCGAGGCCGAGAGCCCGATCGCCGCCTGGTGGTCTGTAGGGCAGGGCAGGCCCCTGACGCCGACCATTAGGCTCTGGCTGAAACGACTAACGACTCAGCCAACGCCAACGCCTTAAGACCGCACGGAGACAGCGCCAGCCACGGGAGGGATGAGCAATGGACAACGTGTATATACCCCACTTGCTGCAGCGGTTTGAGAAAACCCTTGCTGTTGATCTAGACACGCACCTAGCCGATTTGGAGACCCTGACTCCCGTGCGGGGAGAATTGACCGTCATTCACCAGGGCACCTATCTGGAGGTCAAGGCCAGGGCCAACACCATTGTGACGCTGAGCTGCGATCGCTGCCTCAAGACCTATAACCACCGGGTATCGGTATCGGCCCAGGAGCTAATTTGGCTGGAGCATGAGCCCGACCCTGCCACCCTGCCCCTTGAGCGGGAGGTAGCCGTCGACGACCTGCTCGAAACTCTGCCTCCCAACGGCTACTTCTATCCCGAAACCTGGATCTACGAGCAGATTTGCTTAGCCCTACCTCAGCCCCAGATTTGCGATGAAGACTGTCCCGGCATTGATGTCGGTCATCAGGACAACGCCACCCCTAAACTTGTAGACCACCGCTGGGCTGCCCTGACTCAACTTCAACAGCAGCTCAACTTACCGGATGATTAGAACTGTTGTCAGTTGCGCTGCTAGTCGCTCAGATTGTTCAGCACCCCAGAGCAATAGCGTGCTTTGGTCATTTCACCAGCGCAGCCAGTAGCCGTTGCAATTTTCGCGACTCCCTTGCCCAACCCCTAGGAACAGGCGTTGCTGAACAGCGGTATGATTTTGCCAAAATCTGAACGAGATTTCAGTCCTTACGGCTATCAGTTCATACCTAAAATCAGCAATGTCGTAAATGTCGTAAATTGCGCCCCCAAATTCGTCTGTAGAAATTCGTCTGTAGAAATTCATCTGGGGACACAGGCTAAACCAGTCTCAACGGTTTGGCCTACATCGGGCGCGATCGCTCCGATTTGCGGCTGTCCCACGAGAGCTGCAGGGCTTTGCGAAAGTCATCCATGGCGATCGCGGCCCCGTGCCCCAGGCGAATGCTGGTGTGGCCGCGACCAATGTAGGCCTCGGCCAGGGTGGGGCTGAGGTAAATGGCGCGGTCAAAGTCTTCGAGGGCAATGTCCCACTCGTCGAGAAAGTAGAGGGCGTAGCCGCGATCGCAGTGGGCCAAAGCATCGCCGGAGTTGAGATCTAGGGCGTGGTCAAAGTCAGCGATCGCCGCCGGGTAGTCTTCCTGGCGACTAAACACGCGGCCTCGGTTGGCCCAAATGCGACCGCTGTGGGAATTAAACCGCAGCGCTAGGGTATAGTCGGCGATCGCGCCCTCCATGTCGCCCACCTGAGCCCGCAGCAGCCCCCGACTGTCGTACAGATCGGCCAGCCGAAAGCGCAGGTTGAGGGGCGTGTCTTCGCTCAGGGTGGCATCGGGGCTGTCGAGGGCCAGACCCACCAGGGTTTGGTTGTAGGATCGGTCTTGCAGGTCGGGGTTGAGCTCCAGCACCGTGGTGTAGTCGTCGATCGCCCCCTGAAAGTCGCCCAGCTCGTGGCGCAGCATGCCCCGGTTGATGTAGGCCTCCGCGTAGTCGACTTGGCAGTCAATGGCGCGGTTGATGTCGAGGGTGGCCTGGTAGGTGTTGCGCAGCTGAAAGTAGGCCACGGCCCGATAGTTGTAGGCCTCGGCGCAGTGGGGCTGGCTTTGCAGCAGCTGGGTAAAGTCGGCGATCGCAAACTGGTAGACCTCGCGCCGGGGTTCGGCCAAGGCCGCGTGGGCTCCCTGCTTGAGGTAGGCCAGCCCCCGCCACAGCAAAATTTTGGCAAACTTGGGCTGCTCGGCCAGCACAACCGTAAAGTCGGCGATCGCCCCGCCGTAGTCTTCTAAATCCAGCTTAATTCGACCTCGATTGCCGTAGCCTTTGATCGACCCAGGCTGAATCTGGATGGCCCGGTCTAGGTCGCCCAGGGCTGCGGGCAGCTGCCCCACCAGTCGGTATACGCTGCCCCGATTGATGTAGGCATTGGCAAAGGATGGCTCTAGGCCCAGGGCGGTAGAAAAATCGTCAATGGCGGCGCTAGGACAGCCCAGGTCGCGGTGGGCGCAGCCCCGGTTGTAAAACGCCTTGGCGCAGCTGGCATCGAGCGCAACGGCCTGGGAAAAATGCGCGATCGCCGCCTCAAAGTAGCCCAGCCGGGCCTGCTCAATGCCAGCTTTGAGAAGGTCACTCAGTTGACGTTTTGAAGTTGTCATAAGCCTGCGGGGAATTTGACACTGCACAACGCCCTATAGCTTGTAAACCAAGGCGTGTGAACCAAACCTGGGCACGGCCTTAACCGCTGTAGATGCCCCTAACCCCAAAGCTAGTCTTCATTATGCCTGATTGCGTCAGCCGTGGTAGCGTTGTCTCTCAATTTGCCTTATGGCTGACCTAGGGCTGGCGGAGAGCCTGCACTGTTGCCACCACCCCGGCCACCACCTGGTCAATCTCAGCGGCAGTGGTAAATCGGCCCAAGCCAAAGCGCAGTGAAGCGTAGGCCAGCGCGTCTGGTCGGCCCAGGGCCTTCAGCACATGAGAAGGAGCGGTGCTGGCGGTGCTACAGGCTGCTCCTGACGAAAGCGCCACCGTACCGCGCAGCCCTAGCAGCAGCGCCTGCCCATCGACCCCTTCAAAGCTGACGTTGAGGTTGTTGGGCAACCGCTGGGTGGCGTGGCCGTTGAGGTGCAGACCCCCCAGCGGTTGCAGGCCCGCCCAGAGCTGCTGGCGCAGGGCGATCAGGCGATCGCGCTCGATCTCTAGCGAGTCCAACCCCAGCTCCACCGCCTTAGCAAAGCCGACAATTTGCGGCGGATACAGCGTGCCCGACCGCAGCCCCCGCTCGTGGCCACCACCGTGGATCTGAGCCGCCAGGGGCACGCGCGGTCGCCGCCGCACGTAGAGCACCCCAGTGCCCTTGGGGCCGTAGACCTTGTGGGCCGTTAGCGACACCAAATCCAGCTGCATAGCCTGCACATCGAGGGGAATTTTGCCGATCGCCTGGGCCGCATCGCTGTGAAAGAAAACCTGGCGATCGCGGCAGCGTGCCCCAATCTCGGCCAGCGGTTGCAGCACGCCAATCTCGTTGTTGGCCGCCATCACCGACACCAGCACCGTGTCGTCGCGAAAAGCTTGATTCAGGGCGTCCAAATTCACCAGCCCGTCGGGCTGCACCGGCAGGTAGGTGACTTCAAAGCCCAGCGATTCTAAATACTGGCAGGGGTCGAGCACGGCGCTGTGCTCGGTCTGCACCGTAATCATGTGGCGGCCCCGGCTAAAGCAGGCCTCGGCGATGCCTTTAATCGCCAGATTGTTAGCCTCGGTCGCGCCGCTGGTAAAGACAATTTCTTCGGCAGTGGCGTTGAGGGCGGCAGCGATGGTTTGGCGCGATCGCGTCACCGCCGCTTCCGCCTCCCAGCCGTAGGCGTGGGTGAGGCTGGCCGGGTTGCCAAACTGCTCGGTAAAAAACGGCAGCATCGCTTCTAGCACCCTCGGGTCAACCGGGGTGGTGGCGTGGCCGTCTAGATAGATTGGGCGATGTACCATAGCCCCATGAACACTCCCAGTCACCTGATTCTCAACCTGGCTCTGCTGCGCCGTCCGGTGGCTCCGCTGATGACCTGGCCGATTTTAATCGGCGGGGTGATTCCCGATGCGGCGCTGTTTGTATTCTACGCCTGGGCTCGGGCTCAGGGCCTGCCCGCGCAAACGATTTGGAGCACAGCCTACTACAGTCAGCCTTGGCAGGATATTTTTGCCGTTGGCAACTCAATCCCGCTGGGGCTGCTAGCGATCGCGCTGGGTTATTACCTCAAGCGTTACTGGCTGGGGTTTGTGGGTGCCAGCATGGTGCTGCACCACCTGGCCGATCTGCCCCTGCACCACGACGATGCCCATCGGCACTTTTGGCCGCTGAGTTCGGTGCGTTTCATCAGCCCCGTTTCCTACTGGGATGTTGACCACTGGGGGCGACTGGGGGCAACCCTAGAACTGGTGCTGGTACTGGTTGCCACCGTCTACCTGCTGCCCCGACTCAACTCCAGGGTCAGTCAAGCCATTCTAGGCACAACGGTAGTGCTGCTAGCGTTGGCCTACCTGCTGTTGGTCAGGCCCCTGGGCTGAGCCAATAGAAAACTTGCCAAACGGGCAGCCACGGTTAGCCCCACTGCTGAAACACCTGGTACTGGTTTCGACCGGCATCTTTGGCGGCGTAGAGGGCCTGGTCTGCCGCCGCCAAAATGCTCTCAGCCGAACTACCGGGGCTAGGCACTAGCGTGGCAATGCCAAAGCTCAGGGTGACGGTGGTGCCGCTAGGGCTAGCGCCGTGGGGCAGGTCTAAAATTTGCAGGTAATGGCGCACCATCTGCACCACCCGAATGGTACCAGCGGTGTCGGTGTCGGGCAGCACCAGGGCAAATTCTTCGCCGCCATAGCGAGCCGCCAAATCGGCGGGGCGACGAACCCCATAGCGAATAGTGTTGGCAATCTTAATCAGGCACTGGTCACCAGCCGCGTGGCCGTAGGTATCGTTGTAGGGCTTAAAAAAATCCACATCGGCTAGCACCACGCTGAGGGGTTTTTGCTCCCGGGCCAGCCGCTGCCACTCCTGGTTTAGGTACTCGTCGAGCCAGCGTCGGTTGGCGAGCTGGGTGAGGCTATCGACCTTGGCAATGCGATCGAGCTCTCGGTTAGCGGCCTGCAGCTGTTGGTACAGCTCGGCCTGGTGCAGTGCCGTGGAGAGCTGGTCGGCAAAGTGCTGCAGCATGTTGGCCTCAAAGGGTTGCCAGTGCCGAGTCTCGCTACAGGCATGCACAACCAAAATGCCCCACACCGGATGGCGATCGCCGCCAAAGGGATGAGCGATCGGGGCTACCATCGCCGATTTAACCCCAATACTGGTCAAAAAAGCCACGCTCACTTTAGACCAGGGAAAAGTCGAAATATCGTTATAAATTTGAGGCTGCCCCGACCGCAACGCGCTGAGATAGTCAGCCGATATGGGCTCTGAAGGAATCATCGCGTCGCTGATGGTGACGTAGTGGGGATGAGTTGCTTGCTGAGAAATACACCGGCTGCCGTCGGCCAAGATTTCAAAAATCACCGCCCGATCGGCATCGAATACGGCCTTAATGCCGGCCACCGCAGCACCCAAAATGGTCTCAAAGTCTAGGGTTTCGCGCATGCGAGCGGTCAGCATACGCAGCAGCTGCTCTTGCCCCACTCGGCGGCTCAGGGTGGCTTCGGTCGCTCTCAGGTGGGCCTGTAGCTCTCGGTGTTCGGTACAGTCTTCAGCGCAGCCCACCAGGTAGCGAGGCTGGGCCTGGTCATCTTCGACCACCCGCACGTGGGCCTGTATCCAGCGTATTTCGCCATCGGGGCGCACGATGCGGTACTCTCGCTGCACCGAGTTACCCTCAAACTGCAGGTCTACTGAGGCCTGCACCTGGGGCAAGTCATCGGCATGAATCTGGCGCAGCCAGAGATTGGGATCGTCATAGAGAGCGGCTGGAGACTGTTCCCAAATCCGTTCAAAGGCGGTGTTGACGTATAAAAACTGCCCCGATACGGCATCGCGAATAAACAGGATCTGATCGACATGGTCGGTAAAAAGCCGAAATAGTTGCTCGGTTTGCTGCTGCTCGGGTCGGGCTTGCAGCCTTTGCTGAGCCAGCTGAAGCTGCCGCTGGAGTTCTTGCTGGTAAATGGTCTGGCCGAGCTGGCGGGCTACGTGCTGGAGTAAATCACAGTTTGATTGATGCCAGGCACGGGGGCTATCGCATTGGTGAGCAATCAGCAACGCCCACAGCTGAGGGCCAGCAAACACCGGCACCGCCAGTTTGGCCTGTACCTGTAGCCGGCCGAGCAAATCGGCGTAGCAGGGTTCAAGGTCGCTGTGCTGTGCGTCGGTAACGATGCCAATGTGGCCCTGACGATAGCGATCGCCCCAGCCATTTTCAAAGCAGGGGTCATAGATCAGCTCTCCCCGCAGGGGCCGCCAGGCCGCCTCAACCGACTCGGCAGCAATCAAGCCGTCATCGTCGGGCAAAAACTGATAGACCACTACCCGGTCGGTGTCGAGTAGCTGCCGCAGCGTATCTACCACCCGTTGCAGAAAAAGATCTAGATCGTAGGCCAAAGTCGCTGCATCACAGACAGCCGTTACCGCCGCCAGAATTTTTGCTTCGCTAATAGCCGGTTGGGGCGGAAGATTGTGCGTCATGCTTCAGAGCCAGCGAAAGGTAGACGATTGACCCCGAGACAGCCGATCACCCTGCTGGCACCTGACACTAAACTCGATCGCAGCAGAACCATCAGTGCAGCATGTCTCAATGGCGGAACCCTTAATAAAGCCGCTATGCCCTAGCACCTAGTTCTATGGCCCTAGCTAAGTGTTGTTTACGCGGGCTTAAAAACCAGCCGTCAGCACCCGTTCATCAGCACCCTTGCAGCCTGCCTTATACAACTCCGAGAATTACGGCCCATCGCTTAAGCTGCCTGTAATCAAGGTGTTTTTGTCTAAATTAGCACTCAAAGCCCCCAAACGCTTGAGTAAACCCACTAGTTTTTTGAAAACTGGAGCGATCGTGTTTGACATAAAGTGGATGACTGTTGCCAATCGCTGGGGAGCTGGGGAGCTGGGGAGCTGGGGAGCTGGGGAGCTAGGGAGCTGGGGGCTGGGCGGCTGGAATAGCTGGGTTATTGAGGCTGTGATGTCTCCAGGGGAAAAATATTGCAGAATGTAAAGAGATGACCGTCAGGTACTAGCCATGACCACTGTTGCGATCGCCCCTCAGACTGCCGGTTCTGCCGCCCCTCTCCCCGCTGGTGGCTCCGACCCGGCCAGGTTTGACTGGGCCGAGGCCTGGTATCCCGTCGCCTACCTGGATGACTTAGACCCGGCTACCCCCACCCGTTTTACCCTGCTAGACCGGGGCATTGTGATCTGGTGGGATGCTAACGGCCCAGCCTGGCGCGTGTTTGAAGACAAATGCCCCCACCGCCTCGCCCCCCTATCAGAGGGGCGCATCAACGAAGATGGCGAGCTAGAGTGTCCCTATCACGGCTGGGCCTTTGCGGGCGACGGCACCTGCACCCACATTCCGCAGCAGCAGGTGAATGGCCAGGGCAACCAGTCGTCGCGGGCCTGTGCTGGGTCTATGCCCACTGCGATCGCTCAGGGACTGCTGTTTGTCTACCCCGGCCAGGCCGAAAATGCGGCCCAGGTGGCGGTGCCCATCGTTGGCCCAGTGGACGAAGAGCCCGATGGCTGGGTAGTGCTCAACACCTTTCGAGATCTGCCCTACGACGCCCTTACCCTGCTCGAAAACGTGCTGGATGCCAGCCACATTCCCTATACCCACCACAAAACCGTGGGCAAGCGCGAAAACGCCGCCCCAATGGAAATGGATGTGGTGGAGTCGGGTAAGCAGGGCTTTCGCGGGCTGTGGCCCGAAGGCCCCCGCAAGGGCAACCTGGGCACCCAGCACACCACCTTCGTTGCCCCGGCGCTGATGTACCACGACCTCACCTCAAAGCAGTTTGGCCGCACTATGACCGTGGTCTACGCCACCCCCATGCGAAAGGGCGAGTGTCGGCTATTTGCCCGCTTTCCGTTTAAGTTTTCGTCTAAAATTCCTGCCACGGTCATTGGCCTCACGCCCCGCTGGTACAGCCACATCGGCAATAATGCCGTGCTCGAAGATGACCAGATTTTTCTGCACATTCAGGAGCGCGAGTTAGAAAAAGCCGATCGCCCCTACGCCCAGGCCTGCTACCTGCCCACCCAGGCCGATCGCTACGTGCTGGCCTTTCGCAACTGGGTCAGCGACTTTGAGGCCGACCCCTTTCCTGGGCAGAGCCTTGCCCCCGCCTTGACGCAGGCTGCCCTGCTCGATCGCTACCAGTCTCACACCCAGCACTGCCACAGCTGCCGCACCGCCCTGGCCCGCGTCAAAATGCTGCGCTGGGGGCTGCTGGGGGTGAGCGCGGTGGGGTGGTCGCTGCTGCCGATCGCAATCAGCCGCTTTACCGGGCCAACCCCTAACCTGCTCGCCCTGCTGCCCCTGGCTACCGCTGCCGCCTGGGCGGGCCTGGGCGTTTTAGAACGCCGCTTTTATGTCGGTCGAGCGGTGCCGCCCCGCAACATTGCCGAGAAAAAGGCTAGGGCAAGCGCAGCAGGTTAAGGCTTGGGTACAGCAGCGCCTGTGGTCTAATCGGCTGGAATGACTCGCACCATACCCACCAAGTCAATGCCTGCGGGCGTGACCGCCAGGTGGCGAATATTGACCTCTGGCCCTAGATCAAAAGCCATATCGTCGAGGGCGATGGGGGGTGACGGTTCGCCTGGGGCCGTCGTCACTGTCGCTACGGGCTGACGCAGACACAGCCAGCGCCCCTCTCGCATTGCCAGTCCGGTGGTCAGCTCCAGGTCTTGGCCTACCCTATGCCCGGCCCAGCGCAGCGTCAGGCGATCGGTGTCCAGGGCAATATCGACTGCGGCGGCTTCGTCCCCACTCTCCAGCCAGCGATCGAGGGGAACCATCTGGGGCGAGACAGCCCCAGCCAGCAGCTGCTTCAGCACATCGCGCAACCCCTGGCCCAGCAGTGGCGACCCCAGCGAGGCGCGCAAATCGTCGGCCAGTATCGCCACCTGTCCGTCTACTGGGAAAGGCTGCAGCAGCCGCAGTGCTTTCCCGCGCAGCACCTGGGGCAGGTTGACGCGAATATCGGCGGCGCTGATCGCCACCTGGCTGACGTGCAGGCCCTGGTATATGGCCTGGTGCGCCGCCACCGTTACCTGGGGCAGGTAGCCCCCTAGAATTTGCCGATCTTTGCCGTCAATGGCAAAGTCTAGCCCTTCAATGTGGTCGAGCTGCGTGTGCAGCCAGAGGCGAATGGCCGGGGGCAGCAGACGGCTGATGATGCGGCTGCCCTTTGCAGCAGTGTCGGTCGAGTCGGGGGTAGCAGCAGGATCAGAACTCATGGGTGGGCGCAGGACAACAGGGGCAAAGAGTCACAAAGAGGATCAGAGCGGCGAGATTCCCCAGAGCGGTCTAGCGCCTGGGATGCGATCGCATCCCCAAACTCTAGCAGGGGATGCCGCCCCAGCTGAGGCCCGGTTCAAATCTAGGGTAGGAATGCGATCGCCGCGCTAGGCCCCAAACGCGCGGCATAATGTTAAAAAGCCCTGACGTAATAATACACACGGGGATCAAATTGTCATGGTCTCCTGACAATTTGATCCCCGAACCCCTGCTTTCTCGCTGAACGAGCCAGAAAAGCCTTGCCAGGGGCTTGATCCCAGCGATTGTTTTTGCCATGCTACAGGCTAACGGTTGATCCCCACCTGGAACCAGAAGCTCGGTCGCCGGGCGCTGAGGCTTAGAGGTAGTGCTCAGGCCAGGGAATGGAATCGGTCTTAGCATGGCGGGTTAGCCCTGCCCTTCTGCTGACCTGCTGTAGATCATTCGGTAGCTCATTTATCTGTCGTCCCGGTCTTTTATTTTTATAAGGAGAGTGCTCTATGTCATTGCCCCGTCCGCCTCTGGAAAGTATGACCCTGCGCCAGCTCCGCAAGGTGGCCAGCGAATACGAGGTGTCTCGCTACAGCCGGATGCGTAAAACCGAGCTAATTGAGGCTATTCAGGCGATCGATATCAGGCGTGGCTCGGGGCTGGCGGCGGCTCCCACTCCGGCGGCTCCCACTCCGGCGGCTCCCACTCCGGCAGCTCCCACTCCGGCGACCCCAGCCCCTGCTATGACGGCTGTGGCACCCGCTCCAACGCCTGCCTACAGCGCTCCGACGCCTCCCGCCGTTGAGGTTTTAGCCACGGTGGATGAAGGGCTAGCAGATTTGCCCAGCGGCTACGGCGAAAGCCGGATTGTGCTCATGCCCCGCGACCCCCAGTGGGCCTACGCCTACTGGGATATTCCCCACACCCATAAGGATGATCTGCGGCGGCAGGGTGGGTCGCGACTAGCCCTGCGCTTCTACGATGTCACCGACATCGACTTTTACTCCCAGGTACCCCACAGCCTGCAGCAGTACGAGTGCGACGAAATGGCGCGGGAGTGGTATTTGCCAATTCCAGTCAGCGATCGCGACTACGTGGCCGAAATAGGCTACCTCTGCAACGATGGCCGCTGGCTGGTGCTAGCGCGATCGGCTCCGGTTCACATTCCCCCGGTCTACCCCTCCGACTGGGTCGAAGACCACTTTGTGACCGTTGACTGGCAGGCCGATCTGCGCGGCAAGACCGTGATAGATCTCAAGCACCCCAGCCAGCGCGCCGCTGAGAGCACCAACGCCATCTACGAGAGCATCTTCGCCATGACCGAGTCGGCTGAGGCCCAGCGAGTCGCGGGGTCGCTGTTTGGTTCCATGCAGCAGGTGCCGGGGTCGATGGCTCCCGAAAAGGCGGTCAGTTCCTATGTCTTTCCCTCCGGGGCGGGGCTATGGGCTACGCCTGGTACTGAAGTAGGGGTACCTACCATGTCGGGCATCGGTGCCTTTGGTGAACGCACCATGTCGGGGGCCGGGCTCACCATGTCGGGGGCGGGCTTCTCGGCTTCGGCTCCGCCGATTCGACCCCGCAAGTTCTGGCTGGTGGCCGATGCCGAGCTAATTGTCTATGGGGCCACCGAACCCGATGCCACCGTTACCATTGGCGGTCAGCCGATCAAGCTCAACTCCGATGGCACCTTCCGGTTCCAAATGTCGTTCCAGGACGGCAACATTGACTATCCGATTATGGCGGTAGCGGCCGATGGCGAGCAAACTCGCGCCATCCACATGACCTTCGACCGCGCTACCCCCTCGCGGCGCACCAACACCAAAGACGAAGCGGTGCTGGAGTGGCTGCCCTAGGCTGCCCGATTGCTTAACGGCAGAATCACAGGTAAAGGAGCGCTCCAGGGTGCTCCTTTTTTTTTGAATGGGGCACCGCCCGCATAGAATGAGGTGTCGGCAAGCCAGATTTAGTCATTTTTAAGTCTGAATTAGCCAGGGTTTGGTAATTTAAGTCCTAAACAAACTCCTAAATCGTGAAATTATTCCTGTTCCACACTCCCGAAGAAGTCCCTGCCCAGGGTAGCCCAGACTGCGCGATCGCCATCGATGTGCTGCGGGCGACCACCACTATGGCCGCTGCCCTAGCGGCGGGGGCCGAGGCCATTCAAGTCTTTAGCGACATTGACAGCCTGCTGAGTGTGAGCGAAACCTGGCCTGCCGACCAGCGCCTACGGGCGGGCGAACGGGGCGGCGGAAAAGTAGAGGGCTGTGATCTGGGCAACTCGCCGCTCGATCATTCCCCCGAAACATCGAGGGGCAAGCGGCTGTTTATGAGCACCACTAACGGCACCCGCTGCCTCAAGCGCATCGAACACGCCCCCACCGTGATTACCGCTGCTCTTACCACCCGCCAGGCCGTAGTCGAGTTTTTGCTCAGCCACGATCCAGAGACCGTGTGGCTGGTGGGCTCGGGCTGGGAGGGTACCTACTCGCTCGAAGACACCGTCTGCGCCGGAGCAATCGTTCACGGGGTGATTGTGGCGACGGGGCAAACCTTTAAGGATTTGGCTGGCAATGACGCGGCGATCGCCGCCGTCAGCCTCTACCTGCAGTGGCAGGATCAGCTGCTCGACCTGATGCACTACGCCAGCCACGGTCAGCGCCTGCTGCGCCTCAACAACGAAGCCGACCTCCAGTACTGCGCCCAGATCGACGTGCTCAACATCGTGCCCCGCCAGCACGAGGTCGGGGTGCTGGGGCTATAGGTCGCCCCGCTTAAACCCCCAGCGCAGGTAACCGACCGCTCAGGCCGTCTCAGCTACGCCTCAGATTTATTCCCTATGCTCTAGGTAGCGTTGGTCAGATCATCTGCCGACACCAGCTCTATACCCATTTTCATCGGCCTAGCGCCAGGGCAGTGGCGGCTGAGATGAGCTTAATGGAGCGATCGGGTCAACGATGATGTCGGTAAAGGCCAGCGATACCCCACGACCACCCCAGGGCAAGGAGACTACCATGGCCGTTGACTACGATTTGGTCATTATTGGCGGCGGGTCTGCCGGATTAGTGGCCGCCAGTGCCGGAGCCCAGCTTCAGGCCAAGGTGGCTCTAGTCGAAGTCGAACATCACCTCGGCGGCGACTGCCTGCACTATGGCTGTGTGCCCAGCAAATCGCTCATTCACGCCTCGCGGGTGGCCCACGAAGTGGCCCGTGGCCCCGAGTTTGGCATTCATACCCAACTCGAAAAGATTGACTTGCAGGCCGCCCTCGGCCACGTGCACCGAGTGATTGACACCATTCAGGTGCACGACTCGACCGAGCGGTTTGAGTCGCTGGGGGTTGAGGTGATCTACGGCAAAGGCGAGTTCACCGGCGATCGCACCTTCACGGTTAACGGTCGCACTCTCAAGGCTCGCAGCTATATCATTGCCACCGGCTCTCGCCCCGCCAGCCCCAACATTGAAGGGCTAGAGGAAGCCGGCTACATCACCAACATGACGGTATTTTCGCTGGCGCAGCAGCCCCAGTCTTTGGCGGTAATTGGGGCTGGCCCGATTGGCTGCGAGCTGGGTCAGGCCTTTTGCCGCCTGGGCAGCGAGGTGACTCTCATCGGCAGCCACGACCACATTCTGCCCAAGGAGGAACCCGAGGCCGCCGCTGTGGTGCAGGCACAGATGGAAAAAGATGGCGTGCGCATTCTCAACAGTACGCGGGCGCAGCGGGTAGAGGTGATTGACGGCAAAAAGCACGTGCACACCAGCAGCGGCACCGTGGTAGTTGACGAAATTTTGCTGGCCGCAGGGCGGGTACCCAATGTAGATTCTTTGAACCTGGCGGCAGCCGGGGTGGCCGTGGGCAAAGAGGGCATCACCGTAAACTCAAAGCTGCAAACCACCAATTCCCGCATTTATGCCGCCGGAGACGTAATTGGCGGCTATCAGTTTACCCACGTGGCCGGGTACGAAGGGGCGGTAGCGATGCAGAATGCGCTGCTGTTTCCCACCAAAACCGCCGACTACAGCGTTATCCCCTGGGCCACCTTTACCGACCCCGAGCTGGCGCGGGTGGGGTTAACCGAAGCCCAGGCCCGCGATCGCTACGATGATGTCTATAGTCTCAAACAGGACTTCGCTGGAGTTGATCGTGCCCTAGCGGAGGCTGCCGGACAGGGTTTTGGCAAAATAATCACCCGCAGCAGTGGCGAAATTTTGGGCGCTCACCTGGTTGGCCCCCACGCAGGAGAACTGATTCACGAAATTGTGTTGGCCATGAGCAATGACCTCAAGGTCGATGCTCTGAAAAATATGATTCATATTTACCCCACCCTGACGGAGGTTAACAGCAAGGCGGCTCTACAGCTCACCAAGCAAAAATACGCCAAAAATCAGCGCTTGCAGGGCGGTTTGTCAAAGGTATTTGGGGTGCTGCGATCGTGGAACTGATTTAAACTAGAGAGACTAAAGAGGTTTCTGAGAAAGAAGATACCCCCACGCAGGCGCGCAGGGCCTGCGCCCTTGAGAGAAAGCAAAAAACTCGGGTATTTTCGCTTCCAGAATCCTCCTAAATGCTCGCACCACAACGGGTAGAGCCAATGCCTTGGGTACATGCCGAAGACATTTGGGAGAAGCTTCATCAACAGTTTATTCGTTCTTTACGTAGATTCACCTATGGTAGTCATGAGCCGCAAGGTTCTTATAGGGTACGTATTATACTGAAACCTCTAAAAACCAGGGCCTCCAGCTTTCGAGCTGGGGGCCTTAGTTATTGAGGTTCACGCGATAAGGAGAAAGGCGGTGACTTGGTCAGGAGGAGAGGTGCAGTGCAGCGGTTAATGGTTGAGCCCAATCAGATCGTGGCGGATCGGCTTCGCCTCAGCAGCAGCCAGCAGCACTACCTATACCGGGTACTGAGGCTGGGGGCGGGGCAGCAGTTTGTGGCCCTCAACGGCCAGGGGCAGCAGTGGATAGCGACGCTGACGCCAGAGCCTGACCTGGCCGCGATCGCGCCCTTGCCCGCCTCAGCCTCGGCCTCTCAGGCCCCGATTACGCTGGCGATCGCGCTACCCAAGGGCAATGGGTTTGACGATGTGGTGCGCCAAACTACCGAACTGGGGGTGACTACGCTGCAGCCGGTGATCAGCGATCGCACCCTGCACCAGCCCAACCCCAAAAAGCTAGAGCGCTGGCAGCGCATTGCCACCGAGGCCACCGAGCAGAGTGAACGGCTGCTGCTGCCCCAGATTTTGCCCCCCCTGCCCTGGCGCGATTATGTGCAGCAGGCAACCCCAGGCCAGCGGTGGATCTGCGTGGCCCGGAGCGATGCGCCCCACCTGCTAGCGGCGGCTCAGGCCAGCGATCCGGCGATCTCTGCTGTGGTTGCCACTGGGCCAGAGGGCGGCTGGACGGCGGCTGAGGTGGAGAGTGCGATCGCGGCAGGTTTTCAGCCCGTTTCCCTTGGCCCTCATATTTTGAGGGCGGTAACGGCCCCTCTGGCGGCCCTTACCCTGGTCACCGCCGCCCGTGCCGTGGGCAAGGCTCTAGAGAAATCTAAAGACATCTAAACCAGTCTTCGGAGTCATTCTCAATAACAAAAAATTATTGCAAATACGCCAAAAAGTTCGCTAGTATTCTCATTAAGGAAGAGTTATTGAAATTTAGCGAGGGGAAACCAGGCTATGGCTGCTTACACTCCATCAGCCCTCAAAGCCGAGCTCAACGAGCGCGGCTGGCGCATGACTCCCCAGCGAGAGACCATGCTCAAAACCTTCCAGAACCTGCCTGAAAGCACCCACCTGAGTGCCGAAGATTTGTGTGAGCTGCTAGAAACAGAAGGCGAACCGATCAGCCTATCGACCATTTACCGCAACCTGAAGCTGATGGCGCGCATGGGCATCTTGCGCGAGCTAGAGCTAGCCGAGGGCCAAAAGCGCTACGAAATTAACCAGCCTGCTCCCCACCACCACCACCACCTGATCTGCGTGCGGTGCAACAAAACCATCGAGTTCAAAAACGACTCGGTGCTCAAGGTGGGGGCCAAAACCGCCGATCGCTCGGGCTATCACATCCTCGACTGTCAGCTGCTGATCCACGGCATTTGCCCCAGCTGCCAGCGATCGATCGTGCCGATCTAATCCCAGATTTTATCTGTATATCCCCAATTTGTAGGGGCATTGCAGTGTGTCACCCGACGTAAGGTTGTCCCCCCAAGCTACGACATAGAGTTGTGCCCCTTCGGCGCTTTAGCGGTAGAACAAGTAAGACGTTTTAAAGCCGTTGTGACCGGAGGTGAAACCGATGACTAACATCATTCCAGTACCGCTGCGTCGAGAAATTGTG
>JBARVV010000060.1:0-61399 GCA_049646445.1 Nodosilinea sp. | reverse complement strand
CTGGAGTAGGGGCCGGAGGAGCATGCCCGACGGGTGCCCGGGCTTGGCCTGCGGAGGCTTGAGCAGCAGCTTGGCCTGCGGCACGGGCGGCCGCCTGAGCGCGCGCCTGAGCAGAGGCCTGGGCCTGAGCCGCTGTTTGGGGAGGCCGGGGCGGCGGCGGCGGTGCAGATTGGGCCGCAGCGGCGTTGGGTAACTCAGCCATGAAAGGATTCTCCATAATGGATTCAACAGCGACAGGTACAACAATCGGGTAAAGACGGCGCGGCTACCCGTGGAATACAGTCAGGTTGCCCACATTAAGTGCAGAAGTTAGCCGGATCTGGATTTCCGCTATACCTTAGCAGCCCACAACTTGTTCATAGCAGTTAACAATCTTGAGGGGCTGGCTATAACCCTTGAGTATACGTCATGTTTCTGATTAGCTCATCAGGGTGCGCCCGAGCAGGTGACCGTGGCTAAAGACCGATCGCATCAGCCCCAGCCGCACTGGATTAGAGGCGCGGCCAAACAGCCCAACCATGGCCTGCACGACCTCGGGCAAGGTTAAGCTATCGGCCAAAAAGCCCGCCCAGTCATCGGTGGGGAGGCCAAAAAAGGCGGCAAAAAACTGGTGTAGCTGAGGTGTACTGAAAGCCATCAAATTTTCGAGGCCAAAAAGATAGAGGTAGTGCTTACGAACGCGCTCGGCAGGCCACAGCGATTCCCAGGCCTGGCGGGCGGCCAGGGCCGAGGTGGTCTGGGGGGAGTTGAGCGCAGCGGCGATCGCCAGGGCCAGCTCCGGCCCGCGTCGCAGCAGCGCCCCTACCATATAGCCCGAGGCCGGGTGCACCATGCTGGCCGATCCGCCAAAGCCCACTACCCGCTGGTTAAAGTCGGGCAGCGGCAAATTCATGGGAAACAGGCAGCGCTCGACGTGGTGAATGTCCTTAACCTCGATGCCGCGGTAGTGCAAACGCTGGTATAGCCGCTGTTCTAACGTTTCGAGAGAGATGGCAGGATGATGGGCCAGGGAGGTCTCTTCGACAAAATACACGCCATCGCCCAGATCCATGGCGTAGAGAAATGTGGGGGAACCCTGGCGATCGCTGAAAGGCAGGTAGTCGTCGCGAAAGTCCATCAGCACCATCTGCTGAGGGTCGGTGGGGGGCTGAGAAAACCGTCCCACCATGCCGTAGGCCGCCTGAAACGATACCTCTGACGCCACCGGACGCTGCACCAGAGCCGCCCGGTGCCCGGTGGCATCGACCACCAAACGGGCCGCGAGCGTATCTCCAGCCTCGGTGGTGACTTGACTATGGTTGGGAAAGTGCTCCACCTGGCAGGCCTTACCCCGATGCCAGCTCACCTGGTGGCGATCGCCCTGGGCCAGCCAGTGGGTTTGCAGGCGGTCTCTATCCAACAGGCCGTACTCGCGGTGCAGGGGCAGCTTGCCGCTGTTGACGTGCACCACGCAGTCTTTCCAGCGGTGCTCTAAAAACTGCACCAGGCCCAAATCTTCCAGTTCATCAACCCATATGCCGTAGGTGTTGGGCCAGGGGTGCGCTGGGTCGGCCAGGGCCAGCCCCTGCACCGCCAGCCCTGTTTCTGCCAGGGCTGCCACGAGCGACAGCCCCGCTGGCCCCGCGCCAATGACCAACACATCCTGCATGAACTGCCCGCGACCTCGATACTTGCTGTGAACCCCTATCTTACAAAGATTGCGGCCCCTATTGGTGGGGGAGTGGGGGAGTGATGGAGTAGATACTTTTAATCTACTCCATCACCCCATCCCCCCTCCCTGAATTAGCCGATGTATGATTCAAAGGCAATTTACCCCGACAATCTAGCCATGGCCAACCTTGCGACCGATCCGAACGTGCTGGCAACGGTAGTGGGCATTGTCGGCCTGGCCCTGGCGCCGCTGGCGTTTGTGCTCTGGTTTTTCTATACCCGCGACAAGCTCAACCCGGAGCCGCGATCGCTGGTGCTGAAGATCTTCTTGGGGGGAGTGCTGGCATTTATTCCGGTATTTTTGGTGCGGCAGTTTATACCGCTGCCGCCCTGGCTGATGGCGATCGCAGTCGTACCGGTGCTGGCCGAGCTGGCTAAGTTTTGGGTGGTCAAGCAAGGCGTGTACAACCACCCCGAGTTTGACGAACCCGTAGATGGCATAATTTTTGCCGCCGCTGCGGGCCTGGGCTTTGCCACCCTAGAGGTAATTGGTTCTATGCTCTACGCCTACTTTGCCGTAGCCCGGCTAGGGGGGCCAGGTGCCGCCATCAACGCCTCGGCCTGGACGGCGGTGCTGAGTATGTTTGCTCTGCGGGGGCTGCTGTCGGGGCCAGGCCAGGCTCTGTGGTCGTCGCTCTGGGGCTATGGGCTGGGGATAGCCAAGTTTTCGGCCCCAGGACAGGGACGCGGTCTGGTACGCAACGGCCTACTGGCCGCGATACTCTCCCACGCGGCGTTTAACGCCCTGGCGCTGGAATCGAGCTGGTGGCTAAACCGAGTGGGCCTAGTGCTGGTAATTGCCGTGCTGTGGTTTGTGGTGATGCGCTGCCTGCGCTACGCCCTAGCCCTGACGCCACAGGAATGAGCATTGAGGCTGCGAACTAATGATTTTTGGAAAACGTTGTCTCTAGTGGTGGGCACTGCTGAACATTAATACAAGCACTAATACTGCAACAGCACGGTGATGGGCGCATCGGGCAGTTTGGTGCGTCCCTCCAGCCCCACCAGCTCGATCACAAAGCCGAACCCGGCTACGGTACAGCCCGTTTTCTCGATCAGCTGGGCGGTGGCGGCAGCGGTGCCACCGGTGGCGATCAGGTCGTCGATAATCAGTACTCGGCTGCCCGCCGAAAATGCGTCTTGGTGCAGCTCCAGGGTGTCGTTGCCGTACTCCAGCGCGTAGCTGGCAGTGTGGACGGCTGCGGGAAGTTTGCCTGGCTTGCGCACTGGGGCAAAGCCAAGGCCCATTTTGTAGGCTAGGGGCATGCCAAAAATAAACCCCCGCGACTCAATGCCCACAATGTAGTCAGGGCGGTACTCGGCCACCTGTTCGGCAAAGGCGTCAATGCTGTACTGCATGGCGATGGGGTTACCTAGCAGTGGCGTAATGTCGCGGAATAAAATACCGGGTTGAGGAAAGTCGGGAATATCGCGGATGTGGGCTTTGAGATCCATCGTGGTGTTGGGTTATGGGCGTTGCTATGGTATCAACGTTTGGTCGCTGAAAAGTTGTCAAACCAGCCGCGCTTCCAGAAAAAGTAGATTTGCAGCAGGGCGATCGCCCCCATCACCCCCAGGCAGATCACATAGCCCCAGTACCAGCCTAGCTCTGGCATATTGAATGGCGATTTTTCGGTATTAAAGTTCATGCCGTAGACCCCGGCAATGAAGGTGAGAGGGATGAAGATCGAGGAAATCACCGTCAGCAGCTTCATCACTTCGTTCATGCGGTTATTGATGGATGACAGGTAGACATCCATCAGGCTGGAGGCGATCTCGCGGTAGTTTTCGATGATGTCGACCACCTGCACAATGTGGTCGTAGACGTCTTGCAGGTAGACCCGCACCTCCTGGCTGATCAGCTCGTCGCTGTCGCGGATCAGGCCGTTGATCACGCTGCGCTGGGGCCAGATGTAGCGGCGCAGCTTCATCAGTCCTCGACGCATACGGTGAATTTTTTCGATTGTGGCGCTGGTGGGGTTTTCGACCACTTCTTCTTCGAGTTCTTCGAGGGTTTCGCCAATTACCTCCAGCACCGGAAAAAAGCTGTCAACGATGGTGTCGAGCAGGGCGTAGGCCAGGTAGGCGGCATTTTGGCGGCGAATGGTGCCGGTACCTCGTCGAATGCGATCGCGCACCGGGCCAAAGCAATCCCACTCGGGTTCTTCCTGAAAGGTGATCAAAAACCCCTTGCCGAGCACAAAGCTGACCTGCTCGCTGCCCACCCCCGTGCCCGTAGGCTTGGGGCGCACCATCTGCATAATGATCAAAATTTTGTCATCGTAAAAGTCGATTTTGGGCCGGTGAGGCACGTTGACAATGTCTTCGAGCAGCAGCGGATGCAGGCCAAAGGTCTGGCCCATTTCGATTAGCGTTTCCTCGGTGCCCAGACCGCGAGCATCGAGCCAGGTAACGCTGTCGCTGACTCCGAGGGCAGAGCACTCTTCAGGATGGTCGATGGTGGCGGTGCGGACGGCATCGGGACCGTAGTCAATTAGAAATAATTCCGTCGGCAGAGCATCGTCGGGAATCCGCAGCGTACCGGGAAGTGCTCCGGGGGTTGAGTAGGTAAAGTCGAAGATCTCATCCTCGTCGTCCGCTGGGGGCATTTGGCAATAGGGTGCCTGGAAGCCTGACCCGCCTGGTTTGGCGGTGTCTGTACCAGTCCACTGGGGCTGATCCCCAGGCTGCTGGGAGGGAGGTTGTGCCCTGTCTGCCGGATTTTGTCTGCGCTGCGACATGGTGCTTGCTCCATCAATATCTGCCAATTATTCGCCCATAAAGCATAGGGGCACAGCCGTAGCTGTACCCCTAGAGGTTAAGCGTTTATTTGGGGATGGTCGATGGCGGGCTACATCATGCCCATGCCGCCCATGCCACCCATGCCGCCCATGCCGCCCATGCCACCCATGCCGCCCATGCCGCCCATGCCGCCCATGCCGCCCATGCCGGGATCGCCAGCGGGAGCAGGAGGTTCAGGAATTTCGGCGACTAGGGCTTCGGTGGTCAGCACCATACCCGCAATCGAGGCCGCATCCTGTAGGGCCGAGCGCACAACCTTGGCCGGGTCGATAATGCCCGCTGCAATCAGGTCTTCGTAGGCACCGCTGAGGGCGTTGTAGCCCATCGGGAAATTCATGGCCTTCACCTTTTCGACCACCACAGAGCCCTGTTGCCCAGCGTTGTCTGCGATCTGGCGCAGGGGCGCTTCCACTGCCCGCATGACAATTTCGACACCAATGGCTTCGTCGTCGCTGAGGGACGCTTTGAGCGCCTCTAGCTTGGGAGCCAGGTGTAACAGGGTGGCCCCACCACCGGGGACGATACCTTCTTCTACAGCAGCCTTGGTGGCGCTGAGGGCGTCGTCAATACGCAGCTTGCGATCTTTGAGTTCGGTTTCGGTGGCGGCTCCGACTTTGATTACGGCAACACCGCCAGCTAGCTTGGCCAGCCGCTCAGCGAGCTTTTCTTTGTCGTAGTCGGAGTCGGTGCGATCGAGCTCTTGGCGAATCTGGGCGATGCGCTTGTCGATGTCGCCTTTGTTGCCCGCATCAGAGACCAGGGTGGTGGTGTCTTTGGTGATCGTGACCTTGGTGGCGGTGCCCAGCATCGATAGGTCAGCGGTCTCTAGGCTGAGACCGATTTCTTCGGAGATTACCTGACCGCCAGTCAGCACGGCGATATCTTGCAGCATGGCCTTGCGGCGATCGCCAAAGCTAGGCGATTTGATCGCGGCCACATTTAGCACGCCACGAGCCTTGTTGACCACCAGGGTGGCCAGGGCTTCACCCTCAATGTCTTCGGCAATAATCAGCAGCGGTGCTCCCTCGCGGGCGACCCGCTCCAGCACAGACACTAAGTCCTGAATGGAGCCAATTTTTTTGTCGACAATCAAAATGCGGGCGTTGTCTAGCTCGGTCACCATCCGCTCTTGGTCGGTGACGAAGTAGGGGGAAATATAGCCGCGATCGAACTGCATTCCTTCTACAACGTCCAGTTCGGTGTAGAGCGATTTAGACTCTTCCACGGTGATGACGCCGTCTTTGGTGACTTTGTCCATGGCTTCGGCGATCATTTGGCCGATTTCTTCATCGCTGCCAGCGGACACCGTGGCGACCTGGGCAATGGTGGCATTGCCTTCGACCGGCTTGGCTACGGCGGCAATTTCGTTCACCAGCACATTCACGGCTTTTTCAATGCCGCGACGCAGGCTAACGGGGTTAGTGCCTGCGGCTACGTTCTTTAGCCCTTCTTTGACCATGGCCTGGGCCAGTACCGTGGCGGTGGTAGTGCCATCGCCCGCCAGGTCTTTGGTCTTTGAGGCCACCTCCTGCATGAGGCGAGCGCCCAGGTTTTCAAAAGGATCTTCTAGATCGATTTCTTTGGCAATGGTGATGCCATCGTTGACGATCTGGGGTGCCCCGTACTTTTTCTCCAGTACTACGTTGCGCCCCCTGGGACCGAGGGTAATTTTAACGGCGTCTGCTAGGGCGTTGACGCCTTTTTCGAGGGCCTGCCGCGACGCCTCATCAAAGGAAACTCTTTTTGCCATGTCCTGTCTTTCAGCTCTCCAGAGACAAACTTAGCACTCGCTTCGTGTGAGTGCTAACCCAGCTAGATTACCGCTGTAGGGTACGGTCGGTAAGTCGCAATAACCGATCCTCGACGAAAGGGTTGGGAAATTTTGGGTTTTGGATTTTGGACTGGCGATTTTGATCTGTGGCAAAATCCGTTCCTGTTTGAGGACAAATTGCCGGTGTAGGGGCAAACGGTGTTTGCCCAGCCAAATCAGGGGAGAGAATCGAGTCTACTGCGGTGAAGGCCGCTGCTGGAGCAGCCAGAGGCCGGTGGTGGTCATGCCCGAGTCGTCGGGGCGCACCAGCAAAAAGTGGAGGCCCTGGCTGGCCCGTTTGCGCTGCTCGAACCGCTGGCCCGCGCTGGCCACATCGGGATCGGCGAAGGTGGTGAAGACCCAGCGATCGCACAGTCCGGCCTCTAAAATCAGCCCGTCGGGTTCCCCCCGCACGTAGCTCAGCCAGGCGGGATGATTGGCCTGAATCCACTGGGCGAGAGCCATTGCCTGGCGGCCCGCGTCTACCACCACCCCTGGAATGGGTGCGGTGCTAGCCAGACCCAGGCGGGAGGGCATTAGATCTGGGGGCAGATGGCGCAGGGGAACGGGTTCGTAGGGCAGGGTTTGCTCGAAATCGTAGGCCGACAGAGCAGTGAAGCCCCAGCGATCGCCCCACAGGTTCTCGGGCAGGGGCACCGGGGGCGGCGACTCAATGTGCAGCGGGTTGTAGGGAATCGGGATGGCGTTGGGCTGGGTGGGATACCACTTAGCCCGCTGCTGTAGCCACTGGTGCAGCGTGGGGGTATGGCGGGTAGGTTCGACCGCAATGCCCAGCGGTTCGCAGGCGGTAGTTAGCAGCGACAGGGCCTGGGGCCGAAACACCTGGATTTGGCTGGGAGTTACCCCGGCTTTTTGAATCGCGGTGGTGATCTGCTCAGTTACCCAGGCTTTAGTTACCGCCGCCTGGGGCGCTGTGGCCCCATAGCTAAAGCCAAAATCTGCGCTGCACAGCAAGATTTCCCAAAGGGGTGCACCGCTGTCGCTGACCAGGGGCGGGCGGTGCAGATCGGCCTGCCAGAGGGTTATGGCCATAGCTGCCTAGGAAAACGCATTGACCACTACGGGCTCAGGGCTGGGCATGTACATCTGGGTGAGGTACTCAGCCACCATGCGATCGCTGTTGTAGGTAGGCGCACAGGACTGAATCGACGCCTTCATCATCGCAATCCACTGGCGGGGCAACCCGGCGCGATCGCGCTGGTAATACAGGGGCGCAATGTGATGCTCTAGCAGGTCGTAGAGCGAGTCGGCATCCTGCTGGTTTTGAACATCGGGGTCAGCGACCGGGTTGGCTTTGCCAATCATCCAGCCGTTGGCCACCTGGCCAGCACTCCCAGCCCGATAGGCCTCGGCCCACCAGCCGTCGAGAGTGGCGCAGTTGATGCCGCCGTTGAGGGCCACTTTTTGGCCGCTGGTGCCCGAGGCCTCAGGGCGGCGAGGATGGTTGAGCCACACATCGACCCCGGCCAGCAGCAGCTTGGCCACCGCCATATCGTAGTCTTCGATAAAGGCGACGCGATCGCGCAGGGCGGGGTGGCGGCACCACTCCATCAGCCGCTGAATAATCCGCTTGCCCTCTTCGTCGCTGGGGTTGGCCTTACCCGCAAACACAATTTGAATCGGGCGGCGGGGGTGGGCCAAAATGCGAATCGCCCGGTGCAGGTCGCTGAGCAGCAGTTCGCCGCGCTTGTAGGGGCTAAACCGGCGGCCAAAGCCTAGGGTTAGCACGCTGGGGTCGAGCAGGTGATCGACGGCGGCAATTTCATCGGCGGCCTCGCCCCGGCTGTGGCGGGCGGTGCGAACGCGATCGCGGGTGTAGGCAACCAGTCGCTCCTTCAGCAGGCTGTGCCGTTGCCACAGCTGGTCGTCGGGGATCGCATCAATTCTGGCCCAGCGGCTGGGGTCGGTCATGGGGGTAGGGTCGTCGTAGCCCAGGTACTGGCGGTATAGATCGCCCATCAGCGGCGCGGTCCAGGTGGCGGCATGGACACCGTTGGTAATCGCCCCAATCGGCACCTGGTGCACCTCGCAGTCGGGGTAGAGGGCCTGCCACATCTCCCGACAAATTTCGCCGTGGCGAGAGCTCACACCGTTGGCTTTGCCGCTCAAACGCAGGGCCAGTACCGTCATCGAAAACAAACCCCAGGGGTCATCGGGGCGGCGGTTGCCCAGGGCCAGAAAATCTTCGCGCGATAGGCCCAGATGGGGCCAGTAGCCGCCCAAAAATGACTCGATCAGGTCGGCGGCAAACACGTTGCCCGCCGCCGATACGGGCGAATGAGTGGTAAACACGCTGCGCTGACGCACCTGGGCCGCGATCGCGCCAAAGTCGGCCTCGCTGTAGCGCAGGTCGCGCTGGGCCACCTCCAGCAGACCAAAGGCTCCGTGGCTGCCGTTGAGGTGGTACACCATCGGCTCAATATCGAGGGCGTAGAGCATGCGCACGCCGCCAATGCCCAGCACCAGAGCCTGGGCCAGGCGAGTCTCGGGGTTGCCGCCGTAGAGCTGGCTGGTAATGCGGCGATCGAGGGGGTCGTTGTCGCTGCGATCGGTGTCGAGCAGGTAAAGCTGCGATCGCCCCACCTGTACCCGCCACACCTGCACCCGCACGGGCCGCTGGCGAATGTCGATCTTAATCGTCACCGCCTGGCCAAACTCGTCGCGCACCAGCTCCATCGGCAGGTGGTCGACCTCGCAGTGGGCGTGGTGTTCTTCTTGCCAGCAGCTGCGGTTGAGGTGCTGGTGAAAGTAGCCCTGGCGGTAGAGCAACCCTACCCCCACCATTGGCACGCCCAGGTCAGAGGCCGACTTGAGGCTATCGCCCGCCAGCACCCCTAGCCCTCCGGCGTAAAGCGGCAGCGACTCGTGCAGACCAAACTCGATACAAAAGTAAGCCACCGGGCGATCGGGGCTGAGCTGGGGGGCCACCTGGCTAGCCCAGGGCGATCGCTGTCCGCCCTGATTTGGAGCTTGACCATCGCGACGATAGGCCTCAAACTGGCTAGTCAAATGCCGCAGACGGTTGAGGTAGTAAGGATCTTCGGCCACTTGCCAAAGGCGTTCAAGCGGCACCGCCTCTAGCAGCGCTACGGGGTTGTGGCCGCAGGCCTGCCACCGAATCGGATCAATAATGCTAAACAGCGAAACGCGTTCCTCAGTCCAGCTCCACCAGTAGTCGTAGGCCAGATCAGCAAGGGCAACTAGGGGCGTGGGAAGTTTGGCCTTCAGGCGTAATACAGAAGTCATGGGCAGGGGGAAGAACAGCCAGCGGAAAAGAGCAGGGGTTTCTCCCAGCATAGGGGAGAAGGTTATCTATAAATTACCTAAATTTGGACAAATCTTTTGACGCCCTGATTCACGCTCTTCTCATAACTCTTGCAGTGCCCACCGGACCCAGCCCAAGCCTGAAACCAGGCCCAATCAGGCCCAATCTATAAATTTCAGCAAAGATCAGCGACCCGCCCCCAGAGGGATGCCCAGGAGTCAAAAAATGGTGCTATATGATAGGCCGTGGCGAGATGAGGGGAATGCAGGGTGAATCAAGTCTTACGAGTGAATCGACCCACGGTTTTTGTGCTCAGGCCCGAGCCACCGTCGCAGCTAGCGGCCAATGAACAGGCGGCGATCGCGGCGGGCCGCCTCTACCCGCTCCAGTCCTACGCCTACGCCGACATCAACGGCGGATTTGAAGGACACATTAAGGTGGCCTTACGCGATCGCACCATCGGCGGCTTTAATACCTGGTTTGTGCCCACCCAAGATATTCAGGTCGAAGCAGACGGTATTGTCGTCTATCCCCACGAAGACCAGGCGGCTAGCCCTGTGCTGTGGATCAACACCGGTACTCTGCTCAAACGCCGTCCCCTCGACTCCAACCTGCTCCCGGCAAACGAGACCGTGGCCGTGTCGCGTGGCCAAACCTACGACCTGCAGTCCTACGCCTTTGCCGACAGCCAGGGCAACTTCAACAACCACATCAAGTTCGCCATTCGCAATACTGAAGACTTTGTCAACGGCCTCAGCACCTGGTTTGTATATACGCCCCACGCCTTTGTTACCCTCGACGGCGATGTCGTGTACCCGCGCCCCGACCCCAACGCCTTTGTGCTGCGCGTCACCCAAAATACTCTGTTCAAGCGCCGCCCGGTAGACAGTAGCCAGCTGGCCCCCACTGAGCAGGTGCCCGCACCGCCGGGCACCACAATGGTGCTGAGTGCCTACGCCTTTGCCGACGCCCAGGGGTCGTTTAACGGGCACATTCGATTCACCATTAAATACGTTAAAGACAACATCAATGGGCTCAATACCTGGTACGTGTTCCAGGGCCATGCCCGCGTCGAGCGAGGGGGGGTCGTGGTCTATCCGCCCCTGGCCCCGCCGCCGCCGCCGCAGTATGTGGGCCGCCCCTTTAAGCTGCCGGGCAACGTATCCACCTTTTATACCGACCAGCCGATCATTCCCGGCGGCAGCTTTACCTGGGGCGAGGCGACCCGAGATGCCACCCGCATTCCCGAAACCCAGGCGATTGTCGACAATATTATTGGTCTGGCGCGAGCTTTGCAGCCAGCGCGCGATCGCCTCAATCGGTCCTTTCGCATTACCTCCTGGTATCGCCCGCCTGCCATCAACGCGGCGGTAGGCGGAGCGTCTCGGAGTCAGCACCTGTACGGCAAAGCGGCGGATATTCAGGTTCAGGGGCTCAGCGGACGACAGGTGGCCAACGCGCTCATGCTCTCCTGGCCGGGGGGCATCGGCATCTACAGCAACATTCCCAACATCATTCACCTCGACACCGGCCCCAGGCGCACCTGGGGTTTTTAAGGATAAACCTGAGGATAGTCGGCGGGGTCGACAAACTCCCCAGGCGAGTCGCTACAACCCTGGTAGCGGAAGGTGGCCAGCTCCAGTACGCCCTCCGCCCAGCGATACTCGGCTAGCGAGCCACAGTCACCCAGCCCGCGCGCTTTGCTAAACACCGTCAGCAGCCCCTGTTCGGGGTCGAAGGTGGCAAGGCCCCCCACCGTGGCCTCGCTGGTGCGCTCAAACTGGCCCGACTCGTTGGGATAAAACAGGTCTAGGGTCAGCGGTTGCAGCGTGCCATCGGGCTGCACAGCCACGTAGGCATAGACCGACTGGTAGGCTGCTCTGGCGCACTGTAGCTCTACCAGGGCGCGATCGCCCATTCTGTAGACCTGCGATTCTGCTGCCACCTCAGGCTGAAAAAATCCATCGCAGAAATCACGCGCTTCGGTCTGGTCAATTGCAGTCTGGAGAATAACCTGATCGGCGGGCAAACTGCTCTCGGCGGCGGGGTCGGTGGTAGCGCCAGGTTCCGCTGAGCCAGAGGGCTGCTCGGACGGCTGAGGCGCATTGCAGCTTGCGATCGCGATCAGCAGCAGGGCGGATGCGCTCCAGAGCAGGGTAGTTGGTCTCACCGTAGTCTCCTCAGGGCAATTAACTGTTGCGACTGTTGCGACGTTGTTATTCCTGTGTTTCTCCGTTTCTCCAGCGATGTTGTCTGCGGCGGGTTCCCTTCCCTAGGTATCATAGAAAACGAACTAACCAATTTTTGCTGATTTTGCTGAATCATCATGGCCCAGCCTAAACACACCCAGGCCCACCTCTCGCGTACGGTGCCTAAAGATCAGTCTGAATTTTTCAAAAAGCGCACCCGCGACTCGATGGAGTACTACATGGGGGCCAAGCTGCTGGAAGTGGGGGTAAACCCAAAAAACACAGTCTACCGCTGGACCTCACAGATCAAAGGTAGCCAGGAAGAAATTACCATCAGCGCCTACTGGGGCGAGTCGCGCGAAAAGCTAGAGGCCGAAGAAAAAGCCTGAGAGCGGGGCTGCAGCTTCACCATAAAGAAGCCGTCCATCTGGTGGCGGTGGGGCCAAACCTTTACCCACCCCTGGGGGGATACCTCTAGCCCATCGCCAAAGCCAGGGGCGGGGGGCTGAATGTGCCAGGTGGGATGGGCCTGGCAAAAGGCATTGATAACGGCTTCGTTTTCGGCAGGGTGCAGAGTGCAGGTGGCATAGACCAGAGTGCCACCGGGCTTAACGCAGCGGGCGGCCTCGCTCAGCAGAGCGCTTTGCAGGTTGGCAAGGGCGGTAATGCTGTCGGGGTTCTGCCGCCAGCGGGCATCGGCGTGGCGGTGCAGGGTGCCCAGTCCAGAGCAGGGGGCGTCGACCAGCACCCGGTCAGCCTGCTGGTGAAACGAGGCCAGATCGGTGCTGTCGCCCGCGTGGATGTGCAGGTTTCTAAGGCCCAGGCGGGTAGCGTTGGCGACCGTTTTTTTTAGGCGGGAAGGGGCGCGATCGCAGGCCCATATCGTTCCCTCTGGCCCCACAATTTCAGCCATTTGGGTCGCCTTACCCCCTGGTGCCGCGCAAACATCCAGCACGGTGTCACCCGGCTGGGGGTCGAGCAGCAGACCGACCAGCTGAGCGCTGGCGTCCTGCACGCTCCACCAGCCTGCTTCGTAGCCGGGTAGATTGCTCAGTGCCCCCTGGTGGTTGACCAAGCGCAGCCCATAGGGCAGCCCAGGGATAGCCTCCACAGCAATCTCGGCGGCATCAAAAGCCGCTTTGACGGCGGTGACTGTGGCCTGTTGACGATTCACCCGCAGGTCAATGGTGGGAACCTGGTTGAACCACTGGCAAAGCTGATCGGTTTCTGCAAACCCTAGCTGTTCGAGCCACAGGGCCACTAGCCAGTCCGGGTAGCTGTGCCGTATGCCTAACGCCGCCCCTGGCTGATCGGGCAGACGTAGGGGGTCTTCGCCTGCCTCAGCCTGACGGAGGTACTGGCGCAGCAGCCCATTGACGACTCCGGACAGACGGCCCAAACCATTGGCCTTAGCCAGGTCAACACTGGTATTTACCGCCGCCGAAGCCGGCACGGCAGACAGGTAGCGCAATTGATAAAGCCCCAGGTGCAGCACAAGCCGCAGCACCGGGGGCTGTTTGTCAGCGGGGCGGGTGCCCAGCTGATCGATGAGGGCATCTAGCGTGCGCTGGCGACGGACTGTGCCATAGACCAACTCGGTGGCAAAGGCGCGTTCCGCAGAGCGTTCCCCTGGGGAATCGCTCTCGCCGAGCTTTGCCTGGGCCAGGGTACGGTGCAGGGCTACATCGGCGTAGGCTCCGGCCTGCACCTGAAGCAGCACGTTCAGCGCCAGTTGTCGTGCGCCAGCAGCAGCCCCAGAGAGCGCAGTACCCTGAGGGGGCGTGGGTTGAGTCAAACTACGATTTGGCACGGCGCTTGGCAATCTGCGGATCGCGCTTGGCGGTCTGCTGATCGTTTTTGCGCCGTCGGCGATCGCGCCAGTCGGCAGCGGTTAAGTACGCCACACCGCCGGTCACTACAACCATTAGCACTAGGGCCAGGGTGGCCAAAATGCTAAAAGCTTGGGCTTGTAAAGTCGCTTCCATATCTACGTCAGCACCAGCTACATCAGCACTGGGTCTAGAACCCGTTGCGGCCCCAGATCACCATCGACAGCGAGAAAGTAAACACTACTAGCAGCGCCACCCAGCCAAACGACAAAATATCCATAGGTGCTTTCTAAAGCTCAAAACAACACAGCTATTTTTATCATAATGCCACGGCGTTTCATCGGTTCAACGTTCGTCTCTTGGTCTGTGACTTTCTAAGCGTGTTCCAGCTAAACACCCATCCGAGGTTTGGCTGCGCCTGGCTCATTAGACAGGCCCATCAGACAGCAGAGCTTATACACCGCCCTGGCCCCTACGTTGCCGTCCCACTCACCGTCGCCCACCTCACAGAGGTCAAAGCCGATGATTTGCCGCCCGCTGTGCACCACCTGGCGCAGCAAACAGAAAACTTCTTCTAGCTCTAGCCCGCCAGGGACAGGGGTGCCGGTGCTGGGGCAAAGTTTTGGATCGAGGCCATCGACATCAAAGCTGACGTAAACCTTTTCGGGCAAATCTGCCACGATCGCCTCACACTGATGCATCCAGGGTATGCCTCGGTAGGTGTTTTCCTTCACCGCCGCGTCGTAGTGGGTGACGATGCGTCCTTCAGAATGCTTGATCAGCGATACCTCATCGTGGCACAGGTCGCGAATGCCCACCTGCACCAGCCTGCTGATCTGGGGCAGCTTCAGCAGGTTGACCATAATCGAGGCGTGGGAGTAGCAAAAACCCTGGTAGGCCTGGCGCAGGTCGGCGTGGGCGTCGATGTGCAGCACACCAAAGTCGGGATGGCGCTCGGCCAGAGCCTGCAGGTAGCCCAACGGTACGCTGTGGTCGCCGCCAATAACCCCCACCCGCTTGCCAGCGTCGAGGGCGGCGGTGGTCTGGGCGTAGAGCCAGCCGGTCATCTGCTCGCAGGCGTGGTTGACGTTATCCAAATCGGTTTGCAGCAGGGGTTGAGTGGCGATCGCCACCCCCTCCTCTGTCGCCTGAATGACGCGATTGGCTGCTTCGCGCACCTGATAGTTGAGATCGAGCAAGTGCTGGGGAATCGGCGGCATATAAATGCCCTTTCGCCAGCCGTCGGGGTTGTCGCGATCGTACAGGTCGAGCTGGGGCGAGGCCTCTAGCACCCGTCGTGGCCCTTGGGCCGTACCGGTGTGGTACGACACTGTGACTTCCCAGGGCAGGCCAAAAATAATCATGCCCGCCGTATCGTAGTCGCAGGGCAGCCCGTAGAGGTTGCCGTTGTCGAGACCCACACCGCTGGGGTCGAAGGTTTGTAGGTTGGCGGATGAGGTCGTCATGGCGACTAAATCTTCTCTCAATTTTCGGGTGGAATATGCAATTTTAATTCTTCAATTAGAGGCGGAATTTCAGATTGAACAACATTCCAAACAATGTCGATATTGATGTCATCGTAGCCATGGACTAAGCGATTTCGCATGCCGTTGATCTCCTGCCAGGAAATCTGGGGCAAGCTTTGCCGAGTCGGTTCTGAAATACGTCTTGCGGCTTCAGCAATCACTAGAATTCTTCGAATCACTGAATCCTGGAGTTGAATGTCTTCTAGGAACTCAAGTTTTGAGCATTGACCAACGTAGATTACAATCAATTCCGCAGATTGAAGCATGTCAAGTAGAAATTGACAATAGTCCGGACACTTTTCCGAGCAGGCGCTGAAACCCTTGATTTCTCGTTGGCTAGACCACCGAGTAAGAGGGCCGAAACCCGCATTCTACCGTTGGCTTCCAAAAACTGTCCGAAGTGTTGAATTGAAGATCCCGCTGCATAAATCACCTGAGCAGAGGACAGAATCTCGCGACGACGCAGGTAGTTAAGGCTACTTTCGATCCCCTGTCGAGTGATGAGATCAACGTTCCTAGAAAACAAGAGTTCTAGCTCTGCTTCCATTTGATCGAGGGTGTGAAAGGTTGGGTGAGCCTCGGGGTGAAATTTCACCAGCACGTCAATATCGCTATCCCCATGAAAGTCACTGCGGAGAACAGAACCAAATAGGGAAAACTCGGTGACTAGCCAGCGATCGCAAAACTCTGAAATTTGTTCTGTAGGAAGTTCAATCTGAGCAGCAGCCACGTCTGATTTATCCCAGAACAGCAACGAACGTCCGCTCCACAAAATAGGAGATAGGAGGTGAAGGAACCGCACTTCACCTACCTCCCAGACAGTTGATTTACCCCTTCAGCATGGTTTGTACGAAGGTGGGCAGCGCAAAGGCCGCTTGATGCATACCTACATTGTAGTATTGAAGGCTATGCTCAGCGGCAAAGGCTCCAGACCGTTCGGCATTCATACCCTGAATGGGGTGGGCCGCCCCCTTAGTGGCGTAGTTAAAGCTCCACATGCCGGTCGGGTAGGTGGGGATAAAGGCCAGGTAGCAGAACACATTTTCGTCGCCAAAAATGCCCTTGAGGCAGTGGTGAATATCCACAAAGGCCCGCTGGTTAAACCGGGGTGATTCGCTTTGGGCTGTGATTGCGCCACCGGGCTTAAGAATGCGATACACCTGCTTGTAGAACTCGGTGCTAAATAGCCCCTCTGATGGCCCTACCGGGTCAGAAGAGTCGATCACAATCAGGTCATAGCAGTTGTCGGGAGCGTTGGCCACAAAGGCAATGCCGTCTTCGATTCGCAGGTCGAGCTTGGGGTCGTCAAGGGCGCCCGATAGGGAGGGCAAAAATTCCTTCGAGGCCCGCACGACGGCTTCGTCAATTTCGACCATAGTGACCTGCTCAACCTGGGGATGGCGCAAAATTTCGCGCACGCTGCCACCGTCGCCGCCACCGATCACCAGCACATTTTTGAAGCTGGGGTTCAGCAGCATCGGCACGTGGATGATCATCTCGTGGTAGGCGTTTTCGTCCTTTTCGCTGCACATCACCATGTTGTCGATGGTGAGCATTTTGCCGTAGGCAAAGGTGTCAAAAATTTCGACGGTTTGGTAGGGCGATTTCTCGCGAAAAACGCGATCGCCCTTGTGGCGAATCGACAGGGCAATATCGTCGTTTTTGTCGGTGAACCAGACGCTGCGGCTCTGTCTGGGGGTGATCAGCTTATTGGTGACCTCGTCGCGCAGTTCGCCCAGGTCAACGTCGATGCGCTCCAGCAGCTCCAGTTGGCCCCGATTCATCTCCAGGGCAGAGCCGTAGTCGGCCTTAAAGGCAACTTTAAGCTTGTCAAAGGAAATCCAGGGGTTAACGGTATCGCCGCAGGTAAACAGATCTACCGCAGCGTAGCGGTACTCAGGCCAGGTGTGAATGGCCAAGTGGCTTTCTTGAATTACCACCACTCCCGAGACGCCAAAGGGCGAAAAGTGGTGAAAGACCGAGCTAATCACCGTCGCCCCGGCATCGGCGGCGGCCCCCACCATGCTGCTCTCAATCAGCGGCACGTCGTTGAGGATGTCTGACGAACAGCCAAAAAACTCAACCAAAATATGTCGTCCGAGCGAATTCATGCGCCCTTTCTCTCCCTAGAGGTGGCCCAAATCAAAGACCGATTACTATATCACTGTTTTAGAGTCTATTAGCCTGGGCCGTTTCAGCCAGTGACCTTAGGCATCTTGTAATGGTTTAGACGTTCAGCTTCCTGTTTGGGTGTAGGGCAGATCACATTGGTTTGGCCGTATGGGGGGCGCGATCGCATCTCGCCGTCGATCGCACCGTTGCTCAAACTACCTTTAGCCCTGATCACCCGATGCTATCCCATCGCCTACGCCTGCTGTAGCTCGTCCAGCGTCGCCAGCACTTCGCGGCTGTGGATCACCGGCTGCACGCCCAAAAAGCGCGCCTCTATGGTGCCATCGGGGCCAATGATATAGGTGTGCCGCAACGACATCGCCCCCAGCCATGACCTGTAGGCCTTACTGACTGCCCCTCTGGGGTCAGACAGCAGCGGAAACTCTAGCCCCTCAGCGTCGCAAAATTCGGCGTGAGACTCGACGCTGTCAGCGCTAATACCGATGATTTGAGCATTGCGAGCCTTGTACTCAGCGATATCGCGCTCAAACCGCTGGGCCTCGATGGTGCAGCCCGAGGTAAAGTCGCGGGGGTAAAAGTACAGCACCACCCACTGGCCCCGAAAGTCGGCCAGCGAAATTTCTCCATCGCCAGCATTGGTCGGCAGCGTAAAATCGGGAGCCGGGTCGCCCAGCGGAATTTGGGCACCCCCCATCGCCAGCGCAGGTAGGGGAGAAACAATCCAGCTTAAGCAAGCCAAGCAAGTGCCTAAAGCAGCTAGCAACAGACGACGGCGGTTCATAAGACAGCTCTTCCCAAGGAATGATCTTTAGGGGGTAATTCTGAAAGCTCTTTACTAAAGTTTACAATAAAATCATTGTTCAACCTGCTGCCGGAGCCTGTTCTATGCCCCCCATCGCCAATCTGCAAACCGTTACGCTTGCCCCTGGCGGACTGGTTATACCAGCCCTGGGCGTGGGCACCTGGGCCTGGGGCGACTCACTCTTTTGGGACTACGGTAAAGCCTACAGCGACAGCGATTTGCACGCCGCCTTCGACGCTACCCTCGACGCCGGCCTAACGCTCTTTGATACCGCCGAGATCTACGGCTTTGGCCAGTCAGAGCGCTTGATCGGTCGATTTATGCAGCAGCGCCCCCAGCAGGCCGCCCAGGGCGCAATAGTGGCTACCAAGTACTTTCCGCTGCCCTGGCGCTTTTCGAAACAATCTGTGGTCGACGCCCTATCGGCCAGCCTCGATCGCCTTCAGGTGGCCTCGGTGGCCCTGTACCAGGTGCACTGGCCCCTGGATTTTTTGCTCAGCCAAAAAGAGATGATGCAGGCGCTGGCAGCGGAGGTCAAACGGGGCCGCATTGGTGCTGTAGGGGTAAGCAACTATTCGGCCAGCCAAATGCGCGACGCCCATCGCTACCTAGCGGAACAGGGCATTCCCCTGGCAGCCAACCAGGTGCAGTATTCTTTGCTCAGCCGCAACCCTGAGGTCAATGGCGTCATTGACACGGCCCGAGAATTGGGAGTGACAATTCTCGCCTACAGCCCGCTGGCTCAGGGCTTGTTGACCGGCAAGTACACCCCCGAGGCCAACCTCAAGCCCGCTGGAGCCCGCTGGCTCAACCCGCGCTTTAGCCAGAGCGGGCTAACTGAGCTAATGCCAGTTATTCAGGCGCTACAGGACATCGGCGAAAAAAGAGACCGCACCCCCGCCCAAGTGGCCCTCAACTGGCTGGTCGCCCAGGGCAATGTAATGCCCATTCCTGGCGCTAAAAATGCCCGTCAGGCCGCGCAGAATGCTGGGGCACTGGGTTGGGAACTGAACGACGATGAACGGGAGCGGCTCGACCAGCTAACCCAACGCTATCGTTAGACCCGTAAGGCTGCGATCGCAGCCTTACGGGTCTTTTAAAGCATTCATTTAAAAATACTTCTAACGAAAGATGCTCAAGTGAAAAAAGTTTTCTAAAAACACCGTTGATAATGGATTAATGCTGTTTATTTGAGTCAGTAATTTCACCTGAAAAATAAAAATATTTGCCCGACAGCGGCGACTGTATTGAACAATACAAATAGTCACACAACGTAAAGAAATCGTTGACGCTTTTCATTTTTCCCTTCTACAATTTAGGGGTCGAACAAGTCAGCCTAATCTAGCTGTCCTAACCGCTAGAGCGGGGGAACCAAGTAAAGGGGCGTGTTTCCGAGTTCTTAACCTCTATGTAAGGGTAATCGGAAAAGGGTATCTCTCAACCCTAGCCCGTCAGCTAACCTCGTCGGCATTGAGGGAGACTGAACCATCTATTTACGCTAATGCGTTGATTGTTTCAGTGTCCTAAGTCGTGGTGTCAACACGGCTTGTTCGCTGTTCATGACTAGGCTCCAGGAGGGTCTCATGCAGCTCAAATTGCGCGCCACTGCCCCGTCAAGGCAGTCACATTCGATCGCCCCTCAGATGTCCCCCGAGGCTGCGATCAAGCCCATGATTATGCGTTTAGAAGCGGCCCTGGGTCGTCAAGATCTAGCTAAGAATATTGTTCTACTGCTGCGGCCCAAACCACCCATTACAGGCCTCAATGTAGACGAGCAAACGATTAATTTTGTGGTGGGCTACAGTGGTTCGGCCCGCAGCCAGGCGGCCCTCGACCTGGCCCTTTGTGCGGCTCACCAAACTCGTTTGGCCAAGCCCAATCCTGTGCATGTACACGTCGTTTACGTCGTTGATAAAACTCGCCCCAAAACCATTGCCAATGCCGATCGCATTCTCTGGCAGGCCCGCTGTCTGGCCAGTGAGTGGCGTGGTTCACTCAACGCCCACCTGCGAATTGGTAAGGTGGCGACGGAACTCAGCCAGGTAGCCAAAGAGATTGGGGCTGAAGTGCTGCTGGTGGGGTGTCATACGGCTAAGCACCGCCTGGTGAAGCAGCTAGATTCCCAGACTCCATGCTCTGTACTGGGGCTACCCAAGTAGTTCTTAATCCCAGCTGGATATCCCAAGTAGGTCGGGGCAAACGGCGGTTGCCCCGACGCATACAGGTTTTGAATTCACAGCACCAGAGAGTTACCTCGGTTTGTAAACGTTACCGCCTCAATCTTCCAGTCGGGTTGGTTAATCAGTGTTTCGCGCAGGCTGCCCAGCAGCGCCTTCTGTTCGCACACCGATAAGGAATTTAGCACCCGGCGCGAGGTGCGGGACACCCGCAGATCGATGGTGACGGTTTTGGTCTGGGGGTCAAAACTGGTGCGGTAGCCTGACAGGGTGAATTCTGGAATGGCCTGCTCCGCCATAATCAGGGCAACGGTGGTTTCCATGCTCTGAGGGCGAGGCACGAGAATGGGCTCTCGCTGGTAGTTTTCGCAGCGATCGTCGAGGGTGTAGAGGTCGACTGCGACCGGGTCGGCGGGCACTACCAGCCGCCGCGCCCTGGCCTGCACAATGCGACTGGCGCTAACCAATGTATCGGCGGGGCTGGTGGCCAATTCTATGGATTTAAATGGGGTGGCGATCGCGGCTTCAGTGGAGCTAACGGCATTCGGTGCGATCGCTGTCGTTCCTCCCGTCGCCCCAACGCACCCTCCCAATAACCCCAAACAGGCCAGAGAAATTGCCCCAGAGATTATCCCTGAGTTTAGTCCTAAGGCCCTGAGCCAGGTATGGTGAGGACGGGATTTAACTGGGTTTAGGCAACGGGTCATGGCAAGTGCTTCCTGGAATCGACGACACGTACTGTCGCTGGCCGATTTTACGGCGGCAGAGTTTGAAACGGTGATGGAAACGGCGGTGAGCTTTTGGCAGGTGCTGTCGCGCCGCACCCGTAAGGTGCCCGCCCTACAGGGGTTGGTGGTCACCAATATGTTCTTTGAACCCTCCACCCGTACCCGCAGCAGCTTTGAACTGGCCGCCAAGCGGCTGTCGGCAGATGTACTCAACTTTGCCCCCGGCACCTCGTCGCTGACCAAAGGTGAAACCATTCTAGACACCGCCAAGACCTACCTGGCTATGGGCACCAACCTGATGGTGATTCGCCACCAGGAAGCGGGGGTACCGGGAGCGATCGCCGCTGAGATGGACCGACTGCACACTGGGGTCGGCGTGCTCAACGGCGGCGATGGGCTGCACGCCCATCCATCCCAGGCCCTGCTCGATCTATTCACGCTGGGGCTGACCCTAAATCCGGATCAACCCACCGCTTCCCTGCTGAAAGGCAAGAAAGTTGCCCTGGTGGGCGACATTCTGCACTCGCGCGTGGCCCGCTCCAACCTGTGGTGCCTGACCGCCTGCGGAGCCGAGGTGCACCTGGCCGCCCCGCCTACCCTGCTGCCACCCAGCTTTGCCGAGGCCTTCGCCACCCAGTCGCCAATCGATATTCCCCGCGCCATTGTTCAGCACACCACCCTGCCCCCAGCCCTGGAGGGGGCCGACTTTGTCATGACCCTGCGCCTGCAAAAGGAGCGCATGACCCAGCACCTGCTGCCCAGCCTGCGCGAGTACCACCAGGGGTTTGGGATAACGCGCGATCGCCTGCGCCACTGCCAGCCCACCGTAAAGGTGCTGCACCCCGGCCCGGTCAATCGCGGCGTTGAAATTAGCTCCGATGTGATGGATGACCCTGCCCTGAGTCTGATCGGCGACCAGGTCACCAGCGGCGTCGCCGTGCGCATGGCCCTGCTGTATTTGATCGGAGTGGGGGATAAGGGAGGGGTGAAATTGGCGGGGTAGACGATAACCTATTTACCCACACAATCGCCCGCTTACCTACCCCGCTCTCACCCCAACCCCTGGGCCTGTTTCCCGCGCAAAATAGCGGCCCATCATGCCGTAGCCGATCAACCACGCTGTGCCTCCGATTCGATTGAGACCTTAGCAGCAGGGCCACCCTATAATGCAAAGCATTGGCGGCAGGGGATGTCGACCCCAATACCGACTAAGCCCTGATCCTGCCTGGGCCTGGATTTTGGGGATGGGCACCTGCACGACGTAACCGCCCATTACGGTAGACGAATTTTTGTGACAAATTTTTGTTAAGTCGGTGCCGCTTCTGTTGTCTCTAGTCGTTTCTTTATGCAGCTTGCTAAGTCAGGGTCTGCTTTGGCCCCTACCACCGACAGTTTGCGAATGACCTTTGCCCCGCTGTCTTTAGATCAGGTCTATGCCCTGGCCGCCGACCCAGCCAATGGAGCCGTAGTGGTGATGAGCGGTATGGTACGCAACAACAGCGAGGGCAAAGCGGTGGTCGCCCTGGAGTATCAGGCCTATGAACCGATGGCGCTGGAGGTATTCAAGCAAATTGCTGCCCAAATTCGCGCCACCTGGCCCGACGCGACTCGGGTGGTGATTCACCACCGCACTGGCAAACTAGTGGTGGGCGACATTAGCGTGCTGGTGGCGGTGGGCTGCCCTCACCGGGCCGAGGCGTTTGCCGCTTGTCAGTATGCGATCGATACCCTCAAGCACAACGCCCCAATCTGGAAGAAAGAATGGTGGGAGGATGGCTCGACAAGCTGGGTTAGCATTGGCGCTTGTGAAGAAAATGTGGAGCTACCCCATTAGCGTGATTAATTCTGGCGCTACTAAATATGGGGCCAGTTCTAATTCACACCTTGCTGGCCCAGGTGCGCCAGTTTAGGCACCCGTCCTAAGCGACCGGTCATCAGCCGCAGGGCCAGCTGCCTAAGGGGGGGCACCGAGTCCAGCACCCACAGCCCTGCCCGCCGCAGAGCCACCACCGGCCAAATTTGATTGGAGAAAGTGCGGGTAAGCAGGTCGGTAAAGCTGAGAATAACCCAGTTCTCCAGCCGTCGCCAGCGCTCGTAGCGACGCAGCACAGCTACATGGCCCAAATTTTCGCCTCGCTGGTAGGCGGTGGTCAGCACTTCGGCCAGGGCTGCCGCATCGCGAATGCCCATGTTGAGCCCCTGTCCACCGACCGGGTGGCAGCTGTGGGCGGCATCGCCTACCAGGGCGAGGCGGGGCTGCACGTAGCGATCGCACTGCATCAGCTGCACCGGAAACAGGGCCGGGGGCGTCAGCCGCTTCAGTTGTCCCATTTGGCTACCGTAGCGCTGCTCTAGCTCGGCCATAAACTCGGCTTCGGGCAGGGTTAGAATGGCCTCGGCTTCGGCGTGAGGGGCGGTCCACACGATCTGACAGCGCTGGCCGGGCAGGGGCAAAATGGCAAAGGGGCCGCTGGGCCAAAACCGCTCGTAGGCTGTGTTTTGGTGAGAATGCTCTGGCTCTAGCACAGTAGTTACACAGGACTGGCGGTAGCGCCAGCCAACGCTGCCAATGCCCGCCCGCTGCCGCAGGAGTGAGCCTTTGCCGTCGGCGGCGACCATGAGCGGCGATCGCACCCTGACCATTCCCTCTGGCGTACTCACCTCAGCGATCGCCCACTCGCCCTGATCGTGAATCTCGCCGAGACTGGCGGAGCAGAGGTAGTAGATGTTGGGGGTAGCTGCGATCGCCCCCTGCAGCGCCGCCATCAGCACCCCATGCTCGGCCCCGTAGTACACCACATCGGTACCCAGGTCGGTCGGCAAAAACTGCACCACCCTGCCGTAGTCAGCATCGGAGAGCTGTACTTTATCAAAATGGCAAATGTGCGGCCCAATGTGTGGCCACAGCCCCAGGCCCTTAAAAATATCGGCTGAGGTCAGCGAGAAAGCATAGGCCCGCTGCCGCGCCGCCGCTGCTGCCGCCGTTTGAGCCTCAATCACAGCAATGCTCATGCCGCAGGGGGCCAAGGCTGCAGCCAGGGTCAACCCGACAATTCCGCCGCCGACGATCGCCACATCCACCGTTAACTCTGCCTGAGCATTATTAAGCTGGGGTTGATCCGCTGGAGAGGCCGAGCGAGATTGCGGAGTTGTGGCAGTCATAGGGATGTAAACCAACCGTTTTTATACCTTGATGCGTCTAAGCTATCGCCTGAGCGGAGTCGTTAGCACAGCCTGTCTAGAGGCAAAAGGGGAAGTTCCTCTTTAATTTTGACCTGATTTCTCTGGGGAAAGCAAGGTAAATGACGCTATTGGTAGATTCCAGCGCCTCCTGACCCCAGTATGGTCTAGAGCCTTTTGGCCACTAGCAGTCAACGGCGCAAGTGGGTGACTATTGCCAATCGCCGGAGAGCCGGGGAGCTAGGCAGCCGGGAAGTGGCAATAGCGGATTTATTTCAGCCATACGGCACCAGTTAGTCTGTTTGACCTCAAGCTTGTGGCAGTAAGCTAGTAGCAGTGTGGAATGGTAGACACCGCCCGCCCTTGAGGATCTTGCCTTGGCCCCTCAACTGCTCTCGACCCAGCCCCAGATCGATGCTATCTTTGCGGCCCCGCCGCTGGTGTCTACCGAGGGGTTTTGCTGGGGGGGCACCTATGTTGACTGCCGCTGGGAACCACCGGGGGAAATACCTCTGGAGGTGGCTACCCCCTGGCACAGCATTGTGCTGTTTACCCAGCTGCCGCCGACGGCCCTGGCAGAGCGATCCATCGACGGTCAGTTTAAAGTCGAGCCTGTGCATCCGGGAGATATTTTGGTGTTGCCGGCCCAGGTGGGGCAGCGATCGCGCTGGAACGTGCCCGGCGAGTTTATGAGTCTAGCCTTTGAGCCTGCTGCCCTGGGGCGATCGCTGGATGCCGCCGCCGATGGCACTGCCATTGAGCTGGTGCCCCACTTTGCCACCCAAGACTTGCTGGTGCTTCAGCTCGGGCTGGCTCTCAAACGGCAGCTTCAGTTGGGCAACATCGACAGCCTCTACGCCGAATCGCTCACCACCACCCTGGCGGTGCACCTGCTGCAAACCTACGCCACCCGCCAGCCCATCCTCAAAACCTACTGCGACGGGCTTTCCCAAACCCAGCTCCGGTGCATTCTCGACTACATCGAGGCGCACCTCGATACTGACCTGCGCCTGGCCACCCTGGCAGCGCTGGCGGGCATGAGCGCCCACTACTTCTCGCAGTTGTTTAAGCAGTCCACGGGGTTTGCCCCCCACCAGTACGTGATTCGCTGCCGGGTAGAACGGGCCAAGACGCTGCTAGCCCAGCCCCATACGCCTATTGCTGACATTGCCTACCAAGTTGGCTTTGCCCACCAGAGCCACCTCAACCGCCACTTTAAGCGGCTGGTGGGGGTCACGCCGGGGCAGTGGCGACGGGGTTAGAAAAAATTCCCGTCGGAAGTTTGTGCAATGGGACAGAAGAACCGGCAAGACAGGGGGCGATCGCCCTTGCCATACTCGGGCCAAACCTCATCCCAGTCCAAAAGAGACGTGTGGCCTGTAGGACAACTACAGATCCCGAACTGGACTGGGTATGTGCGCTCAACCGGGAGAACTGTCATGGCACATATGGAAACTCGCACCGAGCCGATGGTGGTCAACTTTGGCCCTCACCATCCCTCCATGCACGGCTGCTTTCGCATTCTCGTCACCCTCGACGGCGAAGACGTGGTGGACTGCGAGCCCGTCATCGGCTACCTGCACCGGGGCATGGAAAAAATTGCCGAGGCCCGCACCTCGACCATGTTCATTCCCTACACCAGCCGGTGGGACTACTACGGCGGCCTGTTTAACGAGGCGGTGACGGTCAATGCTGTAGAAAAGCTGGCGGATATCGAGGTGCCCCGGCGGGCTAGCTACATTCGCGCCATTTTGCTAGAGCTGACCCGGCTGGTCAACCACCTGCTGTGGGTAGGGCCGTTTGTGATGGATATGGGAGCGCAGACGCTATTTTTCTACACCCTGCGCGATCGCGAACCTATTCTCGACCTGTTTGAGGCGGTGAGCGGCTACCGCATGGTCAACCACAACTATTTTCGGGTCGGGGGTGTGGCTGCTGACTTGCCCTACGGCTGGGTCGAAAAATGCCGGGATTTTGTTGAATATCTTGGCCCCAAGCTCGACGAGTACGAGCGCCTGATCACCGACAACCCCGTCTTTCGCCGCCGCTGCGAGGGGCTGGGGCTAGTCAGTCGCCAGGATGCGATCGCCTGGGGCTGCTCTGGCCCTATGCTGCGGGCCAGCGGCGTCCAGTGGGATCTGCGCAAAGTTGACCACTACGAATGCTACGACGATTTTGACTGGTCGGTGGCCTGGGAGACCGAAGGCGACTGCCTGGCCCGCTACCGGGTACGCCTCACCGAAATGCGCCAGTCGCTCACGATCATTCAGCAGGCCCTCGACCGCTTGCCCGGCGGCCCCTGGGAGAGCCTAGAGGCCAAGCGCTTAGCGGAAGGGCCAAAGTCGGAATGGGAGGGCTTCGACTACCAGTTCATTGCTAAAAAAATCGCCCCTACCTTCAAAATTCCCGCTGGCGAGCACTATGTGAGGGTCGAGTCGGGCCGGGGCGAGCTAGGTATTTTTCTCGTCGGCAACGCCAGCCCCATGCCCTGGCGCTGGAAGATTCGCGCTGCCGACTTCAACAACCTGCATCTGCTGCCTCACCTGCTCAAGGGCCAGAAGGTGGCCGACATTTTTGTCATTCTCGGCAGCATTGACGTAGTAATGGGATCGGTCGATCGCTAGGTCATCCTTCAGCCCAACGCTGGGCTGCCGAGGGAGTGAGGGGGCAGGGCTCAAGGTGCAGGATTCACGGCAGGCCTCAAGCCCTACACCTTAAGCTCTAAACCCTTTTGCCCCTACCGCCCCGTCACAACGCCCCACATATAGTCTTCAAAGGGGCCTTCGCCCAGGTCTACAGAGAAAAATTTACCCCAGCTGTAGCATTTAAAGCGAATGTGGCCGCTGTCGTGTTTATACCAAACGCCGTTGTCAATGCTGAGACCGCCTTGGTAGACGATCCAGTGGTTGGGGTAGGCCACCGTGGGCGCACTACCGCCGAGCATGGCAGCGTCAATCATCACAAAGGCTACGCCGCCTTGGCGACGGGCAGCGTCTGCGGCTTTCATAGCGTCAAATTCGCCGTAGACAAAGGTGGATTCAAAATCGACCTGGCTGTAGCCTAAAATTTCGGAAATCCAGCCCTTCATTTCCCAGGGGGTAGTGATGCCAGCGACGTTGTTGCTAAGGCTGCCAGAGTCGCCAGTCACTGGAAAGATTAGGTTTTCGGTATCGCGCAGGGTGGCGATCAGCATCCAGTCGGCGGCAGACATGCCAGATCGAATTTTGCTCTGACGAAGGCCGTCGGAGGGGCGCACGGTTTTAGTGCGGCTGCGGAATTGACCGGTTTCGTAGAGGGCCTGACAGAGAGCGACGTAGCGGGCGGGCTGTTTAGATACCAGCTCAAACACAATGGCGGCAGGGCCGCAGAAGGGGGTGTAGTTTTGGTTGATGTTGAGCGGGTTGGCAACCGTAATGCGAATGTCTTGAATTAGCTCGGCTTTGGTAATCTGCGGCCACACTCCTGGTCGAGAAGATTGCTCAAAGGCGGCGATCGCACTGGCGACCGGGTCAACATCGGGTATATCGACCACCTGGTAGCGCAATTGGTAGTTGGCCCCATCGCGGGTAAACGCGGCGGTAGCGCCCGAGGTTAGCCCAGCAGTGATGCGAACAGAGCCCAAAAAATCGTCGGCATCAGGGGAGTCTTCGTCCCAAAGCTTAATTTCCACGTCGTTGTTGAAGGTGTAGGTCTGGTTGAGAGACCAGGTTTGGCCATTGTTGAGGCCGCGCTTGAGGTGGGGCTGCAGCGTACCATCGACAAAAACTTCGAGACGGCACTCGTCGGCACCCCAATCTTCGGTTTCGTTGCACTTGAGCTGGCTCAAAATTAGCTGACGCATGGGAGCAATTCCTTGTGAATGGGTTGACTTCAAAAACTTCACCCCAGTCCCGTAAAATTACTGACCCAGCCCTCGATTTGGGACCAGAGAAAAATTTGGCACAGCGCTATCTAGACAGTCATCACCTAAACCTGACTTAGTAGGAAAAGTCAGCTTTTAAGACACCAGTGCCCTACTTGGAACACTCAGACTTTTGGCCAGAGGTACATCACTGGCTAATTACGCTGATTGCCGAAACCCTTGTGCCCCAGGTGCGGCTCAATTGGTCATGGTCAATTTGCAGGCTCTACTTACCGCCGTTTATGATCGCGGCGGGTTTGACTGTGTTTTAGACTACAGCCGTCCGCTTAGCCCCTTGCTGCCAAATGATCAAGCTACCTGGGCCAATCAACTCCTGCAAGACTTAAAGTCCTAGAATTGACCCAGGCTAAACCGCCTTAGGCAGCCAAACGGTTTCCTCGCGCTGGGGTACTGCAAGCTGGCTGGGCATGCTCTGGCGGAACGACTGGTAGTAGTCTTTGTGGGCCTCGCTGTGCAGAGTTCGCAGCATCGCGATCGGGTCGTCGTCGTGGTCAACTCGCAAATCGAGGTGGGGGTAGGGGGTTTTATCTACCACGTAGAGGGCGGCGGACTGGCGACCGCGCTTGTCGCCCCCGGCGGCTTCGCCCGCTTCTAGGGCCAGCAGGAGGCGATCGCTCAAGCCCATCCCCTCGCCACCCTGAAATGCCGCTGCCATCGCCTCTAGCACCTCTGACCCCGCCAGCATATTCCCCGCCACCGAAACATTGGCAAAGGTGCGATGCCCCGCCCAGCCGGTGCAGTCGCAGCCCGTCCAGGCGGCGGTGTGGCCTTGGTGATCCACCAAATGCACCTGGCGCTGGTCGCGATCGCAGTCATTTTCCAGCAGCCATTCCAGCACGACTTCCGCCGATGCCTCGCTAAATGGGCTTTCGGTGGCCTGACGCCGCTCCAGCAGCTCTAGGCCCCAAATGCCGAGCAGCGGATTGGTTTGGGCCTGGGTAGCGATCGCGCCTACCCCCGCCCGCGCATGGGGCACTAGGGCACCAACAGCTAAGTGTTTGGTGGCCACCGCCACCCCCGTCATGCCCGTCTGCGGATCCCACGCAACAATAGAAAAAGTCATAGTAACGCCGGATTTGAATAAAGTGTATGCAGTACACAAGACTAAGGCAATTGTTGACGCATTCTAAACTCAAGACTGTGGTGGATCATACGAATTTGGACTGTCGGTTTTAGATTTTGGATTGATGCCCGGCAAATTCACTGTGGACTACGCCACGTTCAGCTCAGGATCTGTAGTTTTCCCAACGGCACAATTCCACTTCTGGTTCTAGATGAGGTTTAAATATCGTGTGAGCATCCTTCCTTTCCCCCCAGTCCAAAATCTAAAATTCCCCAACCCTTGAGTTTTGCTAAAAAAGACCCCTTCAACGTCTCACCGGCTTTTAGGATGACCACTTAACCCCGGAGGACAATTATGTGCGGTATTGGCGGCGTCATGTACGCAGACCCGGCCCATCCTGTCGATCCACAGATTTTGGTGGGCATGGCGGCGATTCAGTACCACCGTGGCCCCGACGGCTTTGGCTGTGACATTGTCGAGGGGCGCGGCGTCGGCTTTACCCACGCTCGCCTGTCGATTATTGATTTGAATCCTGAGCGGGGCCGACAGCCCTTTCGTTCTGAGGATGGCCAGTTTTTGATTGCCCACAACGGCGAATTTTACGACTACAAGCGGCTGCGAGCCGACCTCACCTCGCGGGGCTACACCTTTCAAACCAAGAGCGATACCGAGCTAATGCTGCACCTGAGCAATCGCTTTGGGCTAGACGGCGCGCTGCCCCACCTGCGCGGCGAGTTTGCCTTTGCGGTCTACGAACAGCAGCCAGATCGGCTGACCCTGGTGCGCGATCGCTTTGGTGTCAAGCCCCTGTTCTACAGCCTCACTCCTGAGGGGCTGGTGTTTGGCTCGGAGATCAAGGTGGTAATGGCCCACCCGGCGGTACAGCGAAAGTTTTCCTCTGAGGGGCTGTTCCACCAGCTGATGCAGACCATGGTGCCAGGCTCCACAGCTTTTGAAGGCATCTACACCGTGGAACCGGGCCAAAAAGTCGTGGTGCAGCGCCGCGATGGCCAGCTCACTCTGCACAAAGAACAGTACTGGGATTTGGATTTTCCGCTGTTGGGCACCCGGCCTGAGCGCACCGACGAAGACTATATGGAGGAGCTGCGCCAGCGGTTTGTGGAGGCGATTCAGCTGCGGCTGGAGGCGGATGTGCCGGTGGCCTGCTACCTGTCCGGGGGCATCGACTCCTGCACGATTTTGGGGGTGGCGGCGGCCTGTCAGCAGTCGCCGGTTAAAGCCTTCACCATCGGTTTTGACGACAGCGACTACGACGAAACCGCGATCGCCCGCGAGATGGCCGCCGCCGTGGGGGCCGACCAGGATATTCTCACCGTCAATGGTACCCAGCTCTACGACCACTTTGCCCGCACCCTCTGGCATACCGAGCGCAGCATCTACAACACCTTTACCGTCGCCAAGCTGATGATGAGCGAGCACGTCAACGAGGCGGGCTACAAAGTGGTGGTCACGGGCGAAGGATCCGATGAGCTGTTTGCGGGCTACCCTCAGCTCCGGCTAGATATGATTCGCCACGGCATGGACCACGCCACCCCCGAAGAACGGGCCGATTTGGAGGCCTGGCTGGCGGAGAGCAATAAGTTATTTAAGGGCAATCTGCTGGCCGAAAAGCCGCTGGAAGACCCGGCCTTAAATGAAGTCGTAGGCTTTACGCCCAGCTGTTTGCAGTCGTGGCTGAGTTTGGCCGAGCAGGTGCCCGAACTGCTGCACCCTGACCATCGCGCCGCTCTGGAAGGCTACTCGCCGGGAGCCGCGATCGCCGCCGCCCTAGATGAGCGGCAGCTGCGCGATCGCCATCCCCTCGACAAAGCCCAGTACGTGTGGATCAAAACCCAGTTTGAGTCGCAGGTGCTGGGCTGGGCGGGCGATCGCGTCGATATGGCCAATTCTCTAGAGGCGCGCCCCGCCTTTCTCGACCACCCATTGGTCGAGTTTGCCGTCGGACTGCCCCCCAGCCTGCGCTTTCGCGGCCACCAGGACAAATTTATCCTGCGCGAAACCATGCGCGAGCTGCTGCCCGAAACTCTCTACAAGCGCCAAAAGTTTGCCTTTATGGCCCCCCCTTCCCACACCGATGTGGTGAAGCAGCAGGCAATGAAGGCGCTGGCCGATAACTACCTCAGCCGCGACGCCATTGAGGCTGCCGCTCTGCTCGATTACGATGCCGTGCAAACCTTGCTGCACCGCCATCGGGATGAAGCCACCCCCGTAGCCGAACGGGTGCAGCTAGATGCCGTAATCAACCACCTGCTGAGCGTCCAGATTCTGCACCAGCACTTTATTGCCCAAGATTTGCCTCAGATGGCCCAGCAGGAAGCCCACGATCGCGGCTGGGCCGGGCAGGTGGTGACGGCTTGAGTGGAGAGACGATGACGTGATGGGGGCTACGTCCCATCGCCTCAGTTCAGTACAAAGAATTATTTCGGTATCAAGAATCACCTCAGTTTCCCTGGGAATCTTGGGGAAGAACCCATCTAGGCCGCGCGATCGCGCCCTTATCTGCCATGAACAACGCATTGCTCGCCTCTGTCCGTGAAGCCGACGGTCGTTATCTCAGCGATCTAGAGCTGCGCCCCTTCGACCAAATGATGGAGGCCTTTCAAACCCGGATGAGCCTATACAGCCATGTTAGAGACCACGGTAAAGAGCTAGTGCTCAACGCCCTGCGGCGGCTAATGCAAACCCCCCATCGCCAGGTGGTGCAAGAGCACGCCCAGCAGTGCCAGCGCGACATGCTGTTTACCCTGGAGTATGTCTCCAAGGGCATTTTGCTCCACGACGAAGACGGCTTTATGGAAGAGTATCTGGTCTGGATGCAGAACATCATGCGCTCTTTTAACCGCCAAAGCGCCTGCGTAGCCGCCTACCGGATGCTCAAAGAAGAAGTGCGCGCCACCATGCCCGGCGACCAGAGTAATCTCATGATGATCTATCTAGACAAACTGACTGAGGCCCTAGATAGCGGCATTTAGCGATCGCATCGTACCCGGCGGGCGGCGGTCTAGCGACTAATGGGCGCGGCCAGGGTGGCCGCGCCACCTGGGTAACATTTCTTTTGCAAAACGCGCTTCATTCCCCAGAAACCCGGTTCAACTTTAAACTAAGAGCAGGTTCCTCTATCAATATCTGCCGCAGTACCTAGCTATGGGAAAGTCACGCCTTAGTCCCCGACAGCGATCCTACGAAGCCGATTTAATCAATCGACTGTCGGATAATCAACGGCTCAACCAGGCTCAGCAGCGCATTAGTAGCCTGACTAGCAGAGACCGCGACCTCGTTGCCGAGCGCCTCAGTGGCCGCACTCGAGACCGACTGAGGCAAAGCTATTAGTGACGCAAGCAGCGGCTATAGCTTACAACTTGGCATGACTACCGTCGCAGAATGGCGCACTTTGGGTGTATTTGCAGGCACACAGCGCCACCTGCTTTTTTTCCTCCAGGGTAAATTTCATTGGGGTAAACTCGGTGCCCGCGTGAGCACCATTACAGAAGGGCTGGTTGCTGGACTGGCCGCAGGTGCACCAAAAATAATCACCGGCCTCTAGCTCCATCACTACGGGCTTAGTATCGGCAATAACAGGTTTAGCCATCGGTCTTTTCCTCTTTTAGGTTATGTTGTCTCACGGTTATCCCACGGAGACAGGGGAGACCTGCCTCCACAAGCTCGTTACTAGGCGGCCATATCAAACAGCAGCACCTCAGTCTCATCGGCAACCCCCGTCAGGGTCAGGGTGCCGATGAGACTGACGGCGGCTCCATCTCCAGCGGTGAGGTCGTAGCTGTTCAGGTTGACTGCGCCACGGGCCACCTGCACCCAGGCTACCCGACCGGGGGTTAGGGAGTATTCCACAGCATCGCCCTTGGCCAAAGCCGTGGTGTACAGACTGACATCCTGGTGGATGGCAACCGAGCCATCGCGACCGTCGCGAGAGCCCACCAGGCGCAACTGCCCCTGCTTAGCTTCTGGCGCGATCGAGATTTGCTCATAGCCGGGGTCAATGCCCTCGGTCTCAGGCAAAATCCAAATCTGCAAGAAATGCACCGGGCTGGTATCGGAGGCATTAAATTCGCTGTGGCGAATGCCTGTACCCGCCGACATCCGCTGCACATCGCCAGGGCGAATCACGGATCCGGTGCCAATGCTGTCTTTATGCTCCAGCGCACCACTCAGCACGTAGGTGATGATTTCCATGTCGCGGTGGCCGTGGGTGCCAAAGCCCTGGCTCGGCAACACCTTGTCTTCGTTAATCACCCGCAGACTGGCAAACCCCATGTGGCCAGGGTCGTAGTAGTTGCCAAAAGAGAAGGTGTGGCGACTATCGAGCCAGCCAAAGTTAGCGGTACCGCGATCGTTAGCAGGACGAACCGTAATCATAGAGACACCTCCTATTAGCGTCGATGGATTGGAAATATCCGAATAAACTAACAATATATTGAATCCAATAAATTGACAATACTCAATTTATTGGACAAATTGTCGCCAAAAAGAAGACAATAAACCGCAAGCTCCTGCTCTCCTGTTCCCTTTTTTCTTTTTTTAAGATGGACAAATTTGAAAGCATCCGCGCCTTCACCCAGGTCGTCGAAGCCGGGGGGTTTGCCGCCGCCGCCCGCCAGATGAACCTATCGCGATCGGCGGTCAACAAGCTGGTGATGAATCTCGAAGCGCACCTGCAAACCCAGCTGTTGCACCGCACCACCCGCAAAGTCTCTCCCACCGATGCCGGGCGGGCCTACTACGATCGCTGCCTCACCATCCTGGCCGACCTCGAAGAAGCCGACTTGGCCCTCACTCGCCTACAGCAAGAGCCTCGCGGCAGCCTGCGGATCAACGCGCCAATGACCTTTGGCACTCTGCACCTGGCCCCGCTGGTAGCAAAGTTTATGGCTCAATACCCCGACTTACAGGTAGAGCTAGTGCTCAACGATCGCCGCATTGACCCCATTGAAGAGGGCTTCGACATCACTATTCGCCTTGCCGCTGAGCCACCCGGCTCTGGTCTAATTGCCCATACCCTGGCCCATTGCCCCCTAGTGCTCTGCGCCGCCCCAGCGTACCTGCAACAGCACGGCATTCCCACCTATCCTAACGAGCTAAAGCACCACGCCTGCCTGCACTACGGCCATCGCGCTCAAGACAATAGCTGGACTCTAGGCGATGACGAGCCACACACAGTCACCATCACCGGGCCACTGTGCTGCAACAACGGCGAGGTGCTGCGGGCTGCTGCCTTGGCAGGACTGGGCATTGTCATGCTGCCCGACTTTATTGTGGAGCAGGATCTAAAGGAAGATCGGTTGCGCCCCATTTTGGTCGACTACACGCCTCCGGCAATCAATATCTATGCGCTGTACCCGGTAAACCGCCACCTGTCGGCGAAAGTAACCCGGCTGGTGGAATTCTTGGCCGAGAACATCTGGGTACCGACAGAACGGCCTACACCAAGTCCGAATCGTATAACACCGATTCCATAAAGGCCCACCTGTAGGGGCAAATGGCATTTGCCCTGCCGAATAGAGGGATAGCCAAGCAGGATTTGGTATTATTTCTGCATCACCGGGTTACTGGCGAATCGACGTAGAGCATAGGCCCTTGCATCACAAACTGCAAATTATGGCCCGACAGTCGCTTAGTGATTTCTTCATTAGCAATATCTACCAGGCGCTTGCGTAAACTCAGCGAATTTTGGCTAGAACTTAGCAAGAAAAAGCTCACCCTGGCCCGCGTGCCCAGTTCATCGTCTGGATCATAGATCGCGACCTTAGCGCTGAGAGGCTCTACTCCGTAAATGCCGCCAATGCTGGCTTCAATCACTTCCTTTGCCAACGCCCGCTCTTGCTCCCGCAATAGGTGAGAAAAATTTAAATAGAGCAGCGCCATCACTTTATTGCCTCTGGAAATATTCTCAATATCTTTGGCGACCATGACTGAGTTGGGGGCAATCACGAGCGTATTTTTGACGGCAACTCGAATCTTAGTCGAGCGAATGCCAATCGACTCAATGCGACCGTAGACGTCCTCATCTTTAGGGTTAAAACTGACCCGAACATATTCGCCAGGCAAATAGGGGCGGTCAAGATAGAGCACAATAGATCCAATCACCTGGGCTATCGTTTCTCTGGCGGCAAACGATAGGGCTAAGCCAACTACCCCCAAACCCGCTAAAACGCTAATCAGGTTCAGGTCTTGGCTTTGGGCAAAAAAGATCAGTCCAAAAAAGATAAGCGTGGCGTTGGTCAAGCTCTCGAAGACTAGGATAAAGTCGTCGGCATCTTGGCTAAATCGCTGAAAAATCTTGACCCCATAAATGCGAATAATTTGGCGCAGTATTCGCGACAGCAGCCAGCTCGCGCTGATGGCTAAAGCGAGGTAGACGAAAAAATTGAGAAAGCTAAACAGACCGGCATAGTCCTGTAATCCCTTTAAATTTAAGGCTATTAAGCTGAGGGCAATTGTATTCGCCAGGGAGCGTCGGTAGGGCCTCAAAATCTGCTTGTACCCTGTGGCAATATGGGCCGGTGCCAGGCGATCGCTCGCGACATCTAGTACGACTGGAATCAGCCGACCGACAATCCAGGATAAGGCGATAAGCGCAATGAAAATGCCAATTTGCAGGCCAAAATCGAGCAGCCGCTGTTGGAAAGCAGCATCGACTAAAAATACGTCCCGCATGATGTCCTGAATATTCATAGCCAGGGTTAAAGGGTTACGGGTGAATCAACATAAACCATGGGTGCCTGGATTGAAAACGACAAATTATGCTCCTTTAATTCTTTGCTGATTGATTCATTGGCTAACCTCAAAAGCTGCTTACGTAACTTAAGCGATGATTCACTGGTACCCATGACAAAGAAGCTGACTCTGGCGCGGGTGCCGCTCTTCTCGTCAACCTGAAAGAGATGAATGCGGGTACTGCCCGGATCGATGCCGAATAAACTGTTGATGCTGTTTTCAACGATTTGGGTGACTAGGGCACTTTCACCATCCGATAAAAGACTAGAGAAATCGATATAAACCAGCACCATTACCTTAGTCCCACGAGAGACGTTCTCGATATCTTTGCGGGCCATAATTGAGTTGGGAACGATCAGCAAAGTATTGACAACCGCAATTCGAATTTTAGTCGATCGAATACCAATCGATTCAATCCGCCCGTACACGTCCTCGGCATGAATATTAAAATTGATCCGAACATATTCTCCCGGCGTATACGGTCGATCTAGGTAGATCACAACAGTTCCAATCACTTGCCCTAGGGCTTCTTGAGCCGCAAAGGCAACTCCAGTCGCCACAATGCCTAGGCCAGTCAGTAAGGCCAAAAAATTGAAGTTGCGCGTTTGGGCAAATATGGTGATGGCAAAAAAGCCGATTAGCACATCAATAATCGTTTCAAAAACGAGGATGATATCGTTGACTCCATCGCCGACGCGCTTCAGCAGATTGATGCCGTAGAGCCGAATAACTTGCTTAGAGATTCGCGAAAAAAGCCAGGCCAGGCTCAGGGTCATGGCGAAATCAACTAGGAATGATAGGAGTTGATACAGGCCCTCATAGCTGCGGATGCTGTTGAGACTGACAGAGATCAGCATCAGGCTGGTGGCAAGGGAGATCGATCGCCCCAGCGGAGCCATAACAGCCTCATAAATAGCCCTCTGCTTGGCGGGCAGCGCTCGCGTGATAATCGCTCGCAGCAGCCAGGGCATGAGCCGCCCCACCAGTACTGAGGCAGCGATAAAAACAATTAATAGGCCAAATCGAGCGGCAAAAAAGATCAGTGCTCGGCGTGCCCGTCCATCCAGCTGAAAACTCTCAAGAAATGCAGATATATCCATCCTGTTTAAATATTCATCGGGGAAGTAATGTTGGTAGCCGTTTCTTCAATGTCAAAAGCCAGGCCGTAACCTTTGAGCTGCTGCATGACATTCTGGCGAGCCACCTCAAGCAGTCGACCCCGCAGATCCATCGAGACTTCCCCTGAGCCTAGGATGAAAAACGTGATTTGGGCCTGTACGGACTCGGCGTCGTGATCGGCAGCAGCATCCGCCGCAACGTTATAAAAAACGACCTCCGTCAGGCGATGATCGAGACCATAGATGTCTTTGGTGCTACTTAAAATAATTTGACGAATTAAGGCTCTTTCTTCGTCGGGAATGGCGCGCTTAAAGACAACATTGATCAGCGAGATCACCTTTTGAGCACCTGACAGGTTCTCGATCGCCATCTGAGCCAAAATGCTGTTGGGAATCACCACCAGCGTACTTTTGCCGGAAAGCCTGATTTTGGTCGATCGCCAGCCAATCGACTCGACCCGGCCAAAGGTACCGTCGCTGAGGTGAATGTAGTCGTCGGGAGTAAAGGGCCGATCGAGATAGATCATGATGCTCCAAAGCACCTGTTCCAAAACTTTTTGGGCGGCCAGGGCGATCGCCACGCCGCCAATGCCCAGGCTAGCTGCTAATCCAATCAGGTTGACCTGGTGCGCCTGGGCAAAAGCAAAGAATACGACTAGAACGATCGCACCATAGGTCAAATACTTATACAGCAGCAAAATTTCGCTGTTGACCTTATTTTTGCTGCGAATCGCCAGGTCTAACATATAGACGCCAAAGTAGCGATCGAAAATGCTGAACCCCAGTAGGCCAATATTGATAGCGATCGCCACCCCGACAATTAGCTCTAGGGCATCTAGCCATACCGCCCGCCGCTGCAAAATCAGCAGCGGAAGATCACCTAAGATCACCAGCAGCGTGATTGCCAACCAGTTTTGGTGGGGGCGAATCACGGCTGCATAGATCGCTTTAACCCGGTCAGGCACAACGTTGGTGGTGAGGGCACCGATGGTCTTGGGCAGTGGCTTTAGCCCTTGCCCCAGGGCAACAATACCCGCGCCTAGGGCCGCCGATAGGGCGATCGCAATGAAGATCAGCGGTACAGGGATCTGAACAGTAAACGGGAGGTCTGTTGCAGCGCCGATATCCCCAAGCAGGTCTAGGATGTGGGTTGGGGCAAGCATGTTTATCTAATACAGGAGTAGATCATATCGCCGCTGCGATCGCCCTAGGGTTTTAGCGCTAGCGCAGCACTGGCGTGCCCCTCTATGGTAGTAGAGCGGCGCTCGAACGCAAGCCGTAGGCCCCGTTTTCCCAGCCTTACCCGTGCCATCAAGCCCCCAGCGGTCAACGTTGCGCCATACCTGCGCAACCTTTCTAGAGCCGGGTGCAGTGCTCAAGAATCATGGCCTGTAGAGGATAGAGCCCGGCAGTCAGCTTGGCCAGCGTAGACTTGCCGCTGCTGCCCATTGAAAACACCGCGTCAAAAACACCGCGTCAAAAACACTACGTCGGGCCGACCAAAGACTTGCGACAAGATAGGTGTGCATCCCTCAGGAAATGGCCCTATGTCCTCCGTCCAGATCACTGTTCTGACCTCCCTGGCGATGGTCGCCTTTGCCGGGAATTCCCTGCTCAGTCGTGCCGCACTGAGTCACACCAGCATCGATGCCGCCAGTTTTACCGCAGTGCGATTGCTGGCAGGAGCGCTAATGCTCTGGTTCATGGCGCGATCGCGTCAACCCAAGTCTGATCCAGTTGAGCCGGGCAGTTGGGCCTCGGCGTTAGCATTGTTTGTCTATGCCGCTGGTTTTTCCTTTGCCTATGTGAGCCTGCCGACGGCAACCGGGGCACTGCTGCTGTTTGGGGCCGTCCAAATGACGATGATCGGCTACGGCCTGGGGCGGGGAGAACAACTGCAGAAAGGGCAAATCGCTGGGCTCATGCTGGCTCTGGCGGGGCTGATTGGCCTGCTACTGCCAGGCCTCTCCGCCCCGCCGTTGCCCGGTGCTCTGCTCATGGTGACCGCTGGTGTGGCCTGGGGCATCTATTCTCTGCGGGGACGCAAGGTCGGCGATCCGATCGGGGTCAGTGCCGGAAATTTCCGGCGGGCGGTACCGCTCGCGGCAGGGGTGAGCCTGCTGATGCTGCGGAGCCTCTCCCTGGATTGGGTGGGCATCGGCTATGCCGCAGCATCCGGAGCGCTGGCTTCGGGGTTGGGATACGCGGTTTGGTACACCATCTTGCCTACGCTAAAGGCTACCCAGGCCGCGACCGTGCAGCTCAGCGTGCCGGTGATTGCCGCCCTGGGCGGCATTGTTTTTCTGGGAGAGCCTATCACCTGGCGGTTAGCATTGGCCTCGATCGCCATTCTGGGCGGCCTTGCCCTGATCATTCGCGCCTAGGCACCCGCTCCCCGCCCCTCGCTCAAATCCTGACCCTCTTCAACCTGATCATGTACCCTGGGCAACATAACCCGTTGCAAAATCCAGCGAGCATCATGTTGCCGGCGAAATTGTCCTTACTCACCTACTGCCAACTGTCTAGCTATGTCTACGCCCCCAGAACGCGATCGACAAAGACCGACGATTGAAAGCCAGCGCCTGCAGGCGGCCCAAAACCCGCAAACTCCCTGGAAAAAGTGGGGGCCTTACCTGAGCGATCGCCAGTGGGGCACCGTGCGAGAAGACTATAGCGCTACGGGCGCAGCCTGGAAGTATTTTTCCCATCAGCAGTCCCACGCTCGCGCCTACCGCTGGGGCGAAGACGGCCTCGGCGGCATCAGCGACGACCAGCAGCGGCTTTGCTTTGGATTAGCTTTGTGGAACGGTCACGATCCGGTGCTGAAAGAGCGTCTGTTCGGCCTCACTGGCAACCAGGGCAACCACGGCGAAGACGTGAAGGAGTACTACTTCTACCTCGACAGCACCCCCACCCACAGCTACCTAAAATTTCTCTACAAATATCCCCAGGCGGCCTATCCCTACGCGGACCTGGTGGCCGAAAATCAGCGGCGAGGCCGAGGCGATCTGGAGTATGAGCTGCTGGATACTGGCGCATTTAAAGAAGACCGCTACTTCGATGTGTTCATCGAGTACGCCAAAGCCGACCCAGAGGATTTGTTGATTCAGATCGAGGTGGTCAACCGAGGCCCCGAGGCGGCAACCCTGCACCTGCTGCCGACCCTGTGGTGCCGCAATACCTGGTCTTGGGAAGAAAACAGCGAAAAGCCTCTGCTCAAGGTGTTTGAGGCTCGCGATCGCCTCAGCACCATCGAAGCCGATCATCCCACCCTGGGGCGCTACTGGCTGCACTGCGCCAGCGATCAGCCACTGCCGCTGTACTTCACCGAAAACGAAACCAACTACACCAAACTTTTCGGCGCAGAAAATACCTCCCCCTACGTCAAAGACGGCATTCATGAAGTGGTGATTGATGGTCATACAGACGCGGTTAATCCTCAGCAAATGGGCACCAAAATGGCTTCCCACTATCAACTGCACCTGGCCGTAGGGGAACGCCAGACCGTCCGTCTGCGGCTGAATCAGACTGCGACTCAAGCAAATCCCTTTAGCCAGGACTTTGACGAAATCCTGGAGGCCCGACGGCAAGAGGCGGATGACTTCTACCAGGCTCTGACCCCCTTTGATCTGAGTGCCGACCAGCGCACCATTCAGCGTCAGGCGTTTGCCGGTTTGCTCTGGAGCAAGCAGTTTTACAGCTATGCCGTCAAAGCCTGGCTGCAAGGCGACCCGACCATGCCCGCCCCGCCCCCAGGGCACCAGCAGGGCCGCAATGCCGACTGGTGGCACCTGGAGGCCGCCGACATTATTTCTATGCCCGACAAGTGGGAGTACCCCTGGTTTGCCGCCTGGGACCTGGCTTTTCACTGCATTCCCCTGGCCATGGTCGATGCGGAGTTTGCCAAGCACCAGCTCGATATGATGACGCGGGAATGGTACATGCACCCTAACGGGCAGCTGCCCGCCTACGAATGGGCTTTTGGAGATGTGAACCCGCCGGTTCATGCCTGGGCTACCTGGCGGGTCTACAAGATTGATCAGAAGCAAACCGGAAAGGGCGATCGCATCTTTCTAGAACGGGTCTTCCAAAAACTGCTGCTCAACTTCACCTGGTGGGTGAACCGCAAAGACACCGATGGCAACAATGTGTTTCAAGGGGGCTTTCTGGGGCTTGACAATATCGGCGTCTTTGACCGCAGCGCCGAACTGCCCACGGGCGGCACCCTAGAGCAGTCCGACAGCACCAGCTGGATGGCCATGTACTGCCTTAACATGCTTGAAATCGCTCTGGAGCTGGCCTGCGAAAACCCGGTCTATGAAGACATGGCCACCAAATTTTTTGAGCACTTCATCTACATTGCCGATGCCATGAACCATATCGGCGACGATGCCACCCAGCTCTGGGACGACACTGACGGTTTTTTCTATGATGTACTGCACCCGCCCCACGGCGATCGCGTGCAGATGAAAATTCGCTCTATGGTGGGGCTAATTCCCCTGTTTGCGGTGATGACCCTAGACCCGGAGCTGCTAGAGCGGGTGCCCACCTTTAGGGCACGGGTGGAGTGGTTCATCGATAACCGACCCAACCTGAAGCGCAACATTGCCTGCATGGAAACGAAAGGGATGGGAGAACGGCGCATGTTGGCCCTCTGCTACGCCACTATGGGCCACTCCGAACCCCAGGATAAACTGCGGCGGCTGCTGGAAAAGCTGCTGGATCAGGCTGAATTTTTCAGCGACTACGGCATCCGTTCCGTCTCGAAATACCATGCCGAGCATCCCTACATCTTCCGTGCCAACGGGCAGGACTACCGGGTGGACTATGAACCGGCAGAGTCTACCAGTGGCCTGTTTGGCGGCAACTCCAACTGGCGGGGCCCGATCTGGTTTCCGGTCAATTACCTGATCATCGAATCCCTGCAAAAATTCCACTATTATCTGGGCGATAGCTACCAGGTGGAATGCCCCACCGGGTCTGGGCGCTGGGTCAATCTGTGGCAGGTGGCAAGCGACCTGTCCCAGCGGTTGATGGGCATCTTTGAGCCGGATGAGACTGGGCGGCGTCCCCTCTATGGCGGCTTTGAGAAATTTAAATCTGATCCCCACTGGCACGACTTGATCCAGTTCCACGAATATTTCCACGGCGACAATGGAGCCGGGTTGGGGGCCAGCCACCAGACCGGGTGGACCGGGCTGATCGCCAAGTTGATTCAGCAACAGGCGGAATATGCGCAGAAATCGGTGTGGGATGATAGCCGTTGACTACGCTAAAGCTATCTTGGCCCTCAGTCTGGTTTTCCAGCTATCGAGCGGGTCAAAGGCGTGCATCACATCACCGTCATCCCATGGGTGAAAAACGAGGCCACCAGTCCCTGATATTGTAAGGAAGTTTGAAGCTCAACGCAAAACTGCGCCTCTACCTATGGAATGGACTGCTGACGCTGAAGCCCGACTCAAGGAGATTCCCTTCTTCGTGCGCCCCGCCGCCCGCAAGAAGATTGAGAAGTTTGCCCAAGGCCAGGGCTTAGGGCAAATTACCGTTGAGGTTTACGAGGCCGCCAAAAAGCAGTTTGGCTGAGGTCGCCAAGCGCGATCGCCAGCACAGCACAGCCTGAGATTTGCCCCAGCGATCGCCAGCAGGCGCTAGTGGCTAGGTAACTATGCTGACGGCCCTCAGAGTGTGTTAAGTTACGAACCGTATTAGTTTGGGTGGCCACTGCCCCCAGGTGTAGGTAATGACTTTTTCCGCTTTTTAGGGTCAGGGCGATCGCCCCAGTTCTGCAGCTAGCTTTTACACCCTGGTTGTAGCGTCGGGCAGGTCTGGCAAAATCCCTGCTTTTTAGCAGCCTGTGCCGCGTTAGATCCGGTTTGCTGAATGAGCAGGATACACGGTCTAGGCTGCGAATGCTTCTGTGCAAAAGCAGGGTGCAAAAGCAGGGTGTATTGCGGTGCTGCGGCTGAACATCTACGATCTATCGCTCTACTCCCTTTTTGCGATAGAAAACGGCTGTGCTAAGTTAACTTTTTAAGTCAATATTATTTCAGTTTAGTTAGCCAACTCAGACCTAAACAACTCAAATTGATCATGGTTAAAAAATCTGATTTTGCTTTGACTATGTACATGAAAAGCGACGACAGACGGGCCGCTTTTCAAATTTTCAACACAGTTGTTCCCTACATAGCGCTATGGGTCTTAGCGGTCAAGGCGGCGGCAGTTTCGCTGTGGCTGCTGCCGCCCATCATGATACTGATGGTGCTGTTTTTGCTGCGCTGCTTTACGCTCATGCACGACTGCGGCCACTATTCTTTGTTTCAATCTAAAAAAGTAAACCGGGTGGTTGGCTTTTTGCTGGGGGCAATCAACGCGATGCCTCAGCACGCCTGGTCGCGCGATCACGCCTTCCACCACAAGACCAATGGCGACTGGGAACGGTATCGCAGCATCGGCGATTTTCTATCTGTAGAAGAATTTTTGCAGCTTAGTGCATTTGACCAAAAGCTCTATGGCTTTATTCGACAACCCTTGATGACTCTGCCGGGGGGGTTTTTCTATCTGGCGATCAAGCCTAGGCTGACTTTGGTGTTGGGTGTCTACGATTTTGTCAGCCATTGGCTGGCTTGCTTAAAGCGCGATCGCCGCATTCACTTTAAATCAGTAGTGGCGTCCCATCACTCAAAGCATTGGCAATCTAAAAGCGAGTTTTGGGATTTGCTGGTTAACAACCTGTTTGTGGTTAGTAGCTGGTTAGTACTGAGCTATCTAATTGGGCCGGTGCTGTTTTTAAGCTTATATTCAATTGTTTTGACGATCGCGGGGGCAATCTTCATCTGCATCTTTTTTGTGCAGCACAATTTTGAAGGCTCTTATGCTCACCAAACCGAGGGTTGGAACTACCTTCGCGGCGCGATCGAGGGCAGCAGCTATTTAGAGCTACCGGCCATACTGCGCTGGTTTACCACCGACATCAGCTACCACAGTATTCACCACCTTTCAGAAAGAATTCCTAACTACAACCTGGCGGCCTGCCATCGAGACCACGAACACCTGCTCAAGAACGTAAAAACCCTTCGCATTGACGAGATGCTCGGCTGCGCCAAGTTTATTTTGTGGGATGCAGATTCTAACCGCCTAGTGCCCCTGCCAACCCCAGGCCGTGAGCTATCTTTGCCTCAGTCTTAGCAGATTGTCTCTCTTCAGGCGGTGGAAGCCAGTGCCAATATCAGGCACAGTAAAGCCGTACTTGAGCATGCTTTACGCTATGGGATCGCAAAGGCGATGGGCAATTCCCCGCAAAATTGGTCGAGTACTGCGCCTTTTGGGCAGTGTTTGGCTTTGTTTGGGGATTATCTGCTACGGTTCGCTGGCCGGGGCGCAAACGCCTGAGGCGGCCACAGCTGCGCCTGCCACTCCAACGTCGGGCGATCGCCCGCTGGTTGTCGGGCTTAGCCCGGTGCCTCCCTTTGTGATTGAATCGAGCAGCGCCCAAGGCGGTAGCGACTGGGATGGCATTGGCGTCCAGCTCTGGCAGGAGGTAGCCCACGAACTCAACCTCGACTACCAATGGCGTAAGGTGCAGCCCAACGCCGCGATCGCCCAGATCAATAATGGAGAGATTGACGTTGCCCTGGTCACGGCCACCGCCTCCAGAGAGCAGCAGGTAGACTTTACCCAAAGCTATTTTGCCGCCACCTTAGGCATTGCCACACTGCGGCAGCAGCAGGTTTGGAATGTAGTTAAGGCAGTCCTATCGCCCCGATTTTTGAAAATTTGCCTGTGGTTATCGCTGGTGCTCATCGTTGTCGGCTTCATATGCTGGCTGCTTGAACACCGTTCTAACGAAGGGATGTTTAACAAGTCGCCCCGACAGGGTATTTGGGATGGCTTCTGGTGGGCTGGAGTAACCATGACCACCATCGGCTATGGCGACAAAGCACCCAGAACGGTTGGGGGTCGCATTCTGGCGCTGCTGTGGATGCTGGTGGCGATGGGGCTAACCGCTAGCCTGACCGCTTCGATCACCTCGGTTTTGGTGCTCGACCAGGGAATTCAGCCCCTGCAAGTTCAACAGTTGGAAAACAAGCGGGTGGGCAGCATCGCCAATACAACCGTCGCAGACTATTTGCAGCAGGAGCAAATTCAGTTTCAGAGCTTCTCTACCCCCGAAGCCGGATTGACAGCGGTTGACGAAGACCGAATCGATGCCTTTGTCTACGGCACCGCCCCTCTCCGAACCTTGAATCAAGGTGAGTTTCAAAGCCGTTTGCAAATCAATGACACCGGCATTCAGGTGAGCAAATACACTTTTGCCCTGCCGACCAATTCACCGCTACGCAAGCCTTTAAATCGGCAGATTTTGCAGGAGATGAGTGAGTCGGGCTGGCAAGCAATGCTGCAGCGCTATCTACCAGAATCCAGCTAATGATTTTAGCAAATCTAATATTTGATCAAGCTGACTGTGATAACCTCAAACGGCCTAAGGTTTAGGGTGTACGGTTACCCCTATTAAGGTGACGTTTGTTCTCCTTTTGATTGAGAAGCCGAGCGGCGGCAACATGGGGATGCTTCGGATCAAACGGCTCCTTTTTAGCGGGTGTTTTCGGGCCTCTGGGAGGGGACGAAAAGCGTTTGAGGTCGACCTGAGCGGCCCAAGCTTTCAGCGACTCGGCAAAGGCGGCGACCGGCATCTGAGCAAAGGGAAGCCAAATCGGGGCGGCAGGGCAATCATCATGCCCCGAAAAGTGCCCTGGACTTCTTCAACAAGATAGAAGCCGGGGCGTTGCTGAATGAAGGGATGAACCTGGCAGGGACGGGAACATCCCTTCATTCAGCAACGCCGAAAATAGCAGCTCTCGGGTGTACTATCGCTGGGCTGTCTGCTCAAATAACGCGTCCAACTTATCGGGAGCAAAAATTCGTTCCATTAGCGCTCGCATCATGACGCTTGGCGGGTTGGCTTCAACAAATTGCCTACGATTTTAGGCCGCTACGGTGTAGCGATAGACCGCTGCCACTGGGGTCTGGGTGGGCATCGCTGCTTCGTCGAGCAGGTAAACAGTGCCCCCCTGCAAAAAGGTTTGCACCGCCGCCAGATCGAGCAAGTCCTGGTCGTGGGGCTGGGGCTGGTCGTGCTGCTGCAGCTGACCTGAGTTGAAATCAAACTGGCCCCAGCAGTGAGCATTGGCTTTGGTAAACATCACATCGACCTGGCCGCGACAGGCGGCGGTCAGCAAATCAGGCAGGCGATCGCTAGCCTGGTTGGTGCTCTTGAGGTTGTTGTAGTGCACCACCGCCTGCTGATGAGATTCCTCTAGCAGCGTGGATACTTTCTCCCAGGCGGCCTCGCGCAGGTCGTCGGGCTGGGCTTCGTCGGGGTTACCCGAAACGCCTTCCTCTAGCAGGTGAGGATAGGTATTCACCTCGCGATAGATCGGCTGTAGGTAGTCAACCGAGGCAATTACCAGGGGCGCATCTTCCTGGTTGAGATGAGGCTGTAGCCCCTCATTCACGGTTCTTAGAAACCGCTGAATGTTCTCATTGTTGTCGTCGGTGCCGACGCCGTGGCCGTGATAATTGGGCACGCTGCCCGAGCCGCTGACGTTGTGGAACTGCAGCTGGGCCTGGGGGTCGTCGTAGCGCAGCGCCTCGGCCAGGCTGGTGGGCACCCTGTCTAGGTCAACTTCGCTGATATGGTAGCGGGTAGATTGAAACAGCCGCACCTGGTTTTGACTGAGGGCCAGCAGGTAGAAGTAGCGATCGCTAGAGAACAGCGGTAACAAAGGCTTGAGATGAAAGCGATCGCCGACCACCACCAGCGACTCAAAAGCCAGCGGCAGTCGATACATCTCCATGCTCTCAGCGGTTAAAAATAGCGCTAGCCCCTGGCTTTGGTGTCGCCAGAAGTCACCGTCTTCGAGCAAATCAAAGCCGGGCTGCAGCAGCAGCTGCACTCCGCGCTTGTCCATGCCCACCGCCAGCAATTTTGTTTCGGCTTCGCCCAGCAAATTCTTCAGTCGAATCGGGTCTTGCTGAGTTTCTGGCCCAGCCATATGGGTGGGCAAATAAATTGAAGCTGAGTAGTCGCTCGCAGACTGGCTCAACCGCTTAAATTCTGATTGGGATAGTAACGGCATAATCTCTTTAACGTTCGTCTTATCTGACAGCTTAACGAACGTGCTAAAGGTCAACTTCTATCGATTGGACTGTTTGTTTGGGCTGCGAGCGATCGCAAAGACAGAGATAAGGGCAGCGCCTGGCCCAGGGCGTTAAGCCCCTCTACACTAGCCAGATAGGGATCGTGGAATAGCACCGGCTCGGGGGCGATCGCGCGGTTGATTAGATCGGCCATCAGGTCGATTACGGCCAAAAGCGGCTCTAGTTCGAGGTAGACCGGCAGGATCCGAATCTCGAACGTGTGCTTGTGGCGCGGGGCGTAGACCACATTTTTGAGGTTGAAGTCGCAGTACTTGGTCAGCGGCATGGTTTTGAGCTGATCGCGGGCCGGTTCCCAGGCCAGATCGGCCCAGGTCGAATCGTTCACTAAGGTCAACAGTTCGGGTGGCCACAGCCCCAGCCGTTGACAGCGCGGGTTGCTGCCCACCAGCCCTTTCAGAGTTGGGCCATAGGTCCAAAATAGGTTGACCAAATTTCGCATCACCGGGGCCGAGCAGAGCGGAGCTGCATCAAAATGCAGGTGGGTCGCTCCCTCGACCGGCGCAAAAAAACCTAGCTGACGCGCCAGCTGAAGATAACCCGCCAGCTGGGGCAGCTGACCGGCGGTCAGTGGTGGGGTAATTAATTCGCAGGGGCGCTCCCGCTCGCCGGGCAGCTTCGTCGCAATGGCAATCGGCGGCCCTAGCTGATCGGCGAGTTTGACCATACCCTCTGGCCCCTGCTGTAGGGCCAAGCCCAGGGTCTGGGCGACGGGCTGTAAAACATTGTCCAGGGGCAAGTTGGCGTCGCTCAGGCGGCTGATGATTTGCATAAAGCGAATGTCATCGCCGACGATGCGGTACCACCCCGGCTGGGGCGGACGGGTGCGATCGCAGTCGGCCTGTAGGGTGAGGTCATCGACGCAGCGGGCCACCACCTGCTGCTGGGCGTCGCGCACCTCAAACCCCAGGGTCAGGTTTTCTAGAATGGGTGTACCTGGCACCTGACTCGGTTCTGACTGGGGGTAGAATATGCGACTGACGCTGCCGCCGCAGCTGGCTGCGATCGCCTCGGCCAGCACATGGCGGCTAGACCCCGGCGGGGCCATGAGTTCAATTTCTAAACCAACCTTGCCGGGGAAAACCATCTTGCGGCCCATTGTCCCACCCTATGATTAGGGATGGCTAGGGCGTGGCCAGCAGCAGTGCAGTATCGACCTCGTCGGCGTTACCCATGATCAAGTTGCGCTCAATCCGGAGCTTGGCGTCGTAGGGTGTTGCATCCCCCCAAAACTCAGCTAGCATTGCCGCGTCGTTATAGCCATAGCTGCTTTCGGAGTAAAACCGTAGCTCGCCCACCGACTGGAGCGACTCTAGGCGGGCATCGAGCAAAAACTGCTCCAGAATAGCGACATCGGCAGGCCCCCAGCCAATTTTGCGGCCAATGCGGGCTTTAGCTTCATCGAGGTCTTGGCCCCAGTAGCTGGCGAGCTGGGCGGCATCCCAGTAGGTGTACTCGCTGCTAAAAAAGGCGTCTAGCTCGGCCTGAGAAACAGATTGGCTTAGCTGAACATCGTCGCACTTGGTCGTCTGCTCAGTTACGGCGCTTTGGCCCGCTGGGGTCTCGGCGTAGGCGCTGCCGGCAGTCAGTACAGCTGCGATCGCTAAAAGAATCGATAGAGGGAGTGTTTTGCTGGGTTTCATCACGGTTCAACAGAGGTCGCTCCATCATAATCGGGCGTTTGACCTCTTTGGTTGCTTTGTAACGAACGGCGATCTAACGTTTATAACCCTGTAAACAACCTAGCTGATGCCAGTTAAAGACCGGCATCAGCTAGGTGAGAAAACCCAAACTGTTGATTGCCTCCCTAAGCAGAGGCGGCGGACTCAGACCCATTTTTGAGGACTTCGCGAGCTTTAAACGATAGCCCAATCCGAGAAATACCCGTAAAGAGAATGCTGGCACCCACCAACGTACCCAGCAGCCAGGGCGCATCGAAGGGAAACTGAAACCAGATCATGGCCCCTAAAATAAGTGTGATAATGCCGTTGCCCAAGGACCAGGTCCAGTTTTGCTGAGGCCGCAGCTTGAACGCCAAAATCAGCTCAAATACGCCCTCGGTGAGCAAAAAGCTGCCCAACAAAAGGGTCAGCGTCAAGATTCCAGTGCGAGGATTGATGAACAGCAAAACGCCCGTGGCGATGTAGAGAATACCAAGCAGCACTTTCCATAGGGTGCCGCCCTGGGCGCGGGTTTGATAGGCATAGAAAAGCTTGGTCGCCCCTGCGGAGGCCAAAATGAGGGCCACCCAGGTTTCAACAAAGATAGTTGAAACAATCGGCAGCGCGATCGCCACCACGCCAAAAAGGGCTAAAACAATGCCAGTCCACAGCGAGCGATCGCGCACTTGTTTAACGTCTTTAGCATCAAATGAAACATCACTGGTCATAAAAAATTTTCTCCTGATTTAGATTTAGAACAACACTTTTCTCAAGCTAAAGATTTTTTCAAAGCCTGAGTAGCGCCAAAGGATAGAACCTGTGGCACTGCTCCAGTGGGGCAATCCTGTTCTGCCGAACGTTCCAACTGCTCAGCCACCGCTAAACAAAAAACTCTTCCCCAGAGGTGGGGTGAAGGCCAATAGTCTGCTTCAGTTCTGTCAGGGTCAGCCCCTGCCGCAGGGCCGGAATGAACCCCTGAATGAGTTCTGACGCTTCGTCGCCCACTAAATGCAGGCCCAGTATCGCTTGGGAGCGGGCGTCGACCACCAGCTTGATCAGCGACTCGCGCTTTTGGGGCGACAGCTGATAGCGCAGCGGCGTAAACCGGGAGCAGTGCACCTCAATTTCTAAATCGTCGTGAGATCTAGCTTCGGCTTCGCTCCAGCCGACGGTGGCCGCCTCAGGAGAGCAGAAAACCGCAGAGGGCACCCAGCGGTACGACATGGCCTGGGGTCGATCGGTGAACAGGGTTTGGGCGGCGGCAGCGCCTTCGGCCTTGGCCACCGGGGTTAGCGGCAGCCGATTGGTGCAGTCACCGATCGCAAAAATTGACGGTTGCGAGGTGCGGCTGTAGTCATCCACCGCGATCGCCCCATCCTTGACCTCAACGCCCGCAGCCTCCAGGTTGAGGCCCTCCAGGTTGGGCTTACGCCCCAGCGCCAGCAGCAGCGTATCGGCCAGCAGCGTGTCGCTGTGCCGACCCGAAAGGGAAACATGGATGCCGCTTTGGTCGGTGCGCAAGGCTTCGAGGGTCGTTTCTGACCATAGCCGAATGCCCTGATCCATCAGGCTATGGTGCAGGGTTTGACGAATATCTTGATCAAAACCGGGCAAAATCCAGTCGTTGTTGTCAATTAGGGTGACGTGGCAGCCCAGGGCAGCAAAAATGTTGCTGAACTCTGCGCCGATATAGCCCCCCCCCACAATCGTGAGCTGATCGGGCAGCGCCTCTAGGCGAAACATGTCGCGTGAGGTGAGGCCACAGTCAATGCCTGGTAAATTGGGCTTTACGGGCTGAGCGCCTGTGGCGATAATGATTTTATCTACGGTAATCGTCCGATCGCCCAGCACTACTTTGTGGGGGTCAACGAACCGAGCCGCATCGTTCAGCACGGTAACGCCTGCTTTAGACAGCTTCGACTGGTACGACTGCCGTAGCCCCGCGAGTTCTTGATCGATGGCGCTTCGCAGCGCGAGCCAGTCAAACCGACCGCCGGGGTTAACCCAGCCATAGCTTTTGGCCAAACACTGCTGGCGAGCAAAATCGGCGGCAAACACCATAAATTTTTTGGGAATGCAGCCGCGATTGACGCAGGTTCCCCCCAGCGGGCCAGGGTCTGCGATCGCCACCTGAGCCCCATACTGAGCAGCGGCGGTAGCGGCCGACAGGCCAGCCGACCCGGCACCGATGACGAGTAGGTCGTAATCAAACATAGGGTTAGTCAACTTGCTCCAGGCTGTCTTACTTGTGATGGGCTGCTTGTCTGAATTTGTCGCTTTTACCCATTGCGCTCCGGGCCTATAGCGCTCCGGGCCTGTAACGCTCCGGGCCTGTAACGCTCCGGGCCTACAGCGAGGAGTGCGCCTCGATGCCGCTACTGACGGCCTTGCGAACAGCACATGGATAGCCTACGGGCGATTCCGTTGTGAGTTTTTTAAGCTTCCAGCGGTTTTACCCTGAAACTTCGTCCAGCAAAGGCGATCGCCTGGCTTAGCTCAGGCTACACAGGGCTGCGATTCTCTCGGCGAACTGAAAATTCGAGGTTTTTTAAGCCTAAACCTCTCCAGATTCCTCTTTAGCTTAGAGAGAAAACTCAGCTGTGCCGCTCTGTCTTTTGGCAGAACCCAGCTTTTGGCAGAACCCAGGCCCCAAAGAGATTGGGGGGGCACTCCAATCTCGCTCCCCCCGGCAGCGAAACTTTCAACCTTGATTCCCCTTCTCCTCTTAATTGTAAATTAATCACAAAGGGTGGGTTAGGGGATATAGCTTAATTCTCGTAAGTTGGAGCACAAATGTGCAGGAGCGGACTTTGACTATTCTACTGACGTACTGGTACTGGCAATAATTGGTAATTCAAAGCCTGATATACCTTTAGACTAGCAAAACTGTACCCTTAGATAGTCTCGCTGGTCAGCCCACTCCGCTAAATTAGTGAATGAAGACGAAAAGGCAGACCGGCAGCTTAAATTTTAATTGCCCTTATAACTGCCTTTCGATAACTAATCGGGAGTCAAATTTATGAATATTCTAGCGTGGATTGTACTTGGTCTAATTGCTGGCGCGATCGCCAAAGCCATTTATCCTGGTAATCAAAGCGGCAACATCTTAGGCACACTTGTTCTGGGTGTAATTGGTGCATTTATCGGGGGTAGCATCTACACCCTGCTGACAACGGGTTCATTGGCCCTCACGGCAGCTGGGTTTAGCATCGGCGGCTTTGTACTCGCTGTTTTAGGTGCGATCGTTGCCCTATTTATCTACTACGCAGCCACCAAGCGGACTGCCTAGGCACGAGCAATGCTGCCGGCTAGTGCTACTGACTAAACCAAGTCGGGCATAGATAGCCTAATATGTAGAGCGCATTGTGGCAGTAGTCCAATGCGCTGCCTACTGGGTAAGCCGCTGACATCTCAATATAGTTTAGTAACTTGCCTTGCAACAGGCAACTTGCCTGACTACAATGATTAGGGCAACTTAAAGTAAGTTGTCCTATTTTTTTGGGAAACAGAGTTTCTAATGATTTTGTCGTATTAATAGGGTTCTCTGTGAACGACCAGCTCAAACGCTCCAAAGTTTTGAAGCAAGAACTATATAACTTTGTGCTAGAGGCCGATGGTGACTTAGCGACAGCTCTAGAACAGTACAGCGCCGATCGCCTAAAGCACTGGTCAGCAACCAGCCTGCAGGGGATCAGTCGCTCAGATTTAGCTATTGATATGTTTTTGACCGAAGGTCAGTCTGCTGACCAATCGGTATTAAATATTTTTTTGCAAGAAAAATCCAGCTTGTCCCAGGCCGACAAGACTTTAGTTGAGGGCTGGAAAAACACCTTCAACGGTCTGTTCAAAGTTCTTCAGGTCACAAAAGAGGGTACAGAAGCGGGCGCAGCCGGGCGTTATGAGTTAATGAACTGGCTGACCGAAAAGTGCTACTGGGTTGAGCCCAATGGGGCACAGTCGGCAGAAGATCTGGCCCGGCTCAGCCCAGGAGAAATTATTGTTACTCGCCTGCTGCCGATCGCCGAAGCCGACTGGACGTTTTCAGGCCCTCTAATGCTGCTGGGCAAGCTGGGTAAGCCGAAGCTAGCGGTCGCCATTGGCAACTTCAAAAACTGGTTTCCTCGCTACCTCTATGGCGATGCCCCAGATCTGTTAGAAGAAGCCTGGGAATCGGTAGAGCGCTTCCACCAAGATTTTGTCGATTTCTTTGGCGGCGATCGCGTTACCCTGTCAGGCTACGAGCTAAACAAAAAGCTGCAGGAGTATCAGGATGTCACCACCCAGCGTCGCCTAGAAGAAGCCGGTGTGGATGGGTCTAAGTCGCTGCAAGAGCTAGCCGCTCAATCCGGTGTTTCTGAAGAAGAGGTGGCCGAGGCGGCTGAGTCACTAGGAGCAGATGGAGCCCAGGTGAGTCGTCTGCTTAAGAGCAAGAAGGCCGTCAAGATGGCTATGCCGCCGATCAAACTGCCGGATGATCTGCGTCGGGCGGAGGCCGTGACTGCATTCGTTCACCCCCGCTGGGGACAGACTTTCCTCAAAGACTACAGCCGTCTGACTCAGTTATTTGAGGCGACCGACGACGAATCAGCCGCAAAGCTCGATCACCTGGTTCAAAGATATCTCAAAGACGATGCGGTCAATGCCTACATCTGGCACTGCCTAGCCGCAGAGAATCCCGAGCCGCTGATGGCGTCTCTAGAACGAGTCCTCGACCGTTCAGATCTGACAATAAACGATTTAGATGATGTTTTAGTTCGAGCTGAAAAGCCCTTAGAACCAGAGCTGCCAGAGATCGCCAGCGTACCTATCCACCTGCACGATCTCTTTCAGGAAGCGCTGCAAGACGTGAGCCAAAGCTCGTCGAAGAAAAAGTCAAAAAACAAGCCGAAGCAAAAGACAGGTTTCGCCGTTTAAGGAGATCTCTAGAAAAGAAGATACCCCGATGTAGGGGCGCAGGCCCTGCGCCCTTGGGAGGCAAAATCTTCGGTGTTTTTGTCAGACATGGCCTAGGTTTTCTGGTCTCTACAGGGCCAAGCTCTCTAATCGGCTAACGGCGCGATCGACAATATCTAAGCTGGCCTGCCAAAACTGGGGTTGGCGAATATCCTGCTGCAGGTGGCGCTGCACTACCTCCTCTGCCGTCATGCTGCCGGTGTCGCGCAGCAGGGTAGTATAGAGGTCATTAAATGCGCTGCCGTAGCGGTCTTTTTGGGCATAGATGCCCAGGCTAAATAAGTAGCCAAACAGGTAGGGATAGTTGTAGAACCCAAGTCCTGCGATCGAGAAATGCAGCTTGCTGGCCCAAAACATCTCGTCGTAGCTGGTTAGGCTATCTTCGTACCAGTGTTGCCAACTATCTCGCATCATCGTTTTGAGCGTATCGGCAATAACAAATCCCTGTTTGCGGGCTTCGACCAGTTTTTGTTCAAAGGTAAATCGAGACGGGATATTCAGCAGAAATGTGGTGGCCGCCGCCCCTTCTTCCCAGGCAATTTTGAGCTTTTGCTCGGGCGTGCTGGCCTGCTCAAACAGCGCGTCTCGCACCAAGGTTTCGCCAAAAATACTGGCGGTTTCGGCCAGGGGCATGGGGTAGAAGGTTTTGTAGCGGGGTAGGTCTTGCATCACCCAGTTGTGCCAGGCATGGCCCAGCTCGTGGGCTAAGGTCAGCACGTTGTTCATGCTGCCCTCAAAAGTTGCAAAAATACGCGGCTCTTTGGGGTCGGCAAAGCTGGTGCAGTAGGCTCCCGTGGCCCGGTTGGGGGTAGGTTTGGCATCAATCCAGCCTTTTTCGGCCATCATGATCACAAAGTCGCCCATGGCCGGGGTGAACTGGCTAAAGGCGTTCGCGACTAAATCAATGGCCTCGGCAAAGGTGATTCTTTCGCTCTGGCCCTCGCTCTGACCTTCGACGGGAGGCGGGGCAAATAAATCCCAGGGGGCGGGCTGGATATCGAGCACCTTGCCCATGGCATTCAAAGCCCGCTGGCCAATGGCTCGCCGCTGATAGGTGGCCTCCATCATGGCGTCGAGGGTGGCGCGATCGATGCGGCTCTGGTGGCAGCTTTTGTCGAGGTAGTGCAGAGTGCGGTGGTGCGATCGCCGCTTGGTTTCTTCTAGCCGCCAGCCGTTGATGGCGTTGAGAATGGCCGCCACCGTATCAGCCCGACTTTCCCAGGCGGCATTGACGCCGTGCCATGCCTCAGATCGAATGGTGCGATCGGGGGAACCGAGCAGGTTAAAGGCCTTGGCCAATCCTACGCTGTCGCCAGCGACGGTGCAGTGCAGCGTACCCGATAGCTCGGTATAGAGGTTGCCCCAGCCCTGTAGTCCGTTTACGGCTAGGCCGGTAATCAGCGTTTCTTCGGCCAGACCCAGCAGCTGGTCGTTGAGCTGGCGCTGGTGCTGTAGCGAGAAGCTCAGCTCTTCGAGTACCGGATCGGCGACTAGGGCCTGAATGAAGTCGTCGCTGGCCCGCAGCAGAAAAATATCTAGGGCTTTGGTGGCCTGGCTCAGTTCAGCGCCAAGCTGCTGCAGGGTGGGTTTCCACTGGCTGGCGCTGGCATCGCGGGAGTCAACGCTAAGAATGGAGGAGATAAAGGTGCGCAGGTTGCCCAACTGCTTGGCGGCGGTGGTGCGATGCTGGTGGGCGGTTCTCACCTGAGCGAGCAGGGGTTCGAACTGGTCTGGAGCGATCGGTGCAGACTCAATGGGCTGAATGAAGGGGCTACAGAGAGTGGCAAGAGTATCAATATCAACCCTGAGGCGATCGACGGTAGCAGCAATTTGAGGATCGTCGCTGCCCGTGTAGAAGCGGCTGTTATCCCAGGTTTGTTGCAGATTTGGCATAGGGCAGTGGGGCTAGAGGAGTGACATTAGCTTAGCCAATGTCCGAGGGGTTGCCTCACAACATCAGCTGTATTTCCATCAGAGGCTACTCAAGTAGTAGGTATCGATATACTGCATCAATGCCATCGGCCCTATGCGTTGAATCTCCAGGGGTAGCCAACCTAAGCTGAACCCAGTCAGCAAATTAACCCGCCCTACGGCACAGGAGAACAGCTATGGTTTGCCCCAACGATGCGTATCTTCGCCAGCAGCTAGAGTCCGCTTACCAAAAGTCTCCGTCTCGGTCGTTTTCGACCCAGTTTGTGGCCTTTCTGCGGCAAATTAGCGCGGCCCTAGTGGATGAACTCACCCGCGATCGCACCGCTCCCCGCATCTCCAAGTACTACGATGTGGAGGGTAAATTGCTGTGGCACGTTTACGATCCCAGCCGTCGCCAGCGGTTTACCACCGCCTCTGAGCTAAAGGTGCGCGAATGGCTAGAACGCCGTCATCTCGATTAGCCTGGCCCGGCTATCTCGGCTGCACTACCCCTGCTCGACCCAGGCGATCACCTGGTCGCCTAGGCGCACGTCGTCGAGGCGATCGATTTCGCGAATGCCGGTGGGGCTGGTGACGTTGACCTCAGTCATGTAGCCGCCAATGATGTCGATGCCGACGAAGTAGAGGCCGTCGCGCTGGAGGGTGGGAGCCAGCTGGCGGCAGATGTCGAGTTCGCGATCGGTGATCTCGGCCTTGGCCACCCGGCCCCCCACCGCCATATTGCCGCGAAACTCGCTGCCGGTAGGAATGCGGTTGACCGCGCCGATAGGTTCGCCATCGAGCAAAATGATCCGCTTGTCGCCGTCTTTAGCGGCGGGCAGGTAGGTCTGCACCATCACCGGCTCCTGGCCCTGACGGGTGCTAATTTCGACCATGGAGTTGAGGTTGCGATCGCCCGCCTGCAAAAACAAAATTCCCTCGCCCGCTTTGCCGCCCAGGGGTTTGAGCACCGCCGATCCCCACCGCTCCACCGTCTCGCGAATTACCGCCTTGCTCTGGCTGACAATGGTTTCGGGAATCGCCTCAGTAAACTGTAGGGCGTACATTTTTTCGTTGGCAGCCCGCAGCCCACCCGGAGAGTTGATCACGCGGGTCTTCGCCGAATTGACGTAGTCAAGAATGTAGGTGGCGTAGAGGTAGGGCACGGTCACAGGCGGATCCGTGCGCATAAACACCGCATCCATATCGCCTAGGGGGCGCTGTACGGCCTCGCCCAGCTCAAACCAGGGCGTTGCCGCCGCCCACAGCCCATCGACCAGCTTTACAGGAGTCAGCTGAACCGGATGCATGAGCGCCAAAGCCTGGCCTGCCACCACGCTCAGAGCGCTCGCCGCCGCAATCCAGACCTCGTGGCCCCGGTTCTGGGCCGCTTCCATCATGGCGACGCTGGTATCGTGGCCGGGGTCGAGGCGGTGGATGGGGTCGATAATAAAGACAAATTTCACAGGGGATGCCCACAACGCTTAACTAGAGTTCTAGCATCCCACGCAGAGGGAATCATGAGGCGGTGCTGAGACAGCTATTCGGCACCCAGCCCCAGCAGGTCATCGGCGGTCAAATCCAGGGTGGGGAAACCCGCCGACCGAATCCGCTGCGGCCCCCGAAACGCCCGGCCCTGATAGCGATCCTGCATGTGCAGGGCCAGTACGGTGACTTCCGCCGCCGTGGGGTCAACAATCCAGTATTCAGGCACTCCCCGCTGCTCGTACTGCTGGCGCTTTTGGATGTAGTCGCAGTAGTAGGTTTCATCGGCGGGAGTCCCGTAGGGGCCAACCACTTCCACCACCAGGGCCGGATTGGACATCTCTAGCGTAATGGCACCGCGTTTTTCGCGGAGCTGAGCGGCCAGTTTTGGCGTCAGCACCACTAGGTCAGGGCAGCGATTTTCCTGAGAAATTTGGGATGAAACGGGCACCTGTAGCGTGATGGCGTGGGTGCGAATGAGTTTGCCATCAACCACCTGCTTCAGCCTTTTCGCCAGGCCCAGGGTCAGGGCGGTGGTGCGATCGCTTGCGGGCGGTACGCTAACCAGCACATCCTGTCTCAAGACCTGACGCAGATGGGCAGGAGCATCCTCAGTACGATACTCAGTCAATGTCAAATATCTGGATCGGCCTGTGAGCATAGCAAAAGCCTCCGGGTTCTACCTTTAGGGTAGTGCTTAGAAAAGCTTGTCTGTTCTGCCTTTCAGGGTAGATCTAGGCCGACAATCGACGGAGATGTCATCGAGCGGTTTACCCCAGCGGTGGGGCGATCACCTCTATCCCTTACAGCGCCGCGATGCACTCAATTTCGACCGCCACATCCTTGGGCAACCGCGACACCTCGACGCAGGCGCGAGCCGGGGCATTGTCGCCGTCGAAGTACCTGGCGTAGACCTCGTTGACGGTGCCAAAGTCATTCATGTCTTTGAGAAAGACCGATGTTTTAACCACGTTGTCGAAGCTGGCCCCGGCGGCGGTGAGAATCGCCTTCAGGTTGGCCATCACCTGCTCGGTTTGGGCTACTACATCCCCTTCACCGACCAGATTGCCCGTGTCGGGGTCGAGAGCTACCTGGCCTGAGACAAACAGCAGTTGCCCGCTGACGGCTACGGCCTGGTTGTAGGGGCCGACGGGGGCGGGGGCGTTGGGAGTGTTGATGATGGTGCGCTGCATTTTAGAAGATGGGGATGATAGGACGGGGGAGATGAGGGGTTCGGGAAACACAGGCAAAGATCAAAAACATTTCCTCTTCATCTGCTCACCCACTGCCAAACCGGGGCCGCTGACCGTAGAAGCGGTACCGCCAATAATCGCGCAAAATGCGATCGTGATCAAAGCAGAGGTTGTCTGGCATTTCCCAGGGGTTAATGATGGCAGCGGTTTTGGCGTCGTCGCCAGCGACGGGGTCGGCGGGGGCGGTAGCCAAAAACACCACGCTCAGGGTGTGCTTGCGGGGGTCGCGATCGGGGGCAGAATAGACGGCAAGCTGTTCTATCAGCTCAACGGTGAGGCCGGTTTCTTCGATAGCTTCTCGACGGGCGGCGGTTTCAACGCTTTCGCCGTAGTCGACAAAGCCGCCGGGTAAGGCCCAGCCCAGGGGCTGATTATGACGCTCGATCAGCACGATGGGGCGGTGGGGATGGTGCAGCAACTCGATAATAATATCGACAGTGGGGGCTGGGTTGCGGTAGGTGGTCATGGAAGAGTAACTTTACGGAAATTTTTCTCAACCTAAATAACTCTTTGGGAAGCCGACTGCTCCCCGTAGGCCATGTTAGAGTCTACTGGAATTAAACCGAGCTAACTATGCCCTTTCCCCGTGCCAGTGGCATTTTGCTGCATCCCACGTCGCTGCCCAGTCGGTTTGGGATTGGCGATCTAGGCCCAGAAGCCTACCATTTTATAGATTTTTTAGCGCACACTCGCCAGCAGCTCTGGCAGGTGCTGCCCCTGGGGCCGACTGGCCACGGCAATTCGCCCTACCTCTGCTATTCGTCCATGGCGGGCAACCCGCTGTTAATTAGCCTGGAGGTGCTGTGCGATCGCGCCCTACTCTACCCCGATGAGCTGCGCGATCTGGAGCATTTTTCTCCTCACCAGATCGATTTTGACGAGGTGATTCCGATTAAGATGCGGCTGCTAGAGCGGGCCGCCAGTCGGTTTCACGAGACCGCGTCGCAGGAAGACAAAGACGCTCTAGTTAAATTCAGCGAGGAGTGCCACTTTTGGGTAGATGAGTTTGCCTTTTTCATGGCGCTCAAAAATGCCCACGGCGGTGCCGGCTGGACAGACTGGCCCAGCCCGATCGCACGACGCGAACCAGGGGCGATGGCCGAGTGGCGCGAAAAGCTGTCCAGCGATATTTTCTGCCAAAAATTCCTGCAGTTTGAGTTTTACCGCCAGTGGCAGTCGCTGCGGCAGTACGCCCGCGATCGCCAGATCCAAATCATCGGCGACATTCCCATCTACGTCGCCCACGACAGCGTCGATGTGTGGGCCTTTCCCCACAACTTCATGCTCGACCACGACAGCCTGGCCCCCGCGCTTATGGCCGGGGTGCCGCCCGACTACTTCAGCGAAACCGGGCAGCTCTGGGGCAACCCCACCTACAACTGGGAAGAGCTGAAAAACCGCGACTTTCACTGGTGGATTCAGCGCATCAACGCGCTGCTCGGCTATGTAGATATTATTCGGGTCGATCACTTTCGTGGGCTGCAGGCCTATTGGGGCGTGCCCGCTGGCGAAAACACCGCCATGAACGGCCAGTGGATCGACGCCCCTGGTACCGAGCTGTTTGAAACCGTGCGCCAAAAGCTCGGCACCCTGCCGATTATGGCCGAAGATCTGGGGGTAATTACCCCCGAGGTCGAAGCGCTGCGCGACGAGTTCGAGTTTCCGGGCATGAAGATTCTGCACTTTGCCTTTGGTGGCGGCAGCGACAACCCCTACCTGCCTTTTAACTACGTGCCCAATAGCGTGGTCTACACCGGCACCCACGATAACGACACCACCATCGGCTGGTTTGACAAAATGCCCGACCATGAGCGCGATCGCCTGATGGAGTACCTCGGCTGTCTCAGCCCCGATGGCATCCACTGGACGATGATTCGCCTGGCGCTGATGTCGGTATCTAACCAGGCAATCGTGCCCCTGCAGGACGTGCTCGGCTACGGCAGCGACTGCCGCATGAACACCCCCGGCCGGTCGGAGGGCAACTGGGGCTGGCGCTACCAGGCTGAGGTGCTTACCGACGAAATCCGCGATCGCCTGCGCTGGCTGACAGAGCTTTCTAACCGGGTACCGACATAAGGGTAATCAGGCTGGAGCGGCAATTGTCGCCCCAGCCTGACTATCCCTACGCCCCCTAGTGGCTCGTCGTCAGCACTGGGATGCCTCGCATCAAAATGTCGGTGACCGAAATAACCCCCAGCAGTTCGCCGTCGTGGACGACGGGAGCGCGCTGTACCCCTGTATCTGACAGCACCTGGGAGGCTTCCTGAATGGTGAGATTGGGGTCTAAAGAAACGCAGGGCTGCCGCATGATGTCTTGCACCAGCACCTTCTCGGGGTCGTGGCTGCGGGCAACTACGGTGTAGACAATATCGCGATCGGTCACCATCCCCAGGGGCATGTCCTGGTCTCGGTGCTCGACTAGAAGCGCTCGAATCTGCCGATGCTGCATTAGATCTATGGCCTCTGCCACCGTGGCCCCGCTGGTAATGGTGGTGACATGATGGGTCATGATGTCGGCAACAGTCAGCATAGGAGTCTCCAGGAAACAGTAGGTAAGGGGTTAGAACGTAGGCCTGCAACAGCCTACCCAGTTAGAGCTAGTGGCAGGTTTGTCTATATCAGGTTTGTCTATATACAGATACAGGCCAAGAGTAAAACTTCAGCGCTTAGCCAGAACCCATCGGTAGTGTGCAACCGCAAGAGACAGTCAATCAGGGTGCATGACAGCGTCTCTCGCCCTAATTAACTCGACGGTAAACCGGCGCTTAGATTCTGTTCAGCTAGTCTACTTAGCTCGTGTTGCTGAGCTGACCTATTCAGCTAGATTGATGGACATCTATGTAATAAATAGCCCTAAAGCAATGCTTAAGCCTGTATCAATACTATTTATGGT
>JBARVV010000059.1:0-10659 GCA_049646445.1 Nodosilinea sp. | reverse complement strand
GCCTACGTTGCTCAAAGTATTTAAACCAACGTTAGCCCGCAAGCCAACTTTGATTTAAATAGGTGATCGCTAGAGTGATTGCCCTGTAAGCCTTGTAGCCTCGTTGCTAAAACTGTCCGGACTGTTGATCTAAGCAGAGTCAAAAAAATGATCTCGCAGCGATCGCTAGGAGATCTAGCGGGCCGAGCGGGTTACGCTCGGCCCAATTTAGCCTGGACAGCCTTATACAGGCACTTGCTGCCACTCCAAACGGCCTAGGGTGTGAGACCGCTCTAGCGCCCGCTCGAAGCTTTCCAGCTTGGGTTCAATGGTGAACGGCTCGCCAATATAGCCCTGCACCGCCTCCTGGGTTTTAAGCCCGTTGCCGGTGATGTAGACCACCGTAGACTCATCGGGGTCAATTTTACCGGCTTCCACCAGTTTCTTGAGCACCGCAATGGTGGTACCGCCAGCGGTTTCGGTAAAGATGCCTTCGGTTTCGGCCAGCAGCTTCATGCCTTCGATGATTTCCGCATCGGTCACCGACTCAATATTGCCGTTGGTCTTGCGGGCAATGTCGAGGGCGTAGATGCCGTCGGCGGGGTTGCCAATGGCGATCGATTTGGCGATCGTGTTGGGCTTCACCGGGGTGACAAAATCGCGACCTTCTCTAAAGGCTTGGGCAATCGGAGAGCAGCCTTCGGCCTGGGCACCACTAAAGCGCACCGGTTTGTCGTCGACCAAACCCACCTTCACAAATTCTTGGAAGCCCTTGTGGATTTTGGTAAATAGAGAGCCGGAGGCCAAAGGAGCCACAATGTGGTCGGGCAGTCGCCAACCCAGTTGCTCAGCAACTTCGTAGCCTAAGGTTTTAGACCCTTCCGAGTAGTAGGGGCGCAAGTTGATGTTGACAAAGCCCCAGCCGTGGGTGTTGGCCACTTCAGAACAGAGGCGGTTGACCTGGTCGTAGTTGCCCTGCACCGCCATTACGGTGGGGTTGTAGATTAGGGTGCCCAGCACCTTACCTGCCTCTAGGTCGGAGGGAATGAAGACACAGCAGTCGAGACCGGCATGGGCCGCGATCGCCGCCGTAGAGTTGGCCAAGTTGCCGGTGCTGGCGCAGGAAACCGTGGTAAACCCTAGCTCTTGCGCTCGGGTTAGGGCTACCGATACCACCCTGTCTTTGAAGCTGAGGGTGGGCATGTTAACAGCATCATTCTTTATATAGAGTTCTTTGAGACCCAGCTGCCGGGCCAGACGCTTAGAGCGCACCAGCGGCGTCATGCCCGTGCCCACATCAATGGGGGTGTCGGTGCTGACGGGCAAAAAATCTTTGTAGCGCCAAATGGACAGTGGCCCAGCCTGAATGGTGCTGCGAGTGACCCGCTGACGAATCGCATCGTAGTCGTAGGCCACCTCAAGCGGGCCAAAGCAAACGTCTTCACACACGTGCTTGGCACCCAAATCGTAGGTTTCGCCGCACTCTCGGCACTTCAAAGCTGAAAAGGTAGGCGTGGTGGCGATGGGGCGTTCGATGGACTGCGTCATGGCGGTTTCTCTAGGGTCTTTCTTTAGGGTCTCGTGGAGTAGCGGTTGGCGCGCCGAATTAAGTTATTCAGAACGTAACACTGAAAACAGAATCTGGTCAAATGTACCCGACCAAAAAAGTCGGGTATGAGCTAAGGCTTCATTCCTAAGGCTTTGCGCTGACTTTAGATGCTCGCTCTTGGCCAGCGCAACCTGCTGCGGCTCTTGCAGCAGACCCTCATTTCCTTATGCCCTTGCCTAACCTGGCGGGAAAGGGAGCACAGCTAAACCCTCGACCGCAGGAAAAACCCGGCTCATAGGCCGACAAAGTAGCGTGTTATACAAACACCTCCCATGCAGTTGAGGTTAAGTGATCTAAAGTCATGGAACGTTTGCATTAGCCAATGTGCCAGACCAGTCAAACTGCTCTATGCTTGGTGCCCAAGGTGGTCTGTACTGAAGGCCTAGCCGTAATTTGGCGATATAGATTAGTTAGCTGATTGTAGATACCTTCTGTGATGCTCTTAGCAGAACGTTTATGGTAGTGACCCAAGATAAGCCGCTTGCCAATGTCTTCCGCCAGCTCTCAGGGGGCGCTTTTCCCCCTGTGGTTGAGTCCTACGATCGGGGTAAGACAATTTTCTTTCCCGGAGACCCCGCTGAACGGGTCTATTTTTTGCTCAAGGGAGCCGTCAAGCTGTCACGGGTATACGAAGCTGGCGAAGAGATTACGGTGGCCCTGCTGCGAGAAAATAGCGTGTTTGGGGTGCTGTCGCTAATTACGGGCAATCGGTCAGACCGCTTTTATCATTCTGTGGCGTTTACGCCGGTAGAGCTGTTGTCGGTGCCCATCGAGCAGGTAGAGCAGTCCCTAGAAGAAAATCCTGAGCTGGCCTTGCTGATGCTGCGAGGGCTATCGTCTCGGATTTTGCAGACCGAAATGATGATTGAGACGCTGGCCCACCGCGACATGGGGTCACGGCTGGTCAGCTTTTTGCTGATTCTCTGTCGCGATTTCGGCGTACCTAGCCAGGACGGGATCACGATTGACCTGAAGCTCTCTCACCAGGCGATCGCAGAGGCCATTGGTTCAACTCGGGTCACGGTAACGCGTCTGCTCGGTGATCTGCGTCAGGAGGGTATGATCTCTATTTATAAGAAGAAAATCACCGTTCACGACCCAGTTAATCTGAGCCAGCAGTTTACTTAATCAGCGGCTGGGTTGGGCACAAAATGGCGATATGGTCTAAAAGCTAGGACTTAGACTAGCAGCCAGTTCGACCTGGGCGTACAAGAGCCTGACCCATGCAGTAGAGTAAGTGCAAACTCCCCTGTGACTGGTGCATGGTATCTGGGTACGTGTTAATTTTGGCGGTCTTGATGCTGGGGGGATTCATTGCTACCCTGGGCGATCGCATTGGTACGCGAGTGGGCAAGGCCCGTCTCAGCCTTTTCAATATGCGTCCTCGGCAAACGGCGACAGTGGTCAGCACTGCTACGGGGAGCATCATTTCAGCCTCGACGCTGGCCCTGCTGTTTGGGGTGAGCAGCCAGCTGCGTACCGGAGTATTTGAGCTGGGCCGCATTCAGGATGATTTGGCCAGTGCCGAGGCCAACCTAGCCGAGGCCCAGGCCACCCAGGAAGACGTTGAAGCCGATTTAGAATCCGCCACGACTGAGCGGCAGCGAGCCCTAGGGCGGCTTCAGAATGTCAATGAATCGCTCAATTTAGCTATAGCGCAGCAGGAATCTACTGAGATAGAACTGCGCCAAACGCTGGGCCAGCTCGACACCGTCTCGCAGCGGGCTGAAACGCTGCGTCAGTCGACCGCTACGCTGCGGGTAGAGCGCGATCGCCTACTTCAGCAGCAGGCCACCATCGGTGCCCAAATTGCCCAGCGCGATCAGCAGATTGCTCAACTTGACCAGCAAATTGCCCAGCGCGATCAGCAGATTGCTCAGCGCGAACAGCTACTGGTCGATCTCGAGTCCCAACAAGGCTTTCTAGAGCAGCAGGTAGCGGCCCTGCAAACCCAGTATCAGGGGCTGTTTCGCGGCAATATTGCCCTCAACCGCAACCAGGAGATTTTGACCGGGCAGGGGCGAGCCGAAAACCAAGCCCAGGCCGAAGAATTTGTGACCGAATTTTTGCAGGAAGCCAACCGCATTGTGTCTCGCGCCATTGCCCCCGGTACGCCGATCGATCAGCAAATTTTGCTGATCGGCAATCGTGAGGTCGAAGCGCTGATTGAGCGCCTAGCCACGGGTGAAGACTACGTGGTGCGCCTGCTGTCAGCAGCCAACTACATCACTGGCGAACCCTGTGTTTTGCAGCGGGGCGAACCTTGTATTCAGGTATTCATCGACGCTACCCCCAACCAGCAAATTTATGCCCGAGGCGAGCGGCTAGCTACCGTAGCGCTCGACCCGCCGCCCTTTGAAGATCGCCAGCTGGTTGAGCGGCTCAATCTGCTACTGGCTGCCACCCAGTTTCGGACTCGCCAAGACGGTGTTGTCAGCGATAACCTCCAGGTGGCTGACAACCGACCTGAAACCATTCTGAATTTCCTAGCGGCCGTGCAGCAGTCTGGGCAGGCCGTTGATTTCCAAGCTATTGCTGCAGCCGATATCTTTACGGCGGGGCCGGTACAGATCAATTTAGCCGCCGTGCGCGACGGGCAGATTTTATTCCAAACAAGGGTTACCCCCAATTTGCTAGAGAACGAGAGCGATCGCCCCAGTTTTGAGGATTGATAGCCCATTCGGATCCAATCCAATTATCTTTGGTGGCGAATATTTAATAATGTCTAAAAAAATTTGCAGATAGTTACTATATGACCCCACTTCGATACTGTGGGGATCACCTGTGTTTAGAATTAGCCTAACTGTCAGCTGCTAATAGATTGCTTTTAACCCTGACCTGCCTCAGTGCAGGCAAACTTTAATATATCTGGAGCGATCCCATGAAATTTGAGGATATATATCAGTTCTTCGAGGATCCACCGCCAATCTATCTCAACAAAGAGCTTGCCGTTTGCTACGTGTTATCGGTGTTGCTCCAGCAAGATTCTTACGGCACTGAGTTGATCCAGCGGTTGACTCGCCACTATCCCCACTATCGCCTATCTGACACCGTACTGTACGGGGCGCTTAAGTTTTTAGAAGACGAAAAAGCCATCGATGGCTATTGGAAAAAGGTGGAAGGACGGGGCCGCCCCCGCCGCATGTACCGTCTCAACCCCGATTGGCGACTGCAGTCTGAAGAGCTGGCCGAGTTTTGGAAAACCTACATGGGCGATCCGATCCGACCTACCACGGCCCAAAGCCCTGCTTACTCTTCCCCGCGACTATAACGCCATTACTGGGCTGGGCCTACCTGAATGATCCATCATTCCGTACCCTAGAAAGGTACCCTCCGATGGCCCACCTGTGACCGAAACCGTAACTTACTCAACCCTGGTTCTAACCCTGCTCATGATGGTGGGGTTAGGCTTTTTTATTCGGGCGTCTACCAAAGACCGCATTGAAACCCTAACCCTGGTTCGCCCCATCGCGCCGCTGACTCTGCTGCAAACGCTAACTACCCATTTTGAAGAACGGGCCTATACGGTGACAGCCGCCGAGGTCGAGACTCAGCGTATTGTGCTGCGGGGGCGAGTGCGGCCTAGCCTGTTTTTAGCGGTTTTTCTAACCCTACTGGCCGCCATTGGTGGGCTTTGCTTGGCGCTGGTATTGATCAATTTGTGGCCCGCCTACGGCACTGGGTTTTTAGGCTTGGTTGGCGTCGCGCCAATAGCCGGCTGGTTTTACTGGCGAGGGTCTGACCGTGATGAAGATATCATCCTGCAGGTTCGCCCAGAGGCCTCTTCAGAAGACCCGATCAGCCCGTCTGCCGCCGTCACCGTCACGGCCCATCGCGATGAACTGATTGCCCTAGAGCAAGATCTTAAGTCGCGAAACCAAAAAAAAGCTAGCCCTTAGGCTAGCTTTTCGGTACTAGATTATGATGACTCAGTCAACTCCACTGAACCAGCTAGGCCGGTCAGAAGTTTATCTGGTTTAGTGAGTCAGGGTTTCCTCTAGGGCTGAAGCATTCTCTTCATCTTCTTCGCCAAGCAGTACCCGCAGACTGGGGAAGAGAAAGTGGTTCTCTTCAACGTACTGGGCTCCAAACAAACCCTTCTCGGCCCAAAAGTACCGGTCAGTAGTATGCTCGTTCCGTTTAACCAGCAGCAGGGCTGGGGGGGCAATGCCCTCGGAATGGATAAAATTCCGGGCTGCGGTTACGGGTTTTTCGTTGCCGCTCTCAATACTATACTGAGGAACAGCCTCTAAGATACGACGGCCTTCTAAGCGACGACGACTCTTGCGCTTGCGTCTCCTTGCCAAGTTGCCTACCTCCCTCTCATGTGGATATTTGGATGTAGTTTCGGTTACAAAATTTGTTAACCAGGCCAAGTATATAGGCTCAAAATAAGAATTTCAACTTCTCTTAAAATTCGGACCTAAAGTGCTAAAACCTATGGCTTGCAAAGGTTACAAGGGTGTTTAATGGAGATAGGCTTGAACAGAATTGTTAAAAAATTGACAAAACTTTAATTTTTCTTCCGTCAAACTCTTAAGTTGCTCTGCCATGATTGGCTCCCCTAGCTCCGAATTTATGGCCCTGTGTCAGTCTCAGGTTCTCCTGCTGACCCAGGCTCTAGGGGCAATGTCGACAGTAGTCTACCTGGTCGAAACCACGGCAGACTCAATGAACCCCACCCTAGTTCCCCTGGTGGCTTACCCAGAGACCGCTGACCTCTGGAGCGGCCTGAGTGAGGGCTTGGCAGCGGTCTCTGGCGAGGAAAATGATGTTAACGGCAGCGGGCAAAACTCGTCTCAAGTTGCTATTCAGCTAGAAAATTGGCCTCCCCGTCCTGAGACTGCTGAACCCGAGCAGTCGGCCTACTCCTCTGATGTAAATGACCAGCGTGGTGAATTGCCTGGGGATAGGGTGATTTCGCTACCTTCGGGTTTAGCTTCCCAAGGTCTGCAGGCTGAGGCGGCAGCTTATCCGCTGGTGCTGCCCCTGGCCCATGAGGGGGTTGTGCTAGGCATGATCGTCAGCACCCGCGACGCTCAACCCTGGACACCTGATGACTATCAGCAGGCGGAGCAGGTAGCTAGCAGTCTAGCGATCGCCTGCGTGATGGATCAGCGTAGCCAGTGGCTGCAGCGCCAGCTCAACCAGCGCCAGCTCAACCAGGCTGACCAGTCCGAAACGTTCCACGATCTGCTACATCAGTTTCGCAACCCGCTAACGGCGCTGCAGACCTTTGGCAAGCTGATGGTTAAACGCCTGCCGCCTGAAGACACCAATCGTCCTATCGCTGAGGGGATTGTGCGGGAAAGCCATCGACTGCAAGATTTGGCTCAGCATTTTGATGACGCTGTGGCTACTGCTGACGAAACCCTCGCCCAGCCCACCAGTCCTTCGGTAGGTGGGTTGCTATTGCCCGGCTCAACGGTCGATTTTGCTGACCCCGCTGCGAACCACGAGGAAGGCACATCTAGCAGGCTAGCGATCGCCCCAGGTTCGGGTCTGGGTCTAGGGCGATCGCTAACTGTACAACCCGGCGCGATCGCAGATGTAGCTCTACCCCTGGTGCAGTCAATCCTGCCTCTGGCCCAGGAGCGGGGGCTGCATCTAGTGCACCATATTTCTAACTCCCTGCCCGATGTCTGGCTTGACTCAGCCGCCCTGAGCGAGGTGCTGCATAACCTAATCGACAACGCGCTGAAGTATGCTTCTCGCGGATCGCTGGTGTGGGTGACCGCTGGGCTAGGGCAGCGTTTGAATGGGCAGGTTTTCCAGGGTATTGCCGTAGGCGATACTGGTGCGGGCATTCCTCCAGACGATCAGCTGCAGCTGTTTACCCGTTACTTTCGCGGGGTGCAGGCCCAGGGCAATATTCACGGTACAGGTCTAGGTTTGGCGATTGTGCAAGATCTTGTTAAGGGAATGGGAGGGCACGTTGATTTAATCAGCCCCGTGCACGGCACCCCTTGGCTACCGCCCGAGGCAGCGGGCTACCCTTCCCATCCAGGGACGTTGTTTGTGGTGTGGCTACGAGTCTTCTCTGGCGAGACTGAGTCCGCCTTGGGTATTAAGGCCGATACCCAAGGCCAAACGCGACATTTAGGGCAGTAGGGTTAGTGACGCGGTAGTTTCCTTAGCTGTGCTTAACGCCACTAAAAGCCGCTTCCGTAGGAGAATGAACCCAGCCCATCTGCCCGGTTTACGTCTTTATCGTCATTATTCTCGACATGGTACAGCTTTGTTTTTCCGGCTGCCGACCCTAATCCGCAAGCCCTGTAATTAGAGACATTATTAATCCAAGATCCAAACTTTGGTAAACCTATGGCAACCACCCTTTCCGCTACTCCATCCACTCGGCTGACGCCACCCGCTGCCCTTAAGTCCCTGGTTGTGCCCGATCGCTTGCTGCTGGGGCCAGGTCCCTCCAATGCCGATCCTCGCGTTATTGCGGCGATGAACCAGCAGCCCATCGGCCACCTCGATGCCGCCTATCTGGCAATGATGGACGAGGTGCAAGACCTGCTGCGCTATACCTGGCAAACCACCAATCCCCTCACCTACGCGGTGGCCGGTACAGGGTCAGCGGCGATGGAAGCCACTATCGCTAATGCCGTCGAGCCGGGCGATCGCGTCCTCGTCTGCGTCAAAGGTTACTTTGGCCATCGCCTGGTTGATATGGCCCAGCGCTATGGAGCCGACGTCGTTACTATTCATCAACCTTGGGGCGAAGCCTTTACCCTCGATCAACTGACTGCGGCATTAGACGAACATCGACCTGCAGTGCTGGCGATTGTCCATGCCGAGACGTCCACTGGAGTGCGCCAACCCCTCGAAGGGCTGGGAGCGGCCTGTGCTGATCACGATTGTCTGCTACTGGTCGACACCGTTACTAGCTTAGGAGGGGTGCCAATTTTCCTGGATGAATGGCAGGTTGATCTGGCCTACAGCTGTAGTCAAAAAGGGTTAAGCTGTGCCCCCGGTATTTCTCCTTTTACCATGAGCCCTCGTGCTGTAGCTAAACTAGAGCGCCGCCGCCAACCCGTAGCTAATTGGTATCTCGATGCCGCCCTGCTGCGCAAGTACTGGGGGCCAGAGCGGGTCTACCATCACACCGCCCCGGTTAATCTGACCTACGCCCTGCGAGAGGCTCTGCGTCTGCTGGCCGAAGAAGGGCTGGAGGCCCGCTGGCAGCGCCATCAGCAAACTGCCGCCTATTTCTGGTCTGGGTTAGCCGACCTCGGCCTCACCTGTCATGTGGAAGAATCGCTGCGATTGCCCACCCTGACCACGGTGCGCGTGCCCGATGGCGTCGATGCCAAAGCCGTTAGTCGCCAGCTCATGGCCGACTACAACATTGAAGTCGGCGGTGGACTCGGCGAACTGGGCGGCAAGGTGTGGCGCATTGGCCTCATGGGCTATAACAGCCAGTCAGAACATGTTGATACTCTGTTGCAAGCCCTGGGAACGGTGCTGCGTCAGACTGTCTAATACGTCCTAATACGTCATTCGCTGATTATTCGTAGTAAACGCAGAAGGGTGTCTCCACTGTCTGCAGAGACACCCTTCTGTTTTAGATAACTTTCTAGGCTACATTCTGCTGAGCGCTTTCCAACAAGGGAAACCCCAGCTTCTCCCGTTGTTCCAGGTAAAGCTGTGCCACCCGTCTGGCTAACCCTCGTACTTGGCGAATGTATCGAGTACGCTCTGTTACCGAAATTACGCCTCGCGCATCCAGCAAATTAAAGGTGTGGGAGCACTTCAGCACATAGTCATAGCTCGGCAGCACCAGCCCTCGATCCATCAGCTGTTCCGCCTCCTGCTGGTATAAATCGAACAGCGTGAACAGGAGTTCTGGATTCGACGCTTCAAAGTTGTAGGTCGAGTTCTCAATCTCCGCCTGCATATAGATATCGCCGTAGGTTAGCTGGTCATTCCACTGAATTTTGGCGATCGCATCTACCTCCTGCAAATACATTGTCAACCGCTCCAGCCCATAAGTCAGCTCAATTGACACCGGGCGGCAGTCAATCCCCCCGCACTGCTGAAAATAAGTGAACTGAGTTACCTCCATGCCGTCTAGCCATACTTCCCAGCCCACACCCCAGGCACCTACCGCCGCATCTTCCCAGTTGTCCTCAACAAACCGAATGTCGTGGTCTTCCGGTTTGATCCCTAGAGCCTTTAGCGACTCCATATATATTTCCTGAATATCGCTCGGCGACGGCTTAATTAACACCTGGTATTGAAAGTAATGCTGATACCGATTCGGATTCTCCCCATAGCGCCCATCCGCCGGTCTTCGGCACGGTTCAGAATAGGCTACTGCCCACGGCTCCGGTCCCAATGCCCGCAAAAATGTGTGTGGGCTCTTCGTCCCCGCCCCTTTCTCTGTATCGTAGGGCTGCATAATCACACAGCCCTGCTTGGCCCAAAACTCATTCAGCGTCGCAATCACAGACTGAAAACGCACAGTTCTCTCCCGCTTACTAACCCAGACTAATACGCATTGCTTCTAATAGTATTCAACAGACTCGCCTCAGGTTGAGAGATTTTCCCTTCGACTCGCCTCAGATAACCACCTGCACCCTATGCTACAACCCAAGGCCAAAACCTAGAGAAGACTTTTCAGACTGTCTGTATCTCCAACTACAGAGCGATTTTAAGGTCAACTTAAAGCCCTTAATCCTTGCCCAGAGCCAATTTCGCTACGCTATCCCTGCCGTGATTTCCCCTCCATTCACCCCCAGATACAGTGTCTGCCAGAAGGATTTCCCAAAGAAATTTTCACTCCTGTTTCGTCAAAACTTTCTTTAAAACGCTGAAACCCCTTGCAATGCAAAGGGTTTCGGTCATTAAAAAAAATAGATTCAGGAGTTGACAGCGCCGTAAATCCAACCTATATTGATAAAGCGCCTGAGGGAATCGGCTCAAACGAGTTGATCATTGAGGGTTAGCAGCGAACCTCGACAACTACATAGTCTAGAAACAAAGCCAAGGTTCCTGTCAAGGATTAAATTGGTTTAACGATAGCATTCGTGCTGGAGTTGAGTCAAGTAAGAAGACAGAATCGG
>JBARVV010000058.1:0-116422 GCA_049646445.1 Nodosilinea sp. | reverse complement strand
TTTGGTAGAATGCAGGAAACATATTGATGAGGGGGAGTTGCACTGAAGCTCCCTTTTTTTTTGCCCCTCCATTGTCTCAAACCCTGGTACCGTATGTTGTTGACTGCCCTTGTCACCCGTTAAGCCGTGGGTGAGTCATTAACCGGGCAAGCCCAGTCCACATCCCTATACAGAAACCCACTTTCTAGCTGAACTCCTTATATTTCAAAATCCCCCAGTCTTAGGATTGGGGGATTTTCGCTAGGGGCAAGCAATTTTGGATTTTGAATTGGTGATTTTGGATTGTCCCCAACCCCCCTCTACTCTTCTCGCTCTGGCTTCAGCAGCGGAAAGGCAATCACATCGCGAATGCTGGGGCTATCGGTGAACAGCATGACCAGGCGATCGATGCCAATTCCCTCGCCGCAGGTGGGGGGCATGCCGTGCTCTAGGGCAATCAGAAAGTCTTCGTCTACTCCGGTAGCCTCCAGGTCGCCCGCCGCCTTGCGGGCCGCCTGCAACTCAAACCGCTGACGCTGGTCAATCGGGTCGGTCAACTCCGAGAAGCCGTTGGCGGTCTCGCGGCCCGCAATAAATAGCTCAAAGCGTTCGACCACCCCAGGCTGGCTGCGGTGGGGCTTCGAGAGTGGCGAAATCTCTACTGGGTGGTCAATCAGGAAGGTGGGTTGAATCAGCGTTGCCTCAATTTTTTCCTCAAAAACTTCGTTCAGCAGCTTGCCCACCGAGTCGCACTTGTCGAGGCCCGGCAAACCCAGGTCTTTGATGGCGGCCTTGGCCTCGTCTAGGGTGGCGAACTGATGAAAGTCTAGCCCGGTATGCTCCTGCACCAGGTCGTGCATAGAGACCCGTCGCCAGGGCGGGGTGAGGTCAATATCGACCCCCTGGTAGGTAATCTTGAGCGTGCCGAGAATATCTTTGGCCAGGGTCGCCACCAGATCTTCAGTGAGGTTCATAAAGTCGTGGTAGTCGGCGTAGGCCTGGTAAAACTCCACGCTGGTAAACTCAGGGTTGTGGCGGGTCGATATTCCCTCGTTGCGAAAAATGCGGCCAATTTCAAACACCTTCTCAAAGCCGCCCACCACCAGCCGCTTCAGGTGCAGCTCGGTGGCAATGCGCAGGTACAGATCCATCTCCAGGGTGTTGTGGTAGGTAACGAAGGGGCGCGCCTCGGCTCCCCCGGCCTCACTTTGCAGCACCGGAGTCTCAATTTCTAAAAAGCCCCTGTCTTCCAGGTAGCGGCGAATACCGGTGGTAATTAGCGCTCGCTTGCGAAAAGTGTCGCGCACGGTGGGGTTGACGATTAAGTCGACGTAGCGCTGGCGATAGCGCTTGGCTACGTCGGTCAGCCCGTGCCACTTGTCGGGCAGGGGCAGCAGTGCCTTGGTCAACATCGCGTATTCCTGCACCTTGACCGAGAGTTCGCCCTTCTCGGTGCGCTTGATGGTGCCGCGCACGCCGAAGATATCGCCCACATCGGTAAGCTGCTTCAGGTGTTCAAAGGCCTTTTCGTCGGTTGCGGCCATCGCCGCCTGGATGGTGGCTTTATCTAGGTAGAGCTGAATGATGCCGGTTTCATCTTGCAGACTAAAGAAGGCTAGTTTGCCAAACACCCGCCTGGCCAGGATTCTCCCAGCCAGAGAGACCTCGACAGCTACCTCTTCCCCCGCTTCTAGGTCGGCATACTTGGCCTGTAGGTCGGCGGTGTTGGCTGTGATATCCCATCGATACGCAAACGGATTTTGGCCCAGCTGCTTGAGATCTTCGACCTTTTGCAGCCGCGCCGCACGAATGTCTTCAAGGCTGGAGGCGCTTTGGCCAGGGCGGTTAGAGTCAGACGACATAGCTAGGGCAGATGAATGGCATACAGTCACAAACCCCCATTATAGGGAACCCTGACCCTCACACCGCCGAGCGATCGCATCTTCTCAGCCGCTCTTTATCTGCCGCTCTTTAAAAAACAATCAGCCCGACTGCTGACCCTGTTCCAAACGACAGGGATTTGAGCAGCCAGGCCGAGAAGAAGACTGAGGATAGGTGGTTAGAAGTAGGCGTAGGACGAGGCGGTGGCTGCCGCGATCGCAACCAAGCCCTGCCGTAAAAACGACAGCAGTAGAAAAGCCAGAATGGGAGACAGGTCAATGCCGCCGAGGGGAGGAATAATCGACCGGAACAGGTTGAGGTAGGGATCTGTTAGCTGGCTGAGCACCGAGAAAGGGGGGCTAAACCAATCCACATTGGGAAACCAGCTCAGTAGAATGCGAACGATCAGCAAGATCGTATAAATCGATAGAAAAGTTGTGAGGGTTTGTACCAATATGTCCATCTGAGAACCTCGGCAGTAATCGTTACCAACAATACACGGAACGTCTATAGTCTGTCAGTCAGTGTAACGGTTTGCTTCGCCCAGGGCGTCGCTAACCCGGTAGATTTGCTTAAGAGTTTGCTTAGTCAACGCGAGAAGGGTTTTCCCAAGAGCGCTCAGAGTGGCCGTTAATGCCGCCGAGCTGCTGCCTGACATCGTCGATCGCGTCGTTGAGCTGGGCAATCTTGGCCTCTAGACCCAGCCGAGCAGCCTCAATGCTGTCTTCATCGGTATCTTCAAACTCGCCAAAGGCCAGGTTGCCGCTATCTTGGGGCAGCGAGGGCTTGGCCTTGCGGCCCCCCGACTGCATGCGCGAGGCCGCCAGAGCACCCACAATGCCCCCCAGTGCCCCGCCCACAACGGTGCCGAGCAAAAACCCGCCGACAAAATTGTCTTGCTGACTCATAGATTGCTATCCACCTATGCCAAAGAACCGATGCCTAGAATACTCTATTGTGCCAAAGCCCGGGCATGACTGCAGACGACACTCCCACTAGCTCCATTCTGACGGATGTTTGGCCAGAGTAGGGCTAGTGATGAGCCAGTAGGCCGCCCACAGCCCCTGCTCATCGACAGTATTACAGGCGCTAGGTCCCAAAGGTGCGATCGCCCGCATCGCCCAGGCCAGGCACAATAAATCCGTGCTCGTTGAGCGCCTCATCGATCATGGCCGTATAGATTGTCACGGTGGGATAGGTAACCGCTAGCTTTTGCAGGGCCGGTGGCGCGGCCACAATCGAGATAATCCGCACTACCGCCGGGTCGATACCGCGCTGGGTCAGCTCAGCCATCATCGCCATAATGGTGCCACCGGTCGCCAGCATCGGTTCGCTAATGATGACTCGTGTCGCTGGGTCAAGCTGGTCGGGCAGTTTGTTGAGATAGCAGCTCGCCTCCAGGGTTTCTTCGTTGCGTACAAAGCCCACGTGATACACCGAGGCCAGCGGGAGCAAAGCCTGAATGCCAGGCATTAGCGCCAGCCCCGCCCGCAAAATCGGCACGATCATGGTCGGCACTTCGGGGTTTATAAAGGTGGCCGGAGCCGGGCCAAGGGGTGTATTCACCGTCATATCCATGGTCGGCAGCCAGTCGCGAACGGCCTCGTAGGTGAGCCAGCGACCCAGTTCTTCCATCGCCGATCGAAACAGCGGCCCCGGCGTTTCGGCATCGCGGGCGACCCCCAGCCAGTGCTTCACCAAGGGATGCGGCGGAACATAAATACGCAGTTGAAACGATGACATAGCCCAATTGCCCGCGAAAAAATCTGCCACATCATAACCTGGAAGCCCTATTCAGCGGTGATGTATCGCCGCTGAATAGGGCTTTACGGATTCCGCTATACGGTCGATTCGGTGTAAAAACCCCGCTTTTACAGAGGTAAGCCACACCTGTTCTCAGGCTTTGGTTCTGTCAAGATAGGCATATCAGCGAAGGAGATAGCAATGGCAAAGCGATTTTTTGGTAAGCCTTTTATGAACTGGTACCGTCAGCTACTGCGGAACTCGAAATATCGTTGGGTGGTGTTATTTGGCACCCTGGTTTACCTGGTCAGCCCCATTGATATTTCCCCCGATGTATTTCCGGTTTTGGGTTGGATTGACGATGGCTTAGTCGCCACGATCGCCATTACCGAAATCACCCAAATTCTGCTCGATCGCAAGCGCAATCTGCGCCAGGTTGACGAGACTATCGCTACGGCAGAGGCCGTAGACATGAATGAAACCGTCATTGACGTCGATTCTGTCGCCGTGATGTAGCGTTATCGAGCCGGGCCGGTGGATATTTTTTCGCGATCCCGCTAAAGCTTGTCATCAAGACCCTTTAAACAGTCTTAAACCCCATTTTTTAAGTAGGAAAAACCCCCATGACTAATACTGTGCAAGACCGCGTTAAGACCGAGTGGGAAAGAGCCCAAAAAGAAGGTGGTCAGCGCCTAGAACGGATTCGCGACATTGTCAAGGAAGCCGCGATCGAAACTCTGGCTGAACTCAGAGAAGGCTCTGGCGAAATCGAAACTCAGGGCCGCAAAACCCTGGCTGAAATGATTGAGCAACTGAAAGTCAACGAGGCTACCGACGCGGCCACCGCTGAGGCTGTTGCCGATGCCGTTGCTGAAGCCGTTCAGGCTGAAGCAGCCCAAGCCGAGGCGGCTCCAACTGAGACATCTGAGGCAAAGGCTCCCACCTGGGCTCAAATCTTTGCCGACCTGCGCTACCTGGCTAACGATCGCAAAGTAGGCTGGGCCCAGCAGCTGCTCGCCAGCCTGCAAACCCACATCGATCGCTTCGACACCGACATGGCTACCGAGTACGGCGATCGCTACAACCCGTTTCGCCCGCTAGTGCGCGGGGTGCGCTCCCTGATAGCTCTGGCCTACGGCAAAGTCAGCCCAGCGGCTGAGTCCACCGCTCCCACCCCCGTCCAGATTGAGGTGATTGAGGTGCTAGATGACGTCGAACCCCGTGATGGTTCAACCAGCATGTAGGGTTGAGTTGGTTGTGTGTTTACCCCCTAGATAACAAAAAAGCGCTGCGATCGCAGCGCTTTTTTTTGGCTGTTAAGCAAAATATCGCAGCGCTTTTTTTGTGGTTGGTTGGATTGCGCTGGCCAAAATCCTGAGAACAGTAACAAACCCGCAGCATTAACATTGCGCTCTGCGAACCTGTGCAACGTTTCCTGGCAACGGGTTAACGATCCGCTAAGTTGCTTGGTAGAACAATGAAAACTAAGGTTGGGTGGCTAGCTCTACCCACTGGCAATAAAAGACCGCCCCCACGGGCCATCGCAATATCCTTACACTTTGGCGAGTGTTTACCTATGGTTAGCTCTCCTCTCGCCCAGCCATCTCCGTCATCTCAGCGCCAGCAGGCCAGTCGGCCAGCCGCTGTCGACCCGCAGCTGGCCCTGGCCGTAGCCGACGATGCTTTTCTGCGATCGCTGCTGACCGACAGCCTGCCTGCGATCGCCCGCCCTCACGAAATTGGCTCCGTCACCGTCGAAGTCGGGGTGCCCCTACCCACCCAGGGCCGCATAGATGCCGTCCTTACCTTCGAGCACATCAACTGCGTGCTGGCTGGGTCGTATCCCGAGGCACCACCGCCCCCCAACTTGAGCAACCATCGGCAGTACGAAGCCATTACCCCCTGCCATTCAGACCTGTCTACCCTGGCTCACAACGTGCCCCTGACTGAGGCCGAGAGGCTGCTGGCGCGATCGGGCTTTACCGACAGCGATATTCAGCACATTCTCAATTTGCCTAACCAGGGGTGGCATAAATCGTGGTGGTACAGCCTCACCGCCGAAGGCTTTCTCACGGTGCCGTTTCAGCGCTCCATTCGCAGTCGCTGCTATACCGACGGCACGGTTACGCTGCAATTTAAAGACCACTATGCCCAGCAGCGCCCCGAGGGATTTCACAGCCAGCCCCAAAAGCTGCCGGTGGTCATGCATTCAGCCCAGGTTAGCTTTTGCGACAACCTGGCCCACATCAATCTTAGCCGCCAAGCCCTGGCCACTCCGCAGGTCATTTTGATCGCCGACGACCTCTCAGAACTAGAGGTAGAGGGCTACATTCGCCAAAACGTCAGCCTCTATCGGCAGCGCAGCCTAGAGCATTTGCTCAACGCCAACTGCCGCTCCTGCGGTCAGGCCAAGTGCCCGCTTCAGGGGGTAGATTCGTCGCCTGTGCTGGCCTGTAGATCGTTTAGGCCCATAGACGTGGGGGTATAAATCTGCCCCGGCGGGTGCAGCATGACCGGCATTTTACTGGCCGTAGCATGGCGCTGAATTTGCCCCCAGCTCAGGGTTATTGCCCCGCCCGCCAGCAGCAGCCCAAACACAGCCAGCGAAACCTTGTCTTCTGTCGAACCCATGAGACCATCCACAGCTCCTACGGTGAGCGCTGTAGCCAGCCACGGTTGTTTGCGAAACAGTGCCTTAATGGGTCGATCTCCTAGATGTAGCAGGTTTAATGACGGTGAAGTTTCTCTGGGGGATCAAATCTCGTCAGCAGAGTTATTCGTCCAAATCGAGCCAGATCGTTGCGCTACCGCAGCCCCAGCCAGGTCACGATCGCCTGCCCGGTGGCCATCTCAAACAGCACCAGCGCCACAAACCCAAGCATAGCGGCGCGCCCGTTTAGCCGTTCGGCGTAGTCGTTAAAGCCCGCCTTGGATCGTTCAATGGTGGGAGTAACGGTAGGTTCGAGGTTGGCCATGGGTTCGGGTAGTGTCATTTATTTTCTTAGACTACCCTATGGATTGTTCATTGTGGCGCAGGGTGTGACGGCTTCCTTGAGCCAATCAAGTATTGACTTATAGACTGATTGTGCCAACGCTCCAGCGTTGACACAGCCCGCTCAGACGCTCCAGCGTCTTTGTGCTTGACGCTGGAGCGTCGCCAGACTCATTCCTACGCAGAGCGCAGGAACGATGGAGGGCTTGTTCTTCCCACTGCCTGCTTCCTGGATCTCCGCTGGCTTGGACGTCAGCTTCGCCCCTTACAATAGAAACTCAATCCTCGCACCCAAGAAACCGCTGTGGCAGCAACCCCTTCTCAGGCCGACAGGCCCACTCTCATGCTGGTCGATGGCCATTCCCTGGCCTTTCGCTCGTACTATGCCTTTGCCAAAAATGCCGACGGCGGTTTGCGCACCTCGACCGGCATTCCCACCAGCGTGTGCTACGGCTTCTTGAAGTCTTTGCTCGACATGATGGAGGTCGAAAAACCCCAGTACGCCGCCGTGGCCTTTGACCTGGCTGCGCCCACCTTTCGCCACGAGGCCGACGCCACCTACAAAGACGGTCGCCCCGAGGCCCCGGAGGGGTTTTTAGAAGATGTCGAAAATCTCAACGAGTTGCTGACCGACTTTGGGCTGAATATCTACGTGGCCCCCGGATTTGAGGCCGACGACGTGATCGGCACCCTGGCCACGAAGGCGCTGGCCGAGGGGTTTTGCGTCAAAATTCTCAGCGGCGACCAGGATTTGTTTCAGCTGATCGACCCCGACGAATGCATTACGGTGCTGCACCTGGGCAACGCCTTTGCCAAAGGGGCTAAGAATGGCCTGGCTCAGGAGTTCAAGATTGAAGAGGTCAAGGCCAAGCTCGATATTTTTCCCCACCAGGTGGTGGACTACAAAGCCCTGTGCGGCGACTCGTCAGACAACATCCCCGGAGTGAAGGGCATCGGGGCCAAAACCGCCGCCAAGCTGCTGGCGGAGTACGGCGATTTAGATGCCATCTACGCCGACCTCGACAACATTAAGGGCGCGACCCAGAAAAAGCTAATCGAAGGCAAAGAGTCGGCCTACCACTCGCGCTATATGGCGAAGATCATTACCGATGTGGATATACCGATTGACCTGGCTACCTGCAAGCTGGATGGGTTTGACCCCGATGTGGTGATTCCAGCCCTGAAGAAACTGGAGTTCCAGAACTTCGTGAATCGGTTGGGCAAGCTGCAAATTGCCTTTGGCGGCGCGGCGGCAGAGGCAACAGCAGCGAAGGCAAGTCAGGCTTTGGGCCAGGGGGCCAGCCAGAGCCCATCTACTCAGCCCAGCCGCTTTCAAGATACAGGTGGGGCCGATGTGGCTTTCTTTACGGCGGAGGAAACCGATAACGCCCAGGGGGTGGATGAGGTGGCGATCGCGCCCCAAATCATTACCACCGAAGCTCAACTCTACGAACTGCTCGACATACTCTCGGCCCAAAAGAACCCCGCCACCCCTGTCTCCTGGGATACCGAAACCACCTCCTTAGAGCCGAGGGACGCCACTTTGGTAGGCATCGGCTGCTGCTGGGGGGCCGGGCGCGATCAGATGGCTTATATCCCGGTTGGTCATGCAGAAGGCCAGAATCTTGCCCTGGACATGGTGTTGGATAACCTGCGTCCGATTCTTGAAAGCGACGAGTTCCCTAAAGCGCTGCAAAATGCCAAGTACGATCGCCTGGTGCTGCGCCACCAGGGCATTCAGCTGGCGGGCGTGGTCTTCGACACCATGCTGGCTAGCTACGTGCTGAACCCTGAAACTAGCCACAACCTGACCGACCTCAGCCTGCGCCACCTCAACTTAGTAGCCCAGAGCTATGAAGATCTGGTGCCCAAGGGCAAGACGATTGCCGATATTGACGTGGCGGCGGTGGCGCACTACTGCGGAGCCGACGTTCACACCACCTATCTGCTGGTGCCCAAGCTGCAGGCTGAGCTGGATCAGGTGCCCGATCTCAAAACCCTGTTCACTGACATCGAAATTCCCCTAGAGCCGGTGCTGGCCGAAATGGAATGCACCGGCATTCGGGTTGACCCTGACTATCTGGCCACGTTCTCAAAACAGCTCGAAACCGACCTGGCCCGTCTTGAAAAAACCGCCTACGAAACCGCCGGGGAAACCTTTAACATGGGTTCTCCCAAGCAGCTGAGCACGCTGTTTTTTGAAAAGCTGGGCCTCGACAAGCGCAAGTCGCACAAAAACAAATCGGGCGGCTATTCTACCGATGCATCGACCCTTGAAAAGCTCCAGGGCGACCATGCCGTGGTGGATTTGGTGGTCGAGCACCGCACCCTCTCGAAGCTAAAATCGACCTATGTCGATGCCCTGCCCACCCTAATTCGCCCCGATACCCACCGGGTACACACCGACTTTAACCAGGCGGTGACAGCGACGGGGCGGCTGTCGTCATCGAACCCAAACCTGCAAAATATTCCTATTCGCACCGCCTTTAGTCGCCAAATTCGAGCCGCGTTTATCCCAGAAAAAGGGTGGCGACTGGTGGCCGCCGACTACTCGCAGATCGAGCTACGTATTCTCGCCCACCTCAGCGGCGAGTCGGTGCTGGTAGATGCTTACAACAACAATGACGACGTCCACGGCCTCACCGCCAAACTGCTGTTTGAGAAAGACGAGATTACGCCAGACGAGCGGCGGGCGGGCAAGGTGATCAACTTTGGCATTATCTACGGCATGGGGGCCTCGCGCTTTGCCAGGGAAGCGGGGGTGAGCCGCGCCGAGGCTAAAACCTTCATCGATCGCTACTACGATCGCTACCCCAAGGTGTTTGAGTACCTACAGCAGATGCAGCGCGAGGCGATCGCCCAGGGCTACGTGCAAACCATCTGCGGCAGGCGGCGGTACTTCAACTTTACCGATGGCAAGCTGCGATCGCTGCGCGGCACCGACCCCAGCTCTATCGATCTAGACTCTCTCCGCTCTAACGGCTACGACGCCGGATCGCTGCGTGCCGCCGCCAATGCCCCAATCCAGGGCAGCAGCGCCGACATCATCAAAATCGCCATGATTCGCCTGCACGAATTGCTGAAGGACTATCAGGCTAATTTACTGCTGCAAGTCCATGACGAACTGGTGTTTGAGGTGCCCCCCGCCGAGTGGGACGAGCTACAGCCTAAAATTGCCGCCGTAATGGAATCTGCCGTGAAGCTCAAAGTTCCCCTCAGGGTTGAGGCTCATACGGGTACCAACTGGATGGAAGCAAAGTAATGCAAAACCTAACTGCGCTGGCGCTTTTGCAGTGCCTCCAGCATCTGCTGTTTGACGGCTTCAGCCCAGAGGCTAAAGTCCTCTCGGTTGTCTAGGGCGTTGCGAGCCGGTGTAGAAAGGGCAGTGGCAGCCTGCGAAGATTTTAAGGTAGACATAACAATATACAGAGCGTCTGATATCTCTGATATAACAAATCTCTTGGGGCTTCAGCTGCGCTGTTATGCGCTATTCGCATCGACCTGACTAAGACTTGCATGGCAACTGGCGATCGCTCCAGATTTACCTCAGTATGCCTAAAATTTTTCGGCTTCCACTAGGGCCATAGCCTTATTGGCAGAGTAGGTCTGTACCCGATCTTGGGCGACCGGATAGCGATCATCCTCAGGCGGCACTTCGGCCATTAAATCGGCCGCTCGCTGCCAGCGCACGGCTAAATCTAGCCATTCGGCCGCAGTAGAGGCCGACTTTCCATCTTCCACCGACTGTTGGGCAATGCGTACGGCCAGCACAAAGGGATCTTGCCCGGCTGGGGGGGCTGGGGCAGTAGTCGCGTCTGGTTCGCTGGCAGTGTCGCTTTGGGATCCCAATCTCAGGTCAACTCCCAGCCAATCTTTAGTGGCCCACCCCACTAGCAGTAGCAGCAGCGCCAGGCTGGCACCGCCAATAATCCCTCGCCAGAAGGCACTGCGGCTGGAGGCCGGCTTTTTCTTGTACACATCGTCTAAAAATGGGTTGCGCTGTCGAGGGGCACGCAGGTCACGCCACATACGAGCCATTGGGTTAGGCCGCTTGAGCACGATTGGCTCCGACCACAGCAAGCTGTGGTCGGGGTCGCGCTTAATCTCGTCGAGCCACAGCAGCTGCTGCTCCTGCACAATGCGGCTGTTGATATTTACCCGACTAATGCCTCGGGGACTAATCAACTCCAGCACGTGGCGCACCTGATCAACGACAGCCTCTCGGGGCATGGCCTCGGCGCTGGGGGCTTCGACCAACAGTTGCAGAATGCCGTTGTCTTGAATGGCACGGGTACGAATGCTTTCCTCCGCAAAGTGATCATTCAAAATTTGAATGATGGCGGCTACGCTCCCCTGCCGGGCCTGGAAGTCAATATCGTCGATAGTTGGATGCATGGCTCAAAGCTGCCGCACGCCACAGAGTTCTGTAGCATAGCGCAGGTATAAACGGCTGATCTCGAAATTATATCAACCGTTGCCCCACCTGGAACGTTCTGAATAAAGTCCTGGGATCCTACAACTGAGCCACGTCGAATTAGCATATTTATGGCGCGGCTCAGCCGCGCCGTGCATTCAGGCTACAGCAAGTGCTGAAAGCGATCTTCAGCGCCGAGCTGCTTCACCGCAGCTTTGATGTCCTGGGTGCGGTCTTTGCGCACAATCAGGGTGGCGTTACCGTCGCGCACAATCACCAGATCTTCTAGACCGATGGTGACCACAACTTCATCGGGGTCAGCCGAATAGACAATGCTGCCAACGGTATCGAGAGCCACATGGGTAGCCAGATCAACATTTTGATCGCCGGGCTGTTTCAGCAGCCGCTCTACGGCGTTCCAGTCGCCTAGGTCGTCCCAGCCGAAGGTGACGGGTATGACCTGAGCTCGATCGGTATGCTCCATGACGGCATAGTCGATGCTGAGCTTGTCGAGGCCAGGGTAGGCATCTACCCCTTTCTCTATCAGCGCCTGCATCAGGTCGGGGGCGTGGGTTTTGAGCTCGTCGATCATGACTCCGGCCGGAAAGACAAACATGCCGCTGTTCCAGCTGAAGCGGCCGCTGTCGATAAAGGTTTGGGCCGTAGGGGTGTCGGGTTTTTCGGTGAAGCGGCTAACGGTATAGGCGTTGATCGAGCCATAGGTGCCGGTGGCTTGGCCCTGCTCGATGTAGCCATAGCCTGTGGCTGGGTAGGTGGGGGCAATGCCCAGCGTTGCGATCGCCCCCTGGCTGGCTAGCTCTGCGGCCGTCAGCAGAGTTTGACAAAACTCTGCTTCATCGGCGATCCAGTGGTCAGCCGGAAAGAAGCCCACCAGGGCCTCGTTGCCGTAGCGTTGGGCGACTTCTAGGGTGCCCCAGGCGACCGCCGGAGCGGTGTCACGCCCCACTGGCTCAACTAGCAGGTTAGCCTCGGGCAGATCGGGCAGCTGTTCGCGCACCCGATCGGCCAGGTGGCCAGCGGTGATCACCCACATATTCTCCCAGCCCTCGGCCAGGGGTAGCAGGCGGTCGGCGGTGGCCTGCAGCAGGCTGCGATCGCTGCCGTCTAGGCACAAAAACTGTTTGGGTCGTGCCAGTCGGCTGACGGGCCAAAACCGTTCGCCTTTGCCCCCCGCCAAAATAATAGGAATGAGTGCAGCCATAGTAATTACATCGTTTAAAGATTATTTAAGGCGTTATGGCGGTTTTCACAGATGGCATTGAGCTAGCCCTGACCGCAGGACCGAGCTATAGCTCAGCCCTAGCTCAGCCCTAGCTTGGAACCTAATCGCGGCGATCGCCGCGATTAGGTTCACCGGCATAAGTGGCTCAATCCTATCTCTTGGTAGGAAAATTCAGGGCAAAATTCGCTTAATATTGATTAACACATTACCTGCTGCGAAGATTTAGCGGGGTTCTAGAGTCCGGTCTGGCCCCGGTTGCAAGGGCGGTGTAATCTAACCCTGGCCCGCCTTGTTTCGGCTTATAAAGTCCATGCTGAGGCTACAGTGGCGTGTCGTAACAGGGGCTATGTTGGTAGGGCGTCGCAGCAGGTTAAGTAGGTATTCATGACAACCCCTTCACAAAACGACGAGTCTCAGCAAGACAGCCCCACCCGCCCCGATTCATCGGCTACGGTTGATCAGGCTGAGCCTGTTGTTTCAGTGAGCGATCCCTTGCACCACGAGTCTCAATATGAGGTTACGGCGGTTGACTTAGAGCCTCAGCGCGCTGCCCGCCGGACGCTCAACTCGCTGCTGTGGGGTGGTTTATTTGTCGGTACGGCGACGGTTTCAGCGGTATTGGGGGCGGCGATCGCACTGACAGTGCCGCTACCGGGTTTTCTAGGCGGTGACACTAACCCAGCCGCCAGCTTTGGCGATCTGTGGCAGGCGGGCTTTCGCTACCAGGTGACGCGACCGGTCACTATTTTGGTGATGGGCATCGATGAAGTCCCTGATGCTCAGCCTACTTCTGACGCTGTTTTTGCAGGCCGCACCGATACGCTGCTGCTGGTGCGAGTCGATGTCGAAGCCGGTACCATCAACGTCATGTCAATTCCCCGCGATACTCGGGTGCAGATACCGGGCTTTGGCATGGATAAAGTCAACCAGGCTAACGTGCTTGGGGGGCCAGAACTGGTAGCCCAGACCCTGGGCTACAACCTAAGCAACATTCAGGTTGACCGCTACGTGCGCATCAATACAGCCGCCTTTCGCGAAATGGTCGATTTGGTCGGGGGCATTGAGGTCAATGTGCCGCGTCGTATGGAGTATACCGATCGCACCCAGGGGCTCTACATCGATCTCTACCCCGGCTGGCAAACCCTGAATGGCAATCAGGCAGAGCAGTTTGCCCGCTACCGTAAAGAAAGCGGTGACATTGGCCGAGTCCAGCGGCAGCAGATGCTGCTCAAAGCCCTGCGAGAGCGGTTGACCAACCCCACGGTTATTCCTAAACTGCCCCAGGCTATTCGGGTGCTGCAGCGCTATGTCGACACCAACCTCAGCCTGGAAGAAATGCTGGCGATCGCTAACTTCGGCCTCGAAATTGAGTCTGACCAACTGCAGATGGTCATGCTGCCCGGCCGGTTTAGCACGGCGGCAGAGTTTAACGCCAGCTACTGGCTGCCCAATTGGGACGCTTCGGCAACGGTGATGCAGAGTTTCTTTGCGGCTGAGGAGGTTGGCCTCTATGCCGACAACACCCAGGATCGCTACGTGACCGATTTGGCGATCGCGGTTCAAAATGCTTCTGGCCAGCCCGATCAGGCGGATTTAGTGGCTCGCTACCTGCGCGAAAATGGGTTCAGCAATGTTTACCTAATTGACGACTGGCCTAGCACCGTAGCTCGTACCGAGGTGGTGGCCCAGCGGGGCGATGTCGAGAGCGCCCACAGAGTGGAGTCACTGTTAGGGGTGGGCCAGGCGCTCTCTGAATCAACGGGCGACCTCGGCTCTGATATTACCATTCGGGTTGGCCAAGACTGGACTGAGCGCATGAGCCAAACCCTCGATACTCCGCCTCAGTAGCCCTCTAGCCCAGACTCTGCTCCTCAAATATCAAATAGCTTTGGGCCTGCCCCCCTGCTGAATGCCTGCTCCCCCAATACTCAAGATAAAGCGGCCTGCGATCGCAACTCTCTGGCCGCCAAGCATAGTGCCGCAGAGAACACTCCGACGGCCAGGATGGGCTCAGGCCCAGTATCCTCTAGTTTTGGTTGGTTTCTTCCCGTTCAAGGAATGGCTCCGCCAAAACCCACTGAAACATCTCGATTTTGAGCTGAAAATCTAATTTTTCCTAGGTAAGATAAACCATTCTGTTGGCTCTGCTGGTCAGCATTGGCTTGTAACAACCTGGGATACTAAGTTTACGAAGCAAAGCCTTTCTTCTCTGATTTTTAGGCTGGTAGTTAAGCTCCACAAGGGCTCTATATTCTGTAGAAAAATTCTGTAGGAGACCTCGCAAATAAAGGTTAAATGATTCAGGAGACACGCAACGATCCATAGGCTTGAGTCTAGGATGATGGTGACATTTAAAAATCAGGCGTCACATGGACTCTATCCAAACTCAAGTCATTCTTTTGACAAATAAGATTGACGCCCTGCATCACATGATTGATCAGGTTAACGATCAGGTGTCTGCGCTAGTTGCCACCCAGACCTGCACCATTGCGCCCGACGATGCTACGGCTGGCCGTGTGGCCTATAACAGGTCTTCTCGCCCCCATCATGGCCTGCTAGACAGCGTTTGCGAACACAAAGATGTTTTGTTGGACAGCAGCTATTTAGACTTAGATCGCCAAAATACAGAGACGACCTTTTCTCCGGACGTGCAGATTCAGCGGCTGACGGCCCAGTTGACGGCGGCCTACAATCGTATCGCTGCCCTAGAAGAACAGCTGTTAGTCTCACGGGTGCATTGAGCCGCGTTCATTGATCCGGTTTCAGCAGATCCGGTAACGAACGTTCAGTCTTGAATATAGGTTTCGCCTGCTGACAGGGCTGCTTCGGCCCGTATAAACTCGCGCCCTAGGTAGGCCGCATGGTCTAGGTAGGTAATGGGGCAGGGGTGGGTCGGGTCTTCAAAAATGGCAATGCAGAGTTCCTTGGCGGTGCGTCCGCTGTAGATACGGGTGGTCACTCGTTCTACGGTACCTCGCACGGGTAGGGGCTTACCCGTAACTGGGTCGCAGGCCAAACCTTTGTCGTTGATGATGTTGGCAAAGTGTTTAGCGCAGATTAGTCCCTGCTCTACATCCAAATAAATTAAGAAGTAGCCACCGGGGTCTAGCTCGATGTAGCGCTTTGAGAGCTGGTCATCGAGAGCCTGGCGCTGGGCTTTATCAAGGGGCTGAGTGCTAGAGGGTAAAGTCATCGCAGGATGGCGCAGCGATCGCGGCCTGTACAGGGACAAGACTCTCTATGGTAGCGCGCTAGGCCATCTGCCTCACTCTTTCCCCCCAGTAGCCTGGTCTAAGGGCGGCTGGCCAAACTATAGATCGCCTGGGGATCGGCCTTACCTTTCAGCGTCAGCATCCCCAAAAACTGGCAGTCGTAGTCGGAATCGGAAGCGAGAGCCTGGTAGGTTGCCGCATCCAGCAGGATTTGATTGTGAGCGGCGTGGCTCATCAATCGTGCGGCGGTGTTGACCGTATTGCCCAGCACATTAAACTCTCGCCGCCCTCGGGGTTCACCAATTTCGGCAGCAAACACCTGTCCGTAGGTTAGGCCCATGCGACAGGTGATCGGCAACGGCTGGCCCTGGCGAGTCGGGGGGCGTAACTGAGCCACTAAATCTCGAATGGCTAGCAGGGTTTCGGCTGCTCGCTGAGGGGCGTCGGTCTCAGGATTAAGCACGCCAAAATGAATCAACATGTCTGAGCCAACAGAGTGGTAGGTCACCTTTTGCAAAATGCCACGCCGTCGTTCTACAGCCCCGTTAATCAAAGCGAAGGCGTGGGAAAAACAGCTGACAATGCTGTCAGTATCGTCGGGGTAGTCGGTGTCTATGGCCTCGGGCAGGCCAATCAGGTTGACAAAGGCTACCGCTGCCGTCGGAAACGCGGGCGGAATGCGGCGGGCAGCTGCGGTGTTGACTAGCAGCTGCAGTACCGATCGCGGTAGATAGCTGGCCAGCGGCTCAAGGGTCTGGAGGCTGGCCTCAATTTCTTGCATCAGACCGGGCACGCTGCGGTCAAACAATATTGAGCTAGCCGCTCGGCGGCGACTCAGGGTAAGGTCGTATTCGCCCAGGGTTTCAGGGCTGAGGTCGTCTATCACCAGGCCGCCACCACCACTATTCGGCTCCAAGCGCAGGAGCGGATTGGTCTGCAAGCGATCGCACCCCGTTTGGCTCAGACAAACTCGGCCCACAGCTCCGGCTGTCTCAGTTTGCTTGGCGGCCAGCACCGTTTGGCCCAGCAGCACATGGGCGCGGCGCGCCGGAGTGCCAATATCGGCGGCTACAAATGGCCCTGGGTGAATGCCCAGCCGCATCTGCAGCGACAGTGAACCTTGAACCGTTTCAAACTGAGTAAAATTGGCCATAGCCCGCTGCATCCGCAGCCCGGCATGGATTGCCTGGATCATTTCTGCATCGCCATTGTCAGACTGGTACGCCTCGTGGCGAAACTGCACCAGCATCGCATCGCCAGTAAACTCCAGCAGATTGCCGCCAGCCTTGCTGACCAACTCGACCATCTGAGCAAAGTAGTCGTTAATGATGGTTAGCAAAGCCTCGGCCCCGGCTCGCCCCGCCGCTGCATTGGCGGCAAACAGGGGGGTAAACCCAGCTAAATCGGTGAATAACAGGCTGCCCTGGTGCCAACGGTGGCGCGCCCGTGGACTGGCAGGGGGCTGCTGAGACACATCTCGCGGCACATAGTCAATCAGCACGTGCTGCAGCGTACGCAGGTGGTTAAATACCTTGCTCAGGGTCTGGGCAGAAGGGTCGACCCACAGCGCTGCATACAGGTCAGCCGGGGCCAGCTCTCGCAGGCTGCGCTCAATGCTCTCCAGTTCTGCCACTTTCCCCACCTATTATTTGCCCTGCCTCAGCAGTATCGTGCTGCTCTAGGGTGCCCAGTTGAGGGATGATCGCGATGCCTAAGGAGATTGCTAGGCAAGAAGATACCAACCTTTAATCCAGCGAAGATAGCCGCTGAAGGGTGGGCACTGCTCACCCTTGGGGAAATTATTTTCCAGAAGTCGTCTAAGGCAGAATGGCACTGAATTAAGTTTGGTGGGCAGTGCCCACCTACGATAAATCAAGGCTTGCGGCGATCTGCAAGAGCTTATTTCAGTGCCATACGTCTAAAGCAGCTTGAGAGGGAGTTCAGCATTGATGGCGTCCATCTCTTGCTGCTCTAGATCGTTGACCTCAGTGATGTAGCGATTTAGCAGCTTTGCCAAACGCTGATCGTAGAACCGATGCAGGCTGTAGTTGCCCAGGGCCGGAAACCCGCGCCGTTTTTTGTGGCGACCCCCGGCCCCTGGATCAAACGACGTAATACCGTTATCAATCGCCCACTCAATCGGCGCGTAGTAGCAGGCGTTGAAGTGCAGGTTGTTGAAGTCTAGGGTAGACCCCCAGTAGCGCCCGTAGAGGCGATCGCCCTTGGTCAGGCAAAACGACATGCCAACCGGGTCGCTGTCATCTTCGCCGTAGGCGGCAAAAAACACCATGCGGTGGCGATAGTCGTGGTGCAGCAGCGCAAAAAACTTGCGGCTCAAATACTTACTGCCCCACCAGCCAAACTTGTCGCAGGTATCGGCATAAAAGTCGTACATCTGGTTGCACAACGGCTTGCTAATCGCGTCACCCGCAATTGCTTCCAGGCGCAGCCCGGCTGTCTCCATCGACTTGCGCTCGCGCTTGATATTGCGGCGCTGGTTAGCGTTAAAAATACTCAGATAGTCGTCAAAGTCTTGAAAGCCCTGGTTTTGCCACACGTAGCTGTGGTGCAGCCATTCTGAAAAACCCAGCTGGGTCATGGTCGCCCGCCACTGGGGGTCAACGTAGAGAAAGTGGCAGCCGGAGATGGTGTTGCGATCGCAAAAGTCATCAATCACCTCCACCATCGCTCGGGTAATGACGGCTTCATCGGCGTCGGGAGCAATTAAAAATCGGTAGCCCTCCGCCGGGGTAAACGGCGACATACCCAATAACTTTGGGTAGTACTCGACCCCAAGTCGTTCAGCTAGATCAGCCCACTGGTGGTCAAACACAAACTCGCCCCGGCTGTGCCCCTTCAGGTACATCGGGGCAGCTCCCACCAGGGTTTTGCCCTGCCAGAGGGCGAGGTGGCAGGGCAGCCAGCCCGCATTGGCCCCCACGCTACCCGATCGCTCCATATTGTGCAGCCAGCTCCACTCCAAAAAAGGCGTGGCCAGGGGCAAAGCCAGCTCATCCCACACCGCTTCGGGCACCTCTTCAATAGAACGTAGCCAGGTGGCGGTTAGCGACGGCACAGCGGGGTAGCCCATGGGTGGTTAGCCTGTAGGGGACGGTTGGTTATTCTCCAGGGTAAAGGAATTTGCGGTTCTATGCAGAGGCTGCACCTGGTAGTGCAAAAACACCTCATCGCCCACGGTTTGGTTTGAAAGCAGCGTGAGTCGCGGGGCGAGATCTGCTAAAAAACCGGCCCCCTCTACTGGTGTTGGAGCCACCGTGCCGCCCAAAATCAGAGGACAAACCGTGATCCATATGTCGTGGATGCAGTGACAGCGCAGCAGGTCTGCGGCCAGCCCACCGCCTCCCAACAGCGCTAAGGTGTCTATGCCGACCTGCTTAAACTGGGCTAAAACCCAGTGCCAATCCCAGGGCTGGGTCTTGTCTTCGGGTGTCGTCCAAATGTGTTGAAACTGGTTTGTCTTCCAGCCTTTGGCTCCTGCCAATGTAGTGACCAAGCCCCTGGGCACCGGCTGCCGAAAAAACTTCAGGTCGGGATCAAAATTTGCCGATGGCGACCAGACGATCTGAATGGGCTGGTCGGGCTGCCGCCGCTGCCGCCGCTGGGCCAGTAGTTCGGGATTGCGCACGCTGAGGGTGGTGCCGTAGGCCCGTAGGGTGCCGCCGCCAAACAGTACACCGTCCGCCGCCGCCACCTGTTCTTCCAGGTGGGCCAAATCGGTGGCGGATGAAAACCGGGCCGCGCCCCGTTGAACATCGGCAATCTTGCCGTCCAGGCTCATGGCCAGCACCAGCGTAACGTGGGGAATGGCGGGGTTAGACTCGGGGGCGATCGCCAAAACCGCAGGTCAGGAAAAACCCCTTTAGTTTACCGAAGGCTGGCTGTCGCCTAGATCCCAGCTGCGGTGGCAAACCCAGTCCTGATTAGGCGATCGCTGGTAAAACCGCATTTCCCACTGGGTAGGGGTTTTGCAGTCAATGGCGGCCTGGGCCTGGGCGACGATGGCATTCACCTGCTTCTTATCAATTCCGCAGGCCAGAGGCATACCCAGCTCATCCTGAATGCGGAGGGGCATTTTGCGGGTGGGCGACTTGACCGTGCAGGCAAAATTGACCATGACCTGCTTTAGCCAGGGAGCCGTAATCGCCATCCCACAGCCGTCGGGTTTAGTCACCACGCCATCCATAGTGACTACCGGGGAGGGGCGCGATTTTAGGCCCCGATTAAAGGCGCGATCGAGGCTTTGAGTATAGACTGGAGCGGCGCTGCCCTGTTCTTCAAAGCCTTCAACTAGGGTAAAACCAGGTACAGCGCCCTTGGCTCCATTTGTGCCTTGAGCCTCACCACTCTGGGCCAGAAACTGCTTGATCTGCTCAGCCAGAGTACCGGTTGGGCAGACAAAAATAGCAAACTTGGTCATGGTATTCCCAGAGAAACAACGGGCTATGGCGTACGCTACTGAGCCTGCTCTAGCCCACTGAGTGGATGCAGACGCTAGGGATAGAGGCAGGCCAATGACTATACCTCTACATAGCAGCTTAGGCTATAACCGGCTAGATACTGTTAATAGGGCGTTATTATTTACTTAAAACTGGACCGTCCAGTGCTCTATGCAAAGCATTGCGCAATGCTTCGCGAACTAAATCTGATCTACCGACCGGGTACGACAAAGGCGTTGTCAATATAGTCCTGCAGCACCAGGTAGCGGCGATCGTCTAACGTCATCTGGCGAGCTGAATGGGGCAAGCTTGGGGATACCCCGACTGGCCGATGCCGACAGGCCACCAGGGCTACATCAAAGCGACAGGTGGCCTCGGCCCACTGGGGATGCTTGAGCAAATAAAGCTGGGCTGCTTTCCACAGCTTGGCCTGCTTGCTGCGGGTAATCGCCATCAGGCCGTAGGCATCCCAGTTGCCCTGGCTGCGAGTTTTGACTTCCACAAAAGCAACCTCACCATTACAACTGGCCGGGCCTTTGGCTATTACCAAATCGAGCTCGCCCCAGCGGCAGTGCCACTGGCGATCGCGTAGTTGCCAGCCCTGGGTTTGCAACCAGTTGGCCACCAGGGTTTCTCCCAGGGTGCCCAGTTCAGTCTTGCTTAGTTCGGCGGTCATGGACGGCTCCGGCAGATAGCTGTCCTTAGCCTGCCCAAGCTGGGGCGATCGCCTATGCCCTTTGAGTAATTAAGTGAGCGATCAAGCGCTCAAGTCGAATTTAACGGTAGTTGGTAAACTGAACCGCTACCGGCCAATCTTCCTGTTTAACCAGCTGCATGGCCTGCTGCAAATCATCCTTCGATTTAGCCGACACCCGGACGGCATCGCCCTGGATGGCGGCAGTCACCTTCTTGAGGTTGTCGCGAATGAGCTTGGTAATCTGCTTGCTCATGTCTTGTTCGATGCCCTTTTTGAGGGTTACCGTCTGCCGTACGCGGGTGCCGCTGGCGGCTTCCACTTCGCCGTACTCAAAAATCTTCAGGGATAAATTACGCTTCGCCGCCTTTTGATGCAGCAAATCCTTCACCGCATCGAGGGTCATGTCGCTGGCGGTGTCAATGCTGATGGTGCTTTCCCCCAGGTCGAGGGTGGTCTTGGTATCCTTCAGGTCGTAGCGGCCGGTCACATCTCGCCGGGTTTGGTCGAGGGCGTTGACCAGCTCCTGGCGATCAAAATCGCTCACGATATCAAAAGAATAGCTAGAAGCCATAGGACAATGTAGGGTATCTGCGCACCAACAGACTACATCAAGGCCGACCGACAGCTCAAGAAATAAAGGGTAAACGTACTCAGGTTGGCGACGGCAAACATCAGCGATCGCCCAATCGGTACGTTGAGAATGTAGGCAGCTGGGTACAGGGTACGGGCGATCAGGTAGGCGATCGCCGCTCCCAGGGCCAACTCCGACTGCTGCTCGGTAACGTAGGCCATCAGCGCCGCCGGGGCATACAAAATGATCGACTCAAAGGCATTCTCATGGGCCCAGGTGGCTCGCTGAGCGTAGGGAGGCAGCTTGGCCAACATCGCTCGCGGAGCCGACTGGTCATAGCCGAGCGTAAACCGTCCGTAGCCGACTACCAAAAAGGGCAGATACACCAGCAGCGCTGCCAGCCCAATGCTAACCAGCAAAAAGCCCGGCATGGTAAAAAGAAATGCCATACAAACCCTATCCTAACAACGCTTTATGGTGCAAAACGCCGCTTAGTCAAAGTAGAACAGCGTGACAATTTTGCGCTGGTCTTCCGCATCCTGGCAGGTTTTGAGCAGAGTGTGGCTGTCGTGAAAGGCAAAGCAGACCAATTGCTGGCAGCGAGAAATAATTTCTTGGTTGCACTGAGCACTAGCATCTGCTAAAGACATGGCATCGTTAGCGGGGTTCTCGACCAGGTGCATAACCTGCTCTAGCTGCTCTCGCGACTCGCGGGGCTGGCGGGCCAGGCTCTGGGGCAAAATTACCGTGAGCAGATTTGGGTCTGCCTGCATCGCCCCCTTAATGGCGGCAGCATTGGTGCCGGTGGCCCCGGAGGTAATGATCCGATTACCCCCTAGGGCCAGGGCATAGGTCATCAGCTCAATTAGCTGCTGGTGAGTAATAGGAACATGGCGCGACCCTAGAATGGCCACCCGCTTAGACCCCGACTGTTGAATAGCCGCGAGTTCCTGCAAAAACGTGTCGACTTTAGCGGATTCGAGCGACGACGCTTCAATGGACTGACTCAAAGGCTGCACCGAATGCGAGAATAACGCGCTTAATTGTATCAGAAGGTGAGGGTAAGACAAGGCTCTACGAGAGAAGCCCGTCTGGCTGGCTGGCTTAGCTAGCCGATACGGGCAGCTTGAGGTCGAGGGCCTGCAGCAGCCGATCCATATCGAAGTGGGTGGCAATTAGCTCTTGAATGCACTGTACCTTGATCGGCTCGTGCAGGCGCACCTGGCCAAACAGCTCGTCGATGCGCTCTACCGTAGAGAGGGTGTCAGAATCGACCGAGACTATGGGCACTTCTAGGTCGGAGGCCCGCTCCAAAATTTCTGGGGACGGAGGAATTTGGCCCGTTAGTACCAAGCACTGGGTGGAGGTCTCCAGGGCGGCAAACTGGATGTCGGTGCGATCGCCCCCGGTTACCACCGCCATATTGGTGGCTTTGCGAAAGTACCGCAGCGCCGAATTGACGTTCATGGCCCCGATGGTTAGCGTTTCGACCATCAGGTCAAGGCGGTTGGGGCAGCAGAGCACCTCAGCATTGAGGCGGGCCACAATTTCTCGCACGGTAACGCTGCGCATAATCGGCGATCGCGGCAGCAGCGCCAGTACCGGAATGCCCTGGCTTTCTAAAAAGGGACGGGCGAGTTCAGCACAAGCCTCGGCTGCGTCGGTGGGTACATCGTTGACAATGACCCCAATTAGGCGTTCTCCAAGCTGGGCTTTAGCGGCTAACAGGCGATCGACCAGCAGCAGCGAATCGTAACGGGTGACCAGCAGCACCGCCGCATCAATATCGGCCGCAATGTGGGCTACAGACAGGCTCAGCAGCGTGCCTTCGGTCAAGTTGCCGGGTCCTTCAAGCAGCAGCAGATCTTCGCCCCGATGTTCGGTGTAGCCCTGCAGGCTGTAATGAGTCGGCGCTTGGCCATCCGGTGCCAGGCGATCGGCTACCGCAGCCTCAGTCAGCGAAATAGATGGCGGATAAAACCGGGCTGCTGGCAATTGCAGGGTTTTAACAATGAAGTCTAGATCAGGGTCGACCGCATCGCCGTCAATCGAGCTGCCCATGGGTTTGCCAAATCCAATATCCATGCCTGCTGCCTGAAGCTGGAGCCCAACGCCCAGTAATACCGCCGATTTGCCGCTATACGGCTCGGTTGAACCAATCACTAGACGTTTGGCTGAATTGGGCTTTGCTAAACTAGGCACGCTGCAACTCCTCTATGGGGGCAAGGCACTGCTCTCCGACTGCCGGGCGTCGTCGCTATATTTGCTATATGGCAACCCAACACCAGATTGATGAGGCCAGTAGGCACAGTACCACAATCATTCTGACACTTTAGCGGATGTCAGCGTTAGGCCTTAGTAAAACCCTCTTCCTGTCTAGATAAATACAGCCGTAGCCTAATCGTCTAGCCGTAGAAGTTTCCGGTAAAACCCTTGGGAAAAATCGGCTGGGCGCCTTTGTCGCAGCGCCACAATGACGTCAAACAAGAAATCAACAAATTCAAAGGTCGCCATGGTGATCTCGTAGCTTAGGTCGTTATCACCATCAAACTGCATGCGACAGCGGGTCAGGTCGGCAGGGAGCACCGAAACATTCCAGGTCGCGACAAAGGCAATACTATCGCCGCCCTCAATTTGACGCTCTCCTTCCAAATTACCCTGCTTGTAGAGAGAAATGGCGTAGGGCAGCGCATTGCGCTTACTGCCCTGGTAGTAGGGCATGTAAACACTGATATCTTGCTTACCTGCAGGCTGAATTGCCTCAAACGTCATACTCATGGGTCTGGCCTTAGGTCAAGTTTTAACCAACAATCATGCCGGCGTTCATCGGGGTCAGCTGCTTAGGATACTAGATACTTACCCTGCCTGGTTGCCCGATGATTCTTTACACACAGCTAGCATTCCCTAGGATGGTACTGGGTCTATCACCAATATTTTCCCGCAAAATCGGGGATGATAGACCTGGGCCAGGGGCGCACGTGGGGTAAGGTATTCTCTCCAGGTGTGGCAACCTGGCCGCTGCCGTTTTTGTCGTGCTTCACTACCTGAGTTCATGGCTGATATTCCTGAACGCTTTGCCGCCGGACGCTTTTTTACGCCTCTCAACGAGCTAGAGATCGAAGATTTTCCAGGGTTCTCTGGTCGTCGATCGAAGGCTGCTCTGACCTTAAGTGTGTTGTGGGGGGCTACTGTTGTACTGCACCTACTGTCTTGGGGCACCTGGCTAGTGCTCGGGTTGACAGCTCTGTTGTCAACCCATGCCCTCCGCATTTTGCTGACCCGACCGGTGCTGTCACCAGCCCCGCTGCCCCCAGCTAACCACCCTATCGGTCACCCTGTCGCTAAAAATGAGGCCTGGGAGGCTTGGCCCTACGTCTCGTTGCTGGTGGCGGCCAAAAATGAAGAAACCGTGATTGAACCTCTGGTGACGGCTCTGTGTCAGCTTGACTACCCCGCCTGCCGCTATGAGGTGTGGATTATTGACGACAACAGTACCGATGGCACGGCCCATCGCCTGCAAACCCTCCGCGATCGCTATCCCCAGCTGCGGGTACTGCGGCGCAGTGCCGGGGCCAGCGGCGGCAAGTCGGGGGCGCTCAATCAGGTGTGGCCCGACACCAAAGGCGACATCATTGGCGTTTTTGACGCCGATGCCCGGGTACCGAGAGATCTGCTGCGCCACATTGTGCCGCTGTTTGATCAACCTGGCGTGGGGGCAGTGCAAATGCAAAAAGCCGTTGTCAACCGAGCCAAAAACCTCTGGACTCGGGGTCAGCAGGCCGAGATGGCGCTCGACAGCTACTTTCAGCAGCAGCGCATTAGCCTAGGCGGTATTGGCGAATTACGGGGCAACGGTCAGTTTGTCCGGCGAGCGGCCCTGGCCCAGTCCGGCGGTTGGAATGAAGAAACCATCACTGACGACCTCGATTTAACCCTGCGTCTGCACTTTGGCGGTTGGGAAATTCAGTTTTTGCTGCACCCTGCGGTGGGCGAAGAAGGGGTCGAGCGGCCTATGGGCCTGTGGCACCAGCGCAACCGCTGGGCTGAGGGGGGGTACCAGCGCTACCTCGACTATTGGCGACTGATTGCCCAGCACCGGCTGGCACCGGCTAAAGCCTTCGATATGGCTGCTTTTTGGGTAATTCAGTACGGGTTGCCTACCGTGGCCCTGCCCGACTTTGTAATGGCAGTGCTGCGGCATCGGCTGCCGCTATTTTTGCCGGTGTCGAGCCTGGCCCTGACGCTGTCGATGGTAGGCATGTTTTGCGGACTGCGGCGCACCCGGCAGCAGTCGGTGTGGGTAAGCGGCTTGCAAACTCTCTGGGGCAATCTTTACATGCTGCACTGGCTGCTAGTGATTGCTACGATGACGATGCGGCTGGCCGTGCGGCCTAAGCGGCTACGCTGGGTTAAAACCACGCACCTGGGCAGTGAAGACGAGATTCAGGTTGACCTGCTCTAGGCCAGTTTTCTGAGGATGATTCTGCGATCGCACGTTATGTCCTGGTTCGTTAAAATTGAGAAAGGCGTCGTTAACAAAGCTCTCTTTGACCAGTTTGTGCCCGCTCATATGGCCTACGTCAAAGACCTGATTGCCCAGGGCCACGCTGCTAAGAGTGGCTACTGGGCCGAATTTGGGGGTGGTATGCTGTTGTTCCGGGCTGATTCAATGGAAGATGCCCGCGCCATTGTAGCCGCCGACCCGCTGATTCAAAATCACTGCGTCGAGTATGAGCTGCATGAGTGGCGGGTGGTCGTGGAGTAGGAGAGAAAGCTGTGGCCGATTCTAGCGATGGATACAAAATCGTCAGCGACAACCGCCAGGCTCGCCATGAGTACGAAATTTTAGAAACCTACGAAGCTGGCCTAGAACTCATGGGCTCAGAAGTGAAGTCAATTCGCCAGGGCAGGGTCAACCTCCGGGACGGCTATGCCTCGATTAGAGATGGAGAACTGTGGCTGCACAATGTGCACATTTCTCCCTACACCATGACTAACAAAGCCTACAACCACGAGGCTAAGCGGGCCCGCAAGCTACTGCTGCACCGCGACGAAATTCGTAAACTGATTGGCAAAGTTGAGCAGAAGGGCCTAACGTTGGTGCCCCTCAAGCTTTATCTACAGCGGGGCTGGGTCAAAGCCACCATCGCTCTGGGCAAGGGCAAAAAGCTCCATGACAAGCGTGAAAGCCTCAAGCGCAAGCAGGAAAACCGTGAGACCGCGCGAGCGCTCAGCGGACGAGAATAATTACTCAATGCTTACCCCGCCGAAGGTTTCGGCCTTTTTGCCAGGGCTGGCCGGAGCGGCTTTTTCGATCTGGCGGGCCTGCTGGTGATGGCGCTGAAAGTGGCTCAGCCAGGCTTCAGGGGCGTTCATGGTTTCGCCGCCGTGCTTGGTTAGTCGCTTGCGCACCTGGCACAGCACCGGGGTGTTGACGCAGGCCCCCGACACAATCACCTGGCCTTTAGTCAGCGCGGGCAGCTCTTTGAGCAGGTCCCGCCCGGCCGCTTCAACACCGTACTTGAGGCTGTCCTGGTCGACCGGGTTGACAATCCGCATGAGGAACTGGCTCATACACTGGCTCAGCACGTCGGAGTCAAGCTTGCCGGGGCGCTGGGTAATCAGCCCTACGCCCATGCCAAACTTGCGCCCCTCGCTGAGAATCGTGCGTAGCACCTGCTTACAGCGAGCGGGTTCGTTGGCGGGAGCAAAGCGGTGGGCCTCTTCAATCAGAATAAATACCGGATAGGGCAGGTAATTTTCGTCATCGGCGGTGATTTTATCTTTAGCGGTGTTAATGCGAGCCTGGTAGCTCTGGCGCAGCACGGCGGCACAGATCACCTGCTGTTCTTCCTGACTAATCTCGTTCATTTGCAGCACCGTCACCTGGCCAGGGGCGAAAAGATCCTTAGGGGCCAGGTGCTCCATGCGGTGAAAGTAGTCCGATCGCTCCAGTTTGCCCAGCTTCCACTCTAGAGCCGGGGCCGAAGATCCAGTTTTCTCGTTGCCTTCGTCGTCGGTACTGCGATCTGACTCGTAACAGGCAGAAATTAAATCCTGTACATCCCAGCGGTGCTCGCCAAACTTGTGCTTGCCCAACAGGCTAAAGGCTTTGTTGAGAATGGCCTGCTGGCGATCGCTCATATCCGGCAGCAGGGTGAGAATGTCGTAGTAGTCCAGCGATGACATCCGAATGCGAATGTCGTCGGGGGTGAGCAGCTTCACCTCGGGGCTGTAGCCATCGTCGCTGGTGAAGTTGGGATGACCGCGCATATCAGTCAGGGTGCCATACTCGCCATGGGGGTCAAAAATGAGCACCGCCGCCCGGTTGTAGGGGCTGAGCAGCTCTTCAATCAGCACGCCTGCCGTATACGACTTGCCCGACCCTGTACCGGCCAGAATCGCCATGTGGGTACTGACCAGCTCTTTGACATCTAGCGTTACGGGTACCCGACCACCAGGGCGCAGCAGCAGCGAGCCAATGCGGGCTGACCCCACTTCCTCCGGCTGCTTTTTGTTGATGATCTGGCGCAGGCTATCGTCATCAGCCAGGCTTACTTTGGCACCGGGGTCTGGAGAAATGCGAGGGTTCATGAACCCCAGGGCGGGGTGAAAGTGGCCCACCACATCGACGGTGACTTCGTAGATTTCAGGGTTGGGGTGGGCAAAGCCGACCAGGGCCGCGATCGCCTCAGGGTTGATATCGGGGTCGGCAAAAATGCGATCGGGCAGGTGATCGATCAGGCGACGCTCGGAAATTTTGCCTAAAATTTGGGCGCTGGGCGTATCGGCCAGGTCAACGGTGTAGTAGACAAACTCGCCAATTTTGACCTGTTTGTTGTTGGCGGTAATAAATACATACTGGTTGCCAGTTTCCCCTGGTCCTTTAACGGTGCCAATGACTGGAGACTGTGAAGTCTGTGGTGACCGTGCCATAGAAACCCCGCTAAAGAATTTGCTGCCAGTGTAGCTAGAGAATGCTTCCCGGTTCAGACTTCATTAATACTAATGTCCTGTTGGCTATTAGGGTAGAGACCGTGTCTTCAGTATGTAAAGAACCTGTAAAGCTGATCTAACGCTCAGCGGATACTTAAGCCGGAGATTGCGGATCTTTTGGAGTGGGGACAGCAGAAAAATTGGCGAATTCACGGATACCGCCTAGCGGATGAGTAGATAGGCTAAGGGTAGTCGGTGGCGAGGTCAGGGTAGCCTAGCCCCGCCCCGGCTCAGGCGGTCAGGAACTCGTAGCTTAGTGGTTGCCCATGGCATCTAAAAATTCGCCCGTATTGTTCCAGGCCCGCCCCCACGAGGGGGTATTGCCTACATCATCCAGTCTTGTCGAGGGGCGAGAAACGTGGCCCCTAGTTCATGCTCTGGCAGCCACTCTCAATGACTCCAATCCTCTACCGGCCTTAGCTGAGGTTTTGGGTACTCATCTGGGGGCCAGGGCCTGCCTGCTGCTCTGCCACTACCCCAGCACCAACCATTTGATCTATATCGGCTGGCATCAGGGTGAGGCTCCAACCAGCCAGAGTTTGGGCACCGCCGAAGCGGGGTCGTCGCTAGATTGGCAGCGCCGGGTTGTCCTGGGGCTAATTCAGCAAACCATTGAGCAATCAGCTGGTGATGCCCGTTTGCGCTGGCAGCGAGGTGTAGCGGAGCTGCTCTGCAAGGGGAATGGCCCACCTGCCTGGCTGCGGACCATGGCCGCCTGCACCGCGATCGCTGTCGATGGCTCGGGGCTGCAAGGGGTGATTTTGCTGCTGGGGTCTAACGGGTTCGCTGTGGAGCCAGCGGTGCAGGCCAACCTGGCTAGCCTGGGGGCGATCGCTTTTCATCAGCACTATCTTCAGGGCCAGGCGGTGCACCATGCCGAGCAGCTGCGCTACCTGAACTATCTCAAAGAAGACTTCCTCAGCACTCTCAACCACGAGCTGCGCACGCCTCTCACCAGCATGATGCTGGCTATTCGGATGCTGCGCCGCCCCGACCTCACTCCTGAGCGGACCACGATGTACCTGGATATTCTGGAGCAGCAGTGCAGCCGCGAAATTAACCTGGTGAACGATCTGCTGATGCTACAGACTCTAGCGGCTAAGGCTTCAGCCCCCGCTTGCCAAACGACTGATCTAGGGCATCTGCTAACCAATTTTGCAGAGCAGTCTCAGGAAAAACTTCAGCAGGCTGAGCTAACTCTAGATTTGCAGCTGCCGTCTAACCCGGTGATGCTGTCTACAGACCCAGGCCGACTGACTAAGGTACTGCGCGAGTTGTTAGACAACGCCTGCAAATACTCTGCTCCGGCTACGGCTGTCACGCTTGTTCTGAATAGCTCTCAGGCTCAAAGCGGCCGGGTAACGCTGCAGGTTAGCAATCTGGGAATGGCCATTGAGGCAGACGACCTACCCCACGTATTTGACAAGTTTCGGCGGGGGCGCAGTGCTACCAAGGATGGCATTGCAGGTACCGGCACTGGACTTGCCCTGGTGCGTGGACTAATGGAGCAGCTGCGGGGAACTATTAGCGTGTCAAGTGAGCCCAGGCAGCCCCAGCTTTGGCAGACCTGCTTTACTCTCGAATTCGACTGCTCTGACCACGCTACTCCCAATTTGTAGGGCCATAATTCATCGGGGCAACACCGCACCAGCAAAATTTGCTGGTATTCTGGGCACAGGCGTGGTGGCCTGGCCAAACTACACCATTACCGGCTGATTTTAACCCATGACTGCGAAAGTTCCTGACACCACTAATCTTGAAGCGTCATACCTAGGCACTACCGATTCTGCTGTAGCAGACATAGAGTCTGGGGCAGCGGCTGGGCTCGGGTTGGATGCTGGCACCCTACATGAAGCAGGGGTGTCGATTCAGACCGAGAAGCTGGCAGGCCAGCAGCGACGTATTCTCGCCTCTACCAATATTCCCTTCACAGCCGATCAGGTGTGGCAAATACTGACCGACTACGACAACCTGTCAAGCTTTATTCCTAACCTGTCGTTGAGTCAGCGGCTCAGCCACCCAGAGGGCGGAATTCGACTAGAGCAAATTGGTGCTCAGTGCTTTCTCAACATCAAGGTTTGCGCCCGTGTTGTGCTCGATATGGTCGAAGCTTTTCCTCAAGAGCTGCGCTTCTCGATGGTAGAAGGCGATTTTCGCCAGTTTGAAGGTCGTTGGACGCTGGAACCCGTAACCGACGCCCAGGGAGAAGTCATTCGCCTGGGCTACGAGCTGACGATTCGACCACCCCGCGCCATGCCGGTGGGGCTGATTGAGCGGCACATTCGCCATGACCTGACCCGCAATTTGAAAGCAATCAGCGATCGCACCGCCGTTGTCTTCGGTGCCGCATAATTGAAGGCTCAATTTAGGGTTATCTAGCGGGCTTAAAGCGTCTAGGCGATCTCAGTAAGCAGCGATCGCAACCATTGGTTGGTGGATGATTTTTGACTACTGTGATGCCAGGGCGTTGCGCTAGGGATATCTGCGAGGGTCAGACCTTACGGCTGCGCTAGGGGCTCCATTCGCTCGGCAATGACGGCGTAAAAGGGGTCGCCGCCGGGCATACCCAACATTTGCAGAATGGCTGGAATACTAGGCGTGTGGGCAATCACCTCTGGGGTGCCAAAGCCTGGCACCGAGCCGAAGTAGCTCTTGACCAGATTGACCCGGCGGGTTTCGCTGCCGTCGCGCCAGGCAGCGATCGCCTTTTGATAGAACATGCGGTTAGAAAAGCTGATGATGGCCACACCGCCCGGCTTCAGAATGCGGTAGATCTCACCAAACACCACCTCGGGCTGCTGGAGATACTGCACCGACACGGTATTTAGCACCGCATTAAAGGATTGATCTTCCAAAGGCAGCTTTGGGTTTTCGTTCAGGTTTTGCACGAAGTAGTGGTTGAGGCGACGGTTTTTGGCCAGCTCTTCGCTGTTCAGGCCGTGGCCTTCGACCCACTCAAAGTCTATATCGGCGGGCAGGTGGGAGACCCAGCTGCTCATCATGTCGAAAATGCGGCAGCTGGGAGTCAGGCGATCGCGGTACAGCTCGGTGAGCTGCTGAATGAAGCTGTCATCTACGTGGGTAACAAAGCGGGGCGCATCGTAGAAGACGGTGTCGCTAGATTCGTCGAGCTTGGTGCGTTGGTCGGGCGGAAGCAGCATATCGAGAACGGCTAAGGGGCTACTCTAATTGTAAATAAAGATTAAGCTGTAGGCTACGGCAGTAGGAGCGATCGCAACCGTTTTAAGGCTCGTTTCGCATCACCGGGGGCGCCACTCGCTAAAGCCCTCCATGTGATTCCAGTAGGCGCGGAAGCCAATGATTGCCCACACCAAAGCCGCTACCAGCAGCACCACGGCCCCTACGGTGCGCCAGGTTTTGTTGCCGCGTAGGTAGACCAGGGTGGGGGCTGCCAATACCCCGCCTAGCCCGGTGAGAATAAATCCCAACCCAGCCACCAGCGGTTGTTGAGTTTGGCCCAGACTGATAATGCGCGCCCCCACCACAATTGAGGTGAGGCCCGCAAAGAAGGCGTAGACCGTCAGTGAGAGCAGATCCCAGCCCTGGGCCAGGGCAATCGCCGCCGCCACGTAAAGCCCCCCAAACAGCACCGTGGTTTCGCCAAAGGAAATGTTGAAGCTGCCGGGTACGGGCCAGGTCAATGTCATATGTAGGCCAGTTACCAAGGCGATCGCCCCCACTAGCCCAAAGCCTGGTATCCAACGCTTCCGGTTGGCCCCATCGAGCCCACGGTAAACAAAGTCGGCCAGCAGTACCAGTCCGGCCACCATATTGATCAGCATGAGGGTGATGTAGTCGATAAACATGGGGGCAGATTGAACGCAACGTTTCATATCCTATCTGTCGACGAAGCAAGGGTACAGAGGCGCGCGCGCTCAGCTAGATCCGCTTAGATCCTTCCCATCGACTCAAAAATGGTAAAACGCTGACATACTGTCAACCCAACCGTAGTAATAGATACTTATCTACCCTTGGTTAGTTGATAAAAACTAGTTAGTTCGGTTTATGCATAACTTCCCTGATGTTTGTGGCGCACGCAATAGGTCACTCCAAAGTCAGGATGTTTATTGCTTCTAGAAAACTTAAGAGTAGGCACCTAGGGTTCCGACTCGGCGAGCAAGATAAACTGATCTTGGTTCGCTGAGGGACTGGTCCGAGAGGTGCAGCCGGGTGGTTTTCATCTGGTTCACGGAGGGATAAAAGCCCGGGAGGAACAGCGCAATTCCATAGGAATTGGCGTTCTACTCCTGGGTTTTTTAGTATCTGCCGCTCGCTAGTCATAACTACAGGTCAGGAGCCTAAACGGTATGGAACACAGTGTATTTTCCTACGGTATTATTGTCTTTTTGCTCGGCACGCTGGGCATTGGGGTGTGGGCCTCTCAACAAATTAAGGGCGATAGCGTCAACTTTTTGGTGGCGGGGCGTGGGCTGGCGCTACCGTTGGCCGCTGCTACGCTAATGGCCCAGTCGGTCGATTCTAACGCTACTTTAGGCAACACCGACCTCTCATCAGCCTTTGGGTTTTGGGCCGGAGCGGCACTGCCCCTTGGCCTGTCGCTTTGTTTATTTTTGACGGGGCTATTTTTAGCTAAGCCCATGAACCGCATGGGACTGATTACTATTCCCGACTTTTATCGAGTTAAGTATGGTCGCAGTGTGGAGGTGATTGCCGCCTGCATCATGTGCGTAAGTTTCTCATTTTTGCTGGCGGGCAACTTGGTGGCCGGGGGCTACATGTTTGAGAGCTTCTTGGGCACCAGCTATGTGGGTGGCATCACGCTGTTGGCCGTTCTAGTGCTCGCTTATACGGTATCGGGCGGGCTGTTTGCGGTGGCCTATACCGACTTTATTCAGGTGATGATTGCCCTGGTTGGGGCCTGGGGATTGCTGATTTACGTGGTCGCTAACTTTGGCATTTCCATTGACCCCGGCATGGGGCCTGGAGCCTTAGATCAACTCACTGCGGTTAGTTCTGGGGCGGCGATTAACTGGGCTAGCATTATTGCTCTGGGCTTTGGCAACATGGTAGCGATCGACTTTATGGCCCGCATTTTTGCCGCTGAGAGCCCAGAAACGGCTCAGCGGGCCTGCCTGATTGCCTCAGCGGGCACGCTGATCGTTGGTATTCCCTTTTCGGTTATTGCTCTGGGGGCCAACGGCATTCTCAGCCAGGCGGGGATTGTGCCCGACGGCCCGGTGCTGTTTGCTCTACTGGATGGCGTGATTCCGCCGCTGCTGGGGCTGCTGGTGCTGGCCGCCATTCTGTCGGCTTCGCTATCGACGGCTGATGGCGCGATTCTAGGCACCTCGTCGGTGCTGGCTCACAATGTGATGGGGATTCGTCACGCGGGTGCTCACGGGGCTGGCGGCGATCGCCTGCTGCTGATCACCCGTCTGATGGCAGTTGTAATCACCATTCTGGGAGTGGTGCTGGGCCTGAAGGTGCCCCAGACCGGAGTGCTGCTGCTGCTGGCCTTTGACATGAGCTTTGCGGGTCTGGTGGTGCCGCTGATCGGCGGTCTGTTTTGGCCCAAGGCAACGCGGCAAGGGGCGCTGGCTTGTATTGCGGTAGGGTCGCTAACCCGGCTGGTATTTTTCAGCTTCATGCCGACAATGTTTGGGGTCGACAACACTCTGCTGTATTTCCCCAACGACCTGTTTACGATTGATTTTGACGGCTTCCCCACGCTGATTAGCCCGATTCTGGGTCTGATTGCGTTTGTGGTCGTGTCGCAGCTTACCTACAACCCCCTGAGCGCTGATCAGCAGCGGGCCGAGGTGATGGCCGGGGTGCGATCGCTGTAACAACAAGCTTCTAGCCCTAATTTAACCCCCCTTTATGTCGGCATAAGGGGGCTTTTTTTATCCGAACTCTTTTGCTGGCAAAAAATGTATAGCGATTCTCCGTGAATTGTGAATGTAGGATCGCTGTAAGTGCTCAGAGTATGGATCTGTAGGGACAGTCTTTTCTTGGCTAAACTACTTCCACTGCAATGGTGCCGAGTCTTCACTTACAACACTTCGGACAGTTTTTGGAAGCCAACGGTAGAATGCGGGTTTCGGCCCTCTTACTCGGTGGTCTAGCCAACGAGAAATCAAGGGTTTCAGCGCCTGCTCGGAAAAGTGTCCGGACTATTGCACTTACTATTGCACTTATTTAGAAACCGCCTCAGAGTCTAGAGCGGGTTGAAGCGTCGTTTGAATAGCCGGCTGTGGAGTTGCCTCTTTCACCCTCAGCGTCAGGGGCACCGCAATCAAAAAGCAAACCCCGCCCAGCACCACTGCCAGTAAGCGGTTGTTGTCGAGCAGATGGGCCATAATCCAACCCAGGCCCAGCGAGATAATGATCTCGGGCAGCACAATAAACATATTGAAAATGCCCATGTAGATGCCGCCTTTGCGGGCAGGCAACGCCCCCGCCAGCATGGCATAGGGCAACGATAAGAGGCTAGACCAGGCCACCCCCAGACCAACCATGGGCAGCAGCACCCAGCGGGGCGACGGCACAAACAAGAGAGAAATCAGTCCTAATCCGCCACAGGTGAGACACAGCGCATGGGCAACGGGGCGGCTGGTCGCCGCCGCCAAACGGGGCAGCACAAACGATACCCCAAAGCAAACGGCGTTGTAAGCGGCAATGCAGATACCTGCCCACTCAATCCCCTGACTGTAGAGCGGCGAAGACTCATCGCTCGCGCCAAATAAGTTGTGAGCCACCGCCGGAGGAAAGTACAAAAAGACGCAGTACATGCCCAACCAGCTAAACGCCTGCACCCAGGCCAGCTGTCGCATTGTCGGGGGCATTTGCTGAAAGGCGGTAACAATTTCCCGCACTGTAGAACCGACCCCCAGCCGCCGCTCCTGCTGCTCTCGAAAGGCCTCCATATCGCGAGGGGGTCGCTCCTCAGTGGTAAATACGGTCCATAGAACCGTGCCTAGGAAAAAAACGGCTCCGGTGTAAAACGAAATCTTGACTACCAAGGGGACGCCCCCAGATGCGCTTTCCTGCACACCAAAGACGTTGGCGAGCACCCAAGGCAGGGCAGAGGCGAGCACTGCCCCCAGGCCAATGAACAGGCTCTGCATGGTGAAGCCCTTGGTGCGCTGCTTGGGCGGTAGCAAGTCGCTGACAAAGGCCCGAAAGGGTTCCATGCTGATGTTAGCTGCCGTGTCTAAAATCCAGAGCAGGCCAACGGCCATCCAAAGGTTGCCAGCATTAGGCATCCACAGCAGCGCCAGCGAGGCCAAGATGGCACCAACTAAAAAATAAGGGCGGCGACGGCCCAAAACTCCCCAGGTGTTGTCGCTGAGGTTGCCAATAATGGGCTGTACGATTAGCCCTGTCAGAGGGGCCGCTAACCACAGGATAGGAATTTGATCAGCATCGGCTCCCAGCTGTTCAAAGATGGCGCTGGTGTTGGCCATCTGCAATCCCCAGCCAAACTGAATGCCGAAGAAGCCAATGCTCATATTCCAGAGTTGCCAGAAGCTCAATTCTGGCTTTACCTGTGGTGTAGTCAAACGTTCTCTCCAATTCCATCGGGGGTGGGCAGCGATCAGTCGCAATCGGGGCGATCGCGACTTTGCTGATACGCAATTCTCTGCCCCGCCGGGAAGTCTTCAACAGCCTCTCAGACTACGTGACTGCCTTGTGCTATCCAGCCGCAATTTTTCTGATCTTGATTTTTTGATCTCGATATAGATCACTGTGCCACGTAGCCTTGGGCTAGCACTGCCAAGCAGATCACAGAAGTTCCAACGAGGGATTCAGCTGCATAGTCGGCGGCATTTGTGCCAGCTAAAATCTGCAATCCGAATGCTTTAAACGCTAACGCGTTGACTGGATGCCGGAACTGGTCAAGCCCTAAATCATACTACCCTGATCCATTGAGAAAAATCTAGGGTCATAGCAAACATTATACCGAAGACAGATGGGTACTTCGGTTGTTCTCGTTTCCCACAGATGTCTATACCGCAACGGTTTCGGCCCTTTCACGCAGGCGATCGATCAAATCCTTCAGACCGTAGGGGTTAACCCGATAGCTCAGCGGGTGAGCAATCAGCCGAGCGGTGCTGTGGTACAGCACTTCCAGCTCCATCAGGTTGTTTTCCTTCAGGGTTTTGCCGGTGGAAACCAGGTCTACGATCGCCTCCGACATGCCGGTAATTGGCCCCAGCTCGACCGAACCGTAGAGCGGCACAATTTCTACCGGTAAATCCAGGCTTTCGAAATAGTCGCGGGCGCAGTTGACGTACTTAGAAGCCACTCGGCTGTGGGCGGGCAGATCTAGGGCCGAACGGTAGGGGCTGTTGGTCTTCACTGCCACCGATAGGCGACAGCCGCCAAAGCCCAGGTCGGCCAAGTGAGCTACCGTCGGCTTTTTCTCGCGCAGCACATCGTAGCCCACCATGCCCAGATGAGCCTGACCGTATTCCACATACACCGGCACATCCTGGGCGCGCACCAGCAACCCTTTGGCTCGTCCGGTGGGGTCGGTAATTTGCAGCTGACGGTTGGCGCTGTCTTGGAACAGGCTAAAGTCGAGGCCCACGGCCTGGAGCAGACGAATGCTGTCTTTGAGCATGCCGCCCTTGGGCAGCGCGATGGTGAGCATGGTGGTCATTCCCTGGCAGGAGTTTTGAGCGGAGGAGACTCGCTGACTGGTGGGCAGTGCCCACCCTGCGACAGCTGACTATTTTTGCAATCTACGGAGCCAGCGCCAGTCCTCATCAGAAGGCTTTGGCTCTCAACCCCGACACTGAAGTGCCGGGGCTGGTAAGGGAGGTGGCTAAATCCGAAACTTTTCGGTGACGCGGCGCATGGCTTCGTTTACGTTGTCGCGGCTGTTAAAAGCCGAAATGCGGAAGTAGCCTTCGCCCGCCGCCCCAAAGCCGGAGCCGGGGGTGCCGACCACGTGGCAGCTGTGCAGCAGCTTGTCGAAAAAGTCCCAGCTAGTCAGATCGTTGGGGGTTTGGACCCAGACGTAGGGAGCGTTGACGCCGCCGTAGACGGCAATGCCTGCGGCGGTGAGCTGTTCGCGAATAATGCGGGCGTTCTCCATATAAAAGTCGATCAGGGCCTTGGTTTGGGCCTGCCCCTCGGACGAATAGACCGCTTCGGCCCCGCGCTGCACAATGTACGACACGCCGTTGAACTTAGTAGACTGGCGACGGTTCCACAGGCCATGGATGGCGACTTCGCTACCGTCGGCGGCTTTGCCCATTAGGGTTTTGGGTACAACGGTGAGGGCGCAGCGGGTGCCGGTAAAACCCGCATTTTTAGAGAAGGAGCGAAACTCGATCGCGCACTCTCTGGCTCCCTCAATCTCATAAATAGAGTGGGGAATAGCGGGGTCGGTGATGAAGGCCTCGTAGGCGGCATCAAACAAAATGATCGAACCGTGGGCGCGGGCGTAGTTGACCCAGGCCTGCAGGTGCTCTTTGCTGGCCACCGCCCCAGTGGGGTTGTTGGGGAAGCAGAGGTAGATCAGGTCTACTTTTTGGTTGGGAATGCTGGCGGTGAAGGCGTTTTCGGCGCTGATGGGCAGGTAGGTGAGGCCACCGTACTTGCCGCTTTCGTTCATAGGCCCGGTGTGGCCAGCCATCACGTTGGTGTCAACGTAGACGGGGTAGACCGGGTCGGTGACGGCGATCGAGTTGTTGCTGCCAAAGATGTCTAAAATGTTGCCGCAGTCGCACTTGGAGCCATCAGAGATGAAAATTTCGCTGGCATCAATGTCGCAGCCACGCGCTTGAAAGTCGTGTTGGGCAACTTTTTCGCGCAGCCACAGGTAGCCCTGCTCGGGACCGTAGCCGTGGAAGGAGGTGCGATCGCCCATATCTTCTACCGCTTTGACCATAGCGGTGCGGCAGGCCTCGGGCAGCGGCTCGGTAACATCGCCAATGCCCAGCTTGATAATTGGCGCATCGGGGTTGGCATCGGCAAAGGTCGCCACCCGGCGGGCAATTTCAGGAAACAGGTAGCCCGCTTTGAGTTTGAGATAGTTGTCGTTGATGGTGGCCATGGGGCGTTATGAGGTGGTGACAGGTTGCGATGGTTACGGTTACTTAAACCAGGGTACAGCAAGGGTACAGCGCTACGGCGAACCATTGCGCACCCTAGGTTGCAAACCCTCCGGTCACGTCCATAGTTGGGCCACTGGGTTGAGGTGTCACGGTGAGTGCGTCAAGGGGGCAACCCCGAACGCTACTATGGGGTGTCCCTACTCCTGCCCCTGACTATGGTTTTTGGCACGTCCCCCAGCGCACCGCTTGGCGAAAAACTCTACGAAGGCAAGGCCAAGATTATTTATGCCACCGACGACCCAGCGGTATTGATCACCTACTTCAAAGACGACGCCACCGCCTTTAATGCTCAAAAACGGGGGCAAATTGTCGATAAAGGGCCAATCAACTGTGCCATTTCTACTTATTTGTTTCGGCAGCTAGAGGCAGCGGGCATTGCCACTCACTGGTTGGAGACCACGGGCGATCGCACCATGCAGGTCAAATCCCTCCAGATCATTCCGCTCGAAGTGGTAGTGCGCAACCTGGCGGCGGGCAGCCTTTGCAAGCAGACCGGCCTGCCTCTGGGCCAGCGCCTAGAGCCAACCCTGGTGGAGTTTTACTATAAAAACGACGACCTGGGCGACCCCCTGCTGACAGGCGATCGCATTCGTGCTATGGCGATCGCCAGCGAGGAACAGATTGCCGCCCTGCGCCGTCTTGCCCTCAGTATCAATCAAGTCCTGACCGATTTCTTTATGGGTTGCGCCATTACTCTAGTCGACTTCAAGCTGGAGTTTGGCGTTGACGCCCAGGGGCAAATTTTGCTGGGCGACGAAATCAGCCCCGACACCTGCCGTCTGTGGGATCAGTCTACCGACGACGAAACTCAGCGGGTGCTCGACAAAGATCGATTTCGGCAAGATCTGGGCCAAGTCGAAGCCGCCTATCAGCGGGTGCTAGAGCGGGTGCTGGCACAATCAACCAAGAATTAGCACCATCAATGCGGTAGAATTTGTCCGATTGCGGGGGCAGCGGCCCGCCCCAGGGCTATTTTCCCTGGCTCTAAGCCCGGGAGAGGGGCCTTTGATTGGTGTGTGGACGTGTTTAGCAGGTGTTTTTTAGATGCGGGTATCTCCTGATTATTTATTGGCGGTTTTGGCCACTTCAGGGCTAGTGGGGCTGATGACAGCTCCGGTCCAGGCCAACCCAGCTGCCCCAGAACTGCTCCAAGAAGAATCGTCCTCTGATCCTAGTCCGGCAGTCGATTCAGCCTATAGCGACAGTGCCTCATCCCTAGCTGCTCAACAGCCCGACCCAGGCTCAGGCACCGCCCCAGAGCCTGCGGAGACCCTCGACTTTGGCGTCATTCAGCCCGAGGCAAGCTCCAGCTCTGTAGCAAATGTTCTTCAGGGTGCCATCAATGACTATCGGTCTATTGAAAATGAACCAGCTGAGAACGAACTAGCTGAGAACAAACCAGCTGAGAACGAATTATCTACAGACGCTGCCGCTGGGTTCTGGCCCACCACTAGTTCAGATAGTTCGGAACCTGTGCCTGATCTGCAAAGGGTTCAGCTAGCTCAGACCCCCAGCACCCCGCGCGAGATCACCCCCGAAGAAGCCCAGCGCATTTTAGACGGAGCCGTGCAGCGCCGCAGTCAGCCGCAGCCCAACCCCAATCAGCAGGGGCAACCCGAAACCCCTGAAGAGTCAGCCCCCAGCGACGAAGCCCCTGACGCATCAGCAGAAGAAGAGCCTGAAGCCCCCGCCGAAGCAGCTGAGGAGGCCGAAGCAGCTGAGGAGGCTGAAGAGCCTCGGGTGCTGGTGGCCGAAGTTCAGGTACAGCCCACCCAGGGGGAGCTTGACCAATCCCTTGAAAATCTGGTCTACAGCGTCATTGACACCCAGGCCGGACGTACAACCACGCGCACCCAGCTCCAACAGGATATCAACAGCATTTTTGCCACTGGCTTCTTTGCTGATGTCGATGCCCAACCGGAAGACACCGACCTCGGGGTACGGGTGACATTCGTAGTGCAGCCCAACCCGGTGCTCACCGACGTGCGGCTACAGGGCAACGAGGTATTACCTCAAACCGTAGTCGATGAAATTTTCGACGATCAAAAGGGTGACATCATCAACCTGATTGATTTTCAAGAGGGCATCCTGGAGTTGAATCAGTGGTATCAAGACCAAGGCTACGTGCTAGCCCAAGTGGTGGCCGCTCCCCAGGTATCACCTGAAGGGGTCGTGACCCTGGAGGTGGCTGAAGGGGTGATTGAAAGCATTGAGGTGCGCTATATCAACGACCTGGGGCAGGCCGTCGATGATGAGGGTAACCCCGTACAGGGGCGAACGCGACCATTTATTATCACGCGGGAGTTTGAGACTGAGCCTGGTGAAGTCTTCAATCAGGCCCGCATTGAGCAAGATTTTCAACGAGTATTTGGGCTGGGAATTTTTGAGGATGTGGTGCCGGGGCTAGAGCCCGCTGAGGATGACCCTCGTCAAGTCAAATTAATTGTCAACGTATCTGAGCGCAACACCGGTTCGGTAGCGGCGGGCTTGGGCTTCAACTTCACGGGTGACCTGTTTGGTACAGTTAGCTTCCGCCAGGACAACTTTGGCGGCAACAACCAGAAGCTTAGCGCCGAGGCTCAGCTCAGTACGCGAGACATCCTATTTGATATTTCGTTTACCGACCCCTGGATTGCGGGCGACCCCTTCCGCACCTCCTACACCGCTACCGCCTTTGCCCGCTCAGCCAACAACCTCAACTTTGAGGATGGCCCCAACCCAATTGATTTAGCCAACGGCGATCGCGTGCGAATTCGCCGTCTGGGTACCGGCATTACCTTTAGCCGTCCCCTCGACAACGGCTGGACGGTGGCAGCAGGTACATTGATCCAAAATATATCGGCTCGCGATGGGGGTGGTCGGGTCAACTCTGTAGATGCCGCCGGCAACCCCCTGACCGCCAGCAGCGGTGGAGTAGACGATCTGTGGACCTTCCCACTTAGCGCCACGCTCGATCGCCGCAATGATGCCTTTAACCCCACCAGCGGCAGTATCTTGCGCGTCAACACCGAGCAGTCGGTGCCTCTAGGGCGGGGCAGCATCTTTATGAACCGGCTGCGGGGCAGCTACAGCTACTACATTCCCGTCAGCCTGCTGAACTTTGCCGAGGGGCCTCAGGCTCTGGCCCTCAACATTCAGGGGGGCACCATTGTGGGCGATGTGCCCCCCTACGAAGCCTTTGCGCTGGGCGGCACCAACTCCATTCGCGGTTACGACGAAGGAGAGGTGGGCAGCGGCCGCAGCTATGCCCAGTTCACCGCCGAGTACCGATTCCCGCTGTTTTCGTTCTTGGGTGGGGCGTTATTTGTAGATGTCGGTAGTGACCTGGGCAGCGGCAATGCAGTGCCCGGTGCCCCAGGGCCATCGCGAGGCAAGCCCGGCAGCGGTATTGGCTATGGGGCCGGGGTTCGCCTGTCTACCCCGCTAGGCCCACTGCGGATTGACTACGGCTTTAGCAATCAAGGTCAGGGGCGGATTCACTTCGGCTTTGGGGAGCGTTTCTAATGGCTCAGACCAGCACCGCCCAAACCAGCCCCAAGGCTACGGTGTCACCCCAGGCTAGCTGGGGCGATACCCAGGCTCAAACTACCCTGGCTCGCGCTGTAAAGCGTGAGGGTATAGGGCTGCACTCTGGAGCTACCACCACCGTCACCCTGCAGCCAGCCGCAGCCGGTCACGGGCGTTCCTTTGTGCGTACCGATCTGCCAGGGCAGCCTGCTGTATCTGCTAGCCTGGCGGCGGTGAACCCGACGATGCTTTCTACCGAACTGCGCCAGGGGGAAGCGGCGGTGCGCACCGTTGAGCATCTGCTGGCGGCCCTAGTCGGTCTCGGCATCGATAATGTTCGCGTTGAAATTACTGGTCCCGAAGTGCCTCTACTCGACGGGTCGGCCCTGGGCTGGGTTGACGCGCTGCGTCAGGCTGGGCGACACACTCAGTCTGAGCCCCGGCCTGTAGCCTACCTCAGTCAGCCAGTGACAGTTACCCACGGCGATGCGTTTGTTGCAGCCTTCCCGGCTCCGAACCTGCGGTTGACCTACGGCATTGACTTTGAGATAGCTGCGATCGGCAACCAGTGGTTTAGCTGGGCCTATGAGGCAAACCCCTTTGGCCCTGAGGGGTTTGCCTCCGCTGTGGCCCCGGCCCGCACCTTTGGCCTAGCGCACCAAGTTGATCAGCTGCGGGCCAGCGGTCTGATTCAAGGCGGCAGCTTAGACAATGCGCTGGTGTGTAGTGATAAGGGCTGGCTCAACCCGCCCCTGCGATTTGACAACGAGCCCGCCCGCCATAAACTGCTGGACTTGATGGGCGACTTGAGTTTGCTTGGCAGTCTGCCGATCGCTCACATCGTGGCCTACAAGGCTAGCCATCGCCTGCACGGCGAGCTGGCGGCGGCTCTGGTACCGGCCCTGGTCTATGGCGAGGGTACCCTCTAGTGGCAAAATCAAGCTAGGTAACTTGCCTATTCCACCTGCTGTTCTGACCCACCCATTGTGATTGACGTAACTGCATCAAGCCCTGTGACCACCACCCTAGACCCCATCGAAACCACCCCAGCGGCAAATACTGCGGCGAATCCCCCTAAGATTTGCTACAGTGCCGAAGAAATTTACGCTCTACTGCCCCACCGCTACCCCTTTGCTCTAGTCGATCGCATTATCGACTACGTGCCGGGTGAGCATGCGGTCGGGATTAAGAACGTTACCTTCAACGAACCTCACTTCCAGGGGCACTTCCCCGGCCATCCCATTATGCCGGGGGTGCTGATTGTTGAAGCGATGGCTCAGGTTGGGGGCATTGTGCTGATGCAGGTGCCGGGGGTGCAGGGGCTGTGCGTCTTTGCCGGTATCGACAAGGTGCGGTTTCGTCGTCCGGTGGTGCCCGGTGACCAGCTGGTAATGACCGTCGAACTGCTGGCGATGAAGCGGCTGCGGTTTGGCAAAATGCACGGTCGAGCCGAAGTTGATGGGCAGCTGGTCTGTGAGGGCGATCTGATGTTTTCGGTGGTGGACTCTACAACGGCTCCTTAGGGGAAATAAATAATGTGTCTATGTTGCAAACCCTGGGTTCTGGAGGCGGGCCGTTGACTACCCTGATTCATCCCACGGCAGTGGTTCATGGGGGTGCTCAGCTGCACCCTACGGTTAAAGTTGGCCCCTACGCGGTTATTGGTGAGCAGGTAACGATTGGCCCTGGTACCGAGGTTGGTGCCCACGTGGTGATCGACGGTGACACCACGATTGGGGCGCAGAACCGAATTTTTCCTGGGGCGGCGATTGGTTTAGAATCTCAAGACCTTAAGTATGACGGTTCGATGAGCCGAGTGGTCATTGGCGACAACAACCTGATTCGCGAGTACGTCACTATCAACCGGGCCACCGATGCGGGGGCTGCTACCCTGCTGGGCAGCAACAACTTGCTGATGGCTTATTCCCATGTGGCTCACAACTGCGTGGTAGAAGACAGCGTGATTATCGCCAATTCGGTGGCTTTGGCCGGGCATGTCTATGTGGAATCGGGAGCGCGCATCAGCGGCCTTGTAGGCGTGCACCAGTTTGTGCATGTTGGCCGACTGGCGATGATTGGCGGCCTCAGCCGTATCGATCGCGATGTGCCTCCTTTTACTCTGATCAACGGCAACCCAGCCTATGTGCGGGGCCTTAACCAGGTGGGCCTGCAGCGGGCTGGCCTGACCGCCGACCCCCAGGTCTATCGCGAGCTAAAACAGGCCTATCGCCTGATCTATCGTTCGGGCGAATCGTTCAGCAATGCGGTGGCAAAGCTGAGCCAAAGCGGTGGCAACGAGCTGGTTCACCACTTTAGCCAATTTTTGCAGGCGGCCCTGCAGCCCGATCGCCGGGGGCTGACCCCAGGGCGGCGGCTGAGTAAGCACAGTGATGACGACTAGTCTGGGAGCAGCACGAGGAATGGATGAGCCCAGCCGGAAGCGAGTCTTTATTAGCACTGGCGAGGTGTCTGGTGATTTGCAGGGGGCGCTGCTGGTTGAGGCGCTGCGCGATCGCGCCTGCGATCGCCATATTTCCTTAGACATCACCGCTCTGGGCGGGCCGCGTATGGTCAAGGCCGGGGCGACGCTGGTGGGTGAAACATCGGGCATTGGCTCGGTGGGTCTTTTTGAGGCGCTGCCCTACCTGCTGCCCACCCTGCGGCTGCAGCGCCAGGCCAAACAGGCTCTAGATAGCAACCCTCCCGACATTGCCGTCTTGATTGACTACATGAACCCCAACCTGGCGATGGGCGACTACCTCAAAGCCCAGCATCCCCAGGTGCCGGTAATTTACTACATTGCTCCGCAGCAGTGGGTGTGGGCTTTTTCTGAAAAAGACACCCAGCGCCTAGTGAGCTGCAGCGATCGCATGCTGGCTATCTTCAAAGCCGAGGCCGACTACTACCAAGGCTTTGGGGCCAAAACCACCTGGGTGGGCCACCCCCTGGTCGATCGCTACCCCGCCTCCGCCGACCAGGCCGCCGCTCGCCAGCAGCTGGGGCTAGATCTAGATGCCCCAGTGGTAACGCTGCTGCCAGCCTCTCGCCGCCAGGAGGTGAAATACCTGATGCCCGCCCTGCTCAAGGCGGCCCAAATTATCCAGGCCCAGTGCCCCGATGTCACCTTCCTGCTGCCGGTGTCGATACCGGCCCTGCAGGCCAGCTTTGAGCAGGGGGTGGCTGCCCACGGGCTGAACGGGCAGGTGATTACCGAAGACGGCAAGGCCGCGATCGCCGCCGCCGATGTCGCCATTACCAAGTCGGGCACCGCCAACTTAGAAATCGCCCTGATGGATGTGCCCCAGGTCGTGGCCTACCGAATTCACCCGCTTAGCGCCCGGATTGCCCACCATCTGCTCAAGTTTGATGTGCCCTACGTGTCACCCGTCAACCTGGTCGTAAATAAGCTCGTGGTGCCCGAACTGTTGCAGTGGCAGGCCACCCCAGAGGCGATCGCCGCCGCCGCCCTCACCCTGCTGCACGACGACACTGCCCGCCAAACCATGCGATCGGGCTATGCCAAAATGCGTGAAGAACTGGGGCCACCTGGGGCCTGCCAGCGCACGGCAGACCTAATTCTAGATGCCCTGGCAGAACGCCAGCCGGTAGAATTAGCCTGAAACTGTTGAAGCGTTCCTAAAGTCACTACAATTGTTATGCTTTGCCGGAGAGAGACCGCTCTGTCCGATCAAAATAGATTAGACAGAGCGGTTCGTGGTGATAGGAGAATCTAGTGAATATAACCGAGCTATTTGCCCGTGGCGGCATTGCCATGGGGCCGCTGCTCATACTGTCAATTTTGGCGGTGGGCACCATTCTGGAGCGGATTTGGTTTTGGTCGCGCATCTTGACCCGCGAGCGCGAGGTCTCTGGCCGGGTGCTAGAGGCCGCCCGTCGCGACTGGCCCGCCGCCGCCGAAATCGCCCAGCGATCTAGTCTGCTGCCTATGGGGCGCTTCCTATCAGCCCCCCTGAGGCTACAGTCGCCCGACCCCGAGGTATTTCGCCTGGCTTTAGAAACCGCCGCCAACGAAGAACTCGCCACCATGGGGCGGGGCGACAAGATTTTAGAGGCTGTCATTGCCCTGGCCCCTCTGCTGGGTCTATTGGGTACGGTGCTGGGTTTGATCAACTCCCTGGGGTCAATTCAAATCAGCGATTTGGGCAGCGGCGACGCCACCGCTGGCACCTCCCTGGGCATTAGTGAAGCGCTGATTAGTACCGCCGCTGGCCTAATTATCGCGATTACGGCGTTAGCCTTTTACCGCCTGTTTCAGGGGTTTATCTTTGGTCAAGCCAAAATGTTTCGCCAGGCGGGCAGCGAGCTAGAGCTGCTCTATCGCCAGAGCTGGGCCCAGCGCTACGGCCTTTCCCCGGTACCTGAGCCGCTGCCTCCGGTTGCCCCAGGCGATCCAAATGCGTCCACGCCCGGTGCGTCCACGCCCGGTGCGTCTACAATCGATGCTGCGCCTTCGCCGGAGATTCCCTCACCATGAAAGTAGATCTGCTCGACACGCCTGCTCAGGACGTGCGCCTGGAAATTATTCCGCTGATCGACGTTATTTTCTGTATTCTGACGTTTTTCATTCTGGCGGCGGTGGGCCTAACTCGCCAGCAGGCCATTGACCTAGATCTGCCGACCGCTCAAACCGGGCAGCCGCTGCCCGGCCAGGTGGGCGAGGGGGCCGATCGCCTCTACGTCAGCGTTGATGGTTTGGGTCAGGTCTACCTCGACCAGCAGCCTGTCACCCTCGACTTGCTCACCGATGTGCTGCTGCAGTTTAACCAGGTCAACCCAGGCGGGCTGATTGTGCTCTACGCCTCCCGCGATGCCCGCTACGAAGACGTGGTCACGGTGCTCGATCAGCTGCGGGCGGTAGGGGGCGATCGCGTGGCCCTGGCTACCCTGCCCAGCGATACCACCCTGGGGCCAGGAGAAGCCGAGCCTGGTCTAGACGATCCGACCGTGCTGCCAGAGGGATTCCCCGATGGATTTCCCCAGGACGGGCTCGACGGTCAAACTCTTCCTCCTGGTTTTGAACAGCCCGGCGATGACCCCTTTGCACCCCAGTCGCCGCTCTTCCCCAGCGAGCCGACCTCACCGCTACAGCCTGCCCCTACCCCTACTCAACCAGAGACAGAGAATTAAATCAGTCTAAAAAAGTAGAACAACATCCCCCCTAAGATAGATACCAGCGCTCGAGTTTTCCCGTTTGATGAGAAGACCTGGGTTGGCCGGTGCTGAGCTGTATGCTCAGAGTTTGCATAGACTGCAAAGATTGCACTGACTGAATTGTGCGGCGAGCCTGGGAGCGTTAGATTTCCAGGCTTTGTTTTGCGCAACAGATCTTTTTTAAGATTTCTAAACCTCAGCCGCAGAAGGCTGAGCTTGATCATATTGGCCTTGGTGGTTACGGCTGGGGCGCTGCTGTTTGGGGTCTACGTGCGAGCCCAGCAGCCCGTCACCATTTCCTTTTTGCTGCGGGCCGTAGAGGCCGATCAAATGCAGGGGTTGGCCGACCAGTTTATGGCCGAAAATCCCGACATTCGCATTGAGATGGTGCGCGGCCCCAACGCCGCCGATGCGGTTGAAAACCTCTACACCACCTCTTTTTTGCTGGGTGACTCGCCCTACGACATCCTATTCTCAGATGTGGTGTGGATTCCCAAATTTGCCGCCGCCGGGTGGCTGAGAGATTTATCCGATCGCGTCAGTGAAGCCGACCTGGCCGACTTTCTAGAGGCCGACGTCGTCGCTGGTGTCTATCAAGACGGCTTTTACCGTATGCCCTTCCGCTCTGATATGGGCATGCTCTACTACCGCACCGACCTGCTCGATCAGGTGGGGCTACAGCCCCCCGAAACCTTTAGCGAGCTGATTGCGGCTTCTGAAACCATGCAGGACCAGACCGACGTGAACTGGGGCTTTGTGTGGCAAGGCTTGCAGTACGAGGGGCTGGTCACCAACTTTGTCGAATTGGTAGCGGGCTATGGCGGCTTTTGGATTGACCCAGAAACCTTGGAAGTTGGCCTCGATCAGCCCGCTGCGATTCAGGCAACCGAATTTATGAAAGGCGTCATTGCGCAAGGCATTTCTCCCCCCGGCGTGACCAACTACATTGAGGAAGACGCCCTGCGCCAGTTTGAGAACGGCAATGCGGCGTTCATGCGCAACTGGCCCTACGCCTGGGCCGAGGCCAATCGCGACGGCTCTCCGGTAGCGGGCAACATCGCGCTCAAACCCATGGTGCACAGTGCAGACGAGCAGCCTGCCGCCTGTTTGGGCGGGTGGGGCTTCGGCATTTCTGCCACCACTCCTCACCCTGAGGAAGCGTGGCGGGTGGTGGAGTTTTTCACCAGCCCCGGCCCGATGAAAGATTTCATCACCGAATTTGCCTACGTACCTAGCCGCCGCGCCCTGTTTACCAACCCGGAGGTTCTGGCGGTATTTCCCCAGTACGAACAGCTGCTAGAGGTGGCCGAAACCGCTGTGCCTCGTCCGCCAGTGGGGCAGTACGCCCAGGTTTCAGATATTTTGCAGCGCTACCTGAGTGCCGCCATTACTGACCAGATGACCCCTGAAGCCGCCATGCGGGCGGCGGCGGGCGAGAGCCGTCGGGTATTGGGTGTGGATGGGTAGATGGATGGATGGGTGGATGGGTGAGAGATCAGGGGCTTTGACCTTGGGATAGGGATAGGGAGAAATCTGTGAAACCTGTGACTAAAGACTACATTCGCCAGCGGGAACAGCGAACCGGCTTGCTGCTGTTGCTGCCGGCGGCGCTGCTGCTGCTGCTGGTCTACGCCTTTCCAATTTTGCGGGCCTTTTGGCTGAGCTTTTTTACCGAAAACCTCAGCACTAATCTAGAGCCTGTGTTTAGCGGCCTAGACAACTACGCGCAGATGGTACAGGACGGGCGGTTTTGGCAAAGTATGCGAAATACGGCTGTTTTCACCGTATTTACTCTGATTTTTGAGCTAATTTTGGGCTTGATCATTGCCCTCTGCCTCGACCAGGCTTTTCGAGGCCGGGGCTGGGTGCGAACGATCGCAATTCTGCCCTGGGCCTTACCCACCGCCCTGATTGCTCTGGCCTGGCGCTGGATTTTTAATACCGAGTTTGGCGTTTGGAACGATCTGCTCATGCGGCTACAGCTGATTGCTAGCCCGGTGAACTGGCTGGGCGAACCCCTGTGGGCCATGGTGGCGGTAATTGGGGCCGATGTGTGGAAGACGACCTCGTTTGTGGCCATTTTGCTGCTGGCGGGGCTACAGTCAATTTCCCAAGACCTGTACGAAGCCCACGCCCTGGATGGAGCCAGCCCCTGGCAGAGCTTTCGGCAGATTACGCTGCCGCTGATTGCGCCGCAGATTGTGATTGCCATGCTGTTTCGCTTTGCCCAGTCCTTTGGTATTTTCGACCTGATTCAGGTGATGACCGGCGGCGGCCCCGGCGGCGCGACAGAGATGGTGTCGATTTACATCTATGCCGCTGTAATGCGCTACCTCGACTTTGGCTACGGAGCTGCACTGGTGACGGTGACATTTTTGGTACTGGTAGCAGTCGTGGCGCTAGCGGCGCTTTATATCTCGCGCTTGCGGGCTAAAACCGAATGATTTTAATTTTGGATTTTAGCTTTTGGAGCAGAAACCGCTCAACTCCAAGTCCCCAATCCGAAATCCAAAATCCCCAATCCAAAATCCTCCTTACCCCATGACTACTGTTCCTCAAACCACCTCTCCGCCCAAATCTCCGCCCCAGGCCAGCGATCGCGGCATTTCCTGGATGCGGGTGCTGCTGTGGGTGGCGATCGCATTTACGGTTATCTTCAGCCTGGCCCCGGTGCTGTGGCAGGTGCTGACCTCGATAAAAACCAATGCCGCCATCACCGCCGACTCGGTGGTGTACTTCCCCAGTCTCGATCAGCTCACCTTTGACCACTATTTAGATCTATTTCGGCGCAACCAGTTTTACGTATACATGTTTAATAGCGCCCTGATAGCGATCGTTTCCACGCTGCTATGCCTGGCGCTGGGCTCGCCTGCGGCCTATGCCCTGGCTCGCCTGCGGATTCCGGGAGAGCAGATTATTCTGGCCCTGGTGCTAGTGGTCACGCTGTTCCCGTACATTTTGCTGTTTTTGGGTCTGCTCGAAGTGGTGCGGGCCTTTGGGCTAGCCAACAATTACCTGGCGCTGATTATTCCCTACACCGCCATCAACCTGCCCTTGACCATTTTGGTCATGCGCAGTTTCTTTCAACAGTTGCCCAAAGATTTAGAAGACTCGGCCCGCGTGGATGGCTACAACACCCTGCAAATGCTGGGGCGCATTGTGCTGCCCATGACCCTACCCGCCCTAGTCACTACCGGCATTCTGGCCTTCATCTTTGCGTGGAATGAGTACCTTTTTGCCCTCACCTTCATGACCCGCGAAGAGATGAAAACCATCCCCGTTGCCGCTGCCCAGCTCGGCGGCACTACCCTGTTTGAGGTGCCTTATGGTCCACTGGCCGCAGCTACGGTGGTTGGCACCCTGCCCCTGGTGCTGCTGGTGCTGTTCTTTCAGCGCCGTATTGTTCAGGGGCTGACGTCGGGATCTGTGAAAGGGTAGATGGGTGGATGGGTAGGCGGGTAGGTGGGTAGATGAGCAGTGAAACTCCCCCACCTCCTCCTTTCACTCTTTACCCATCCCTTCTCCCCCTCTCCCCCTCTCCCCCTCTCCTACCCATCCACTCTCCCGCCCACCTACTCCCCAAGATCATGGCTAAACTCGAACTGCAAGACCTCAGCAAAGCCTACAGCCGCGACATTGTGCCGGTGAAAAAGCTCAATTTGACGGTGGAAGACAACGAGTTTTTGACGCTGGTGGGGCCATCGGGCTGTGGTAAATCGACGATTTTGCGTCTAATTGCGGGGCTAGACCAGCCTACCGAGGGCCGGGTGCTGATTGGCGATCGCGATGTTAGCCCGCTGCCGCCGGGCGATCGCAACATAGCCATGGTGTTCCAGAGCTACGCCCTCTACCCCCACATGACGGTGGGCGAAAACGTTGCTTCAGGGCTGAAGCTGCGCCACCTGCCCGCGGGCGACATTCAAAAGCGGGTGCAGGAGGTGTCTGCGGTATTGGGCCTCGACCCCCTGCTCGATCGCAAGCCAGCCAAGCTTTCGGGCGGGCAGCGGCAGCGGGTGGCTTTAGCCCGTGCCCTGGTGCGTAACCCCGATGTATTTTTGCTCGATGAACCGCTCAGCAACCTGGATGCGCTACTGCGCGAGCAGGTGCGAGCCGACCTGAAGCAAATTTTTGCCGACCAAAAATCGCCCATTGTCTACGTCACCCACGACCAGACCGAGGCCATGACCCTCTCGACCAAGGTGGCGGTGCTGAGCAACGGCTATCTGCAACAGCTGGGCCACCCCCACGAGATCTACAAAACCCCGGCCAATCGGTTCGTAGCCAGCTTTATTGGCAGCCCTCAGATGAACTTAATTCCTCTGAGCCGTCAAGGAAATGACGTCGTTCTAGGCAATTTCCGGGTGCCTCTACCCGCTGGGATGCAGGCCTCATCCGTAATCTTGGGCATTCGCCCCGAGCACCTGCGGTTGCCCCGCGAGGGCGATAATCACACCGTTGGCGGCGACGTGTTTTTGGTAGAAAACCTGGGCATGAGCGACCTGATCAGCCTGCGGGTGCAGGGCGACCCCAGCCTCACCCTGCGGGCATTAATACCCGCCGATGCCAGCTGGAGCAAAGAGAACCTGAAACTGGCACTGCCTCCAGAGTTGATCCACTGGTTTGACGGCCAAACTGAGCAGCGGCTTAATCCCTAGAACAAAAAATGAGAGTATAGTTCAAAACTACTAGCAGTATAACCGCTCAGAAATCTAGCCAGTTATCAGAGTGGGTTCATTAAAACAACAAAATTCTTAGTGGATTCTTAGCGTATTCTTGCTTCTCACCGAAAGGTTCTGACACTAGACTGACGTTAGCTAAAATCAACCTTTTGATAGAAAAAAGGTCTCAGCTGATAGTTTGAAATGTATGTGAAGTTGTTGTATGTTCTTCCCAATCGTTACCAGATCATACAGCTACATCAACGTCTATCACCCTCCTCTCAAGGGGCTGCGCCTACTTCGGTTGAGCCGACTAGGCCTACCTATTATGGCAGCACGAATCCCTGGCGGCTTGACTCCCCCCTAAGCTAGTCGTCTTTTAGAGAAGATAGGCAATAAGCCTAAAAGCAGATTCTTTATTACCTCAGAGCGTTCTACACTTACTTGATTATCTAGGTTTACCTAAGTTAGTCAGCGCTGTATTTGTCTCTAACTACATGTTCTTAGATGTGGCATGAATTAAGGTTTGCTTTGCTTCAGCCTTAATAAATTGCGGCTGTTCTGTATACTGCGCTGTAGATTGCAACAATCAACTGCTTCTTTAGATGAGTAGTGTGGGCATGAGGAACTAGCTTGAAAATTTGTGTTAACTTCCTCTGGCTCATGAGTATCAGTTTAAAGAATGTAATCTGTCTTTAAAGTGCTCTGCTTCAAGTTGGTTTGGCTTTGAGTATCTTTGATCGTAATTAGCCAAGGCTAAATCTGTTTTTGTGTTGCCTCTACAATCCAGCAGTTTTTTGTTCGAGACTTTGAGCTTCTAAATTCCTTAGCTAAAAATAAAAAACATGGTTAAGCCAAAAAGCATACAACTAGCCTTTGCCTCAGATAATGTCTATGCGATGCCGCTTACAGTCACTATTTATTCTGCTCTTGAGCATCTTGACAGGGACATAGGCGTTGAAATCTATATTATTGATGGTGGGTTTCGCCAAGACAGCCGAGAAAAGCTATTAAAATCCATTAGTATCCTTAGCTTTATCCACGAACCAAAGGTTCATTTTCTTAAGCCGCCTTCCGACATATTTGAGGAGATTTGCAGCCAAAGTCATAGCCCCTACCCGCCATCAGCTTATTATCGACTCTTCATCCCTGATCTCGTTCCCGAATCTGTTGAGCGGATCATTTACCTAGACTCTGATGTGCTAGTTAAAGCTGATCTTGCGGAGTTAGCTAGTATTGATTTTGACGATCATGCCATGTTGGCGGTGCAGGACTTTGGCCATCTGTATGTTCAACAGGCTAAGCATTTAAGCATGCTAGATTTTGCCGCCTTAAAGATTGATCCAGGCCACAAATACATGAATACTGGCATGCTAGTGCTAAATCTTAAGAAGTGGCGATCGGAAAAAATTGATGCCAAAATGATTGACTTTTTGACGCAAAATCCGGAGCTTTTTTACCCTGATCAAGATGCTTTGAACATTGTGCTTGCTGGACAATGGAAGGAAATTGATCCGCGTTGGAATCAAACTCATATCGTTTACAGGTGGCCAAGCTGGCAGGACAGCCCGTTTGATGAAAAACTGTATCGCGATTTAGTTGAAAATCCCTTCATAACCCACTTTACTGGTCGTCCAAAGCCTTGGATGCCTAACTCTACCCATCCTCAAACCGACGATTATCTAGAGTGCTTAAATAAAACGGTCTGGGCCGATTGGATGAAAAACCCTCTGAATCGTTTAGACGATCTGTGGCAGCGAGGACTGCGTAAAATCAGGCGTGGAGTCTCTAACCTTGGCATTGCCTGATTGGAGTAAATCAAAATTGAAGCTCAGTTTTGCGCACAGCTTAAATCTGTCAATACATCAAGTGTAGAACGAGAGGTTATTTTCGCGTTATCAGACCATATTAGGGGTGCCAAAACATCTGAAAGATCTGCACAGTGCCAAGCTCAACTTGGAGGAACCAAATCTGAGATTATGAAGTAGCCTGCAATTTACCGAAAGATTGCGTCAGCAAGGCGGTAGATTGAAGATGGATGCGGTAGTTTCAATGCAGACTGCCGTAGATTATATGCTTTCGCCACATTTTCTCTGATGCTGCCTACTCTGCAAAACGCCTACCAGTACGCGCTAGATAATAGCGATCGCCTCATAACCGCCCTGCAACAGCACCTATTACTAGTGGCGGTGCCCCTGGCGATTGGGCTGCTGGTGGGGCTGCCGCTGGGGCTGTGGAGTGCGCGATCGCGTGCTGTCTCCACCGTCATGCTCAACAGCTTCAACGCGCTGCGGGTAATCCCTAGCCTGGCAGTGCTGTTTTTAGCGGTGCCGGTGCTGGGCCTGAGCTTTTCGGCAGCGGTGCTGGCCCTGACGCTGCTGGTGATGCCGCCCATTCTCATCAGCACTGATGTAGCTTTCAGGAATATCAGCCCCGCCATTCGCGAGGCGGCGACAGGCATGGGCATGCCCCCTGGCGACATTCTCAAAACCGTTGAAATTCCCCTGGCGCTGCCGGTGATCATCGCGGGCATCAAAACCGCTACGGTGGAGGTAATCGCCAGCGCTACCCTGGCCGCTTTCGTGGGCGCTGGCGGGCTGGGAGCCTTTATTGTTCTAGGCTTTGCCGCCTACGACCCGGCGATTTTGCTGGTGGGGGCGGTGCCCGTGGCGCTGCTGGCGCTGCTGGCGGAGTTGGGCTTGAGTGCGGTGCAGCGAGCCGCCCAGGCTCCAGGGGTGCGATCGGCGTAGGGTTAACTTAGCAGTATGGATTCAGTAGTCATAGGTGAGCTCTGCCCAGACAACGTTTTCAGTCACACAATTAGACACGCAACGAATTCATAACAAGTCTAGCTCTTAGAATTGATGAGATTTTTACATAACGTCCCCTTCAGCGAGGACAGTCAGCTTCGGCGTCTCCACTAGGGCTTATATACCGTCCGCTGCAAGGGGATTGTTAGCCTGTTTTTTGTGTGAGAGACAAGTCAATTCTAATTAAGTAGATAGATTTTTATTTCTAACTATACATACGCATTTAGTGTATTAGAACACTTGATCTCTAGCGGCTTGACAAACTCAATGTTAAGCTGTCAGTTATTTTACTTTTTCCAGTGCATATGAAATCTCCAATCTTTGATTTGAGACTGCACCAGTTGGAGAACAACATCACGAGGGCTTTTACTCGCATTGATGAGTACCAAGTTGAGCTTGAGGACGAAAGAGACCCAAACCAAAGGAGTCAGTATCGCCGTCGTATTGAGCAATTGAGGGGGACTCTCGTTGAGTATCAAAAAGAGTATAGTGAATTACAAAAGCAGGAGCTAGGCGATTCCTCTACGCAGATGCAAACAGTCTCTAGTCAATTGCAAAGGCTTAATATTCAAATCAATTCTTTAGGAAACTTAGTATTGGGGAGTCACAAAGATTTAAAGCAAGTTCTATTAGCTCGCTATACTGCCAGCGAACAAATGATCGTTTCTGAAATAACAAAACAGCTTAATCAAAACCAGTTAATAACAGTAGAAGCGGCTTTACAAGCAGTGGACAGCAACCAAGTTCCAGTTATGGAAATGCAAGAACTTGTGATAGAGGCTCAGAACGCATTAACGTTATTAAATGAAAAACAAGGAGGATTATCTGCTGAAAAGCAAAGGGTTTCTGAAATGCTTAAGTCTCCCGAGTTAGATTTTCAGCACAAAGTTAAAGTTTCTTTGCCAATTATTCCACTTTTAGTAGATTACGAGGCCGAGATAGGTCTTGGAACTGGCTTCAATTTGAAGTCTATGTGGGAAAGATGGAAAGAAAACTTTCGAGGAAACTAGATTAGGATTATGAGCAAGGCATTTCAAGAAGACGAGGTTTTGAAAGCTCATCTTAGTCGGCAACAAGAGTTAGGCAAACTGTTGCAAAAGGCACAAAAGCTAATAGGAGATTACGAAACAGAGTTACTGGATACAAACGATCTTAAAGAAAGAAGTAAATATCAACGTCAAAAAGAGGATATACAGCAACAGATCAATAAATATCTTGATGAAATAAGTCTATTAAATCAAGAAATAGAATCTCGTAAAAAGGTCATAGAATCTCTTAATAAGTCATATTTTATAAACCCCTCAAATGAGCAAAATGGGGGATCTCAGCCTGAGCAGGAAGCCATAGATTTTGCATCAAAAATCCAGCACCCTTTTATAAGAGAGTTAGAAATCAGACTTCGTAGCGAAGTTGCTTACTGGCAGAAAAGTAGTTTCCCTAAACCAGACAAATCTAAAAACTATACTGCGTCTTATTTTTCTTATGCGTGGAAGAAGTTGGAGGCTCTTGGTGGTCAGCTTCAAATTTCTGATCATGAAGAGCAGCAATCTATTTTAGATCAAATAGAAAGTCAACTTCTTCAGGTATCTCAGCTAGTATCAGGCATCACTCAGTCTCATTTATCTTCAACTCTTAGCATTGAGTTAAACAGAGTCGTTAGAGAAATTAAAACTTTAAGAAATACTGCTAGAAAAGTCCAATTTATTAGACTCGATGGTTCACAACCACCTCTCTATCTCCTAAAAAATATTAATACAAAAAAAGCCTCATTGGGAATTTCTTTAAAGGAAGTTCAAGGAGAATTTCAAAAACTAGTAGACGATGTCTACATTAATTGATTACTTAGTTTTTTGGGCTTCAGATAAGTACGGCTTCCTTCACAGGGAAAATATCAGCGTAAGCGTAAAACTACTCGCCAAAGAATGTGCCATGTAAAGATATTTCTCTCTCTGAGCTACAAGAAATTCTCAAAAATCTGGAGGGTTATAGAGAAACACTATTAACCCAACAAATTGCTGAGCGAAAATATCTCTTGTGTGTAATTAGCCAGTACCTTTTGCAGACCCGACCAAGTAAGCTAGATGGTAGCTACATGGTAATAATTGAGGCATTTCTAAATGATTTAGCTCAGTACGCTGACTCCTGGAATTGGCCTCCCTTTGATGAAATTGATGATTGTGTTGGTCTCGCAGGAGCACTTGCTGAAATTTTTGACAGTACAGATGACTTAAAAAGGCATCACCACCCTGACTTGGGCAAGTATGCAAAACAGTTAGGTAGAAAATTAAAGCACATTGGTGGTAGCTAGAAGAGGATTTGCATATATGCTATTCACTGGTGGAGCATGGCAGGATAACAACTTAATTATGCCGACAGTTTCCGTATAACTCCCCTTCCAGGGTGAATTATACAGATAGTGGCCTCGCAAGCCCTAACTGCCATCTTACTCATTGCTTTAACCGTCGCTGGGGTTGAGCGTAGTGCTCCAGGGCCAGCAGCAAGCCATTAATCACAAATGCTAGCACTGCCACCGCGATCGCACCCGCCACAATCTTGTCATAGCGGTTGGTCTGGATGCCGTCGAACAGCAGCTTACCCAGACCGCCAGCGTTGAACTTAGCCCCAATTGTGGCGATCGCAATGGCAACAATCGCCGAAATTCTCACCCCGGCCAAAAACACCGGCAGCACCAGGGGCACCTGCACCCGCCACCACCGCTGGCCGACGCTCATACCCATACCCCGTGCCGCCTCCAGCACGGCGGGGTTAATGCCCGCCAGACCAACCGTCAGGTTGCGCACCAAAATCACCTGAGTGTAGAGCACCATCGCCACAATCACCGAGGTGGCGTTGAGGCCAAACAGCGGCACCAAAAAGATAATTAGCGCCAGGCTGGGGATAGTGTAGAGCACCCCTAAACTGCCCAGTACGGGAACAGAGAGCCAGCGCAGCCGCGAGACCAGCAGCGCCAGGGGAACGGCCACGGCGATCGCAATGCCCAGCGAAATTCCCGTCATCCGCAGGTGTTGCAGCAGCAGGGTCAGCACCTCCCCTGGCTGGCTCAGCAGGTAGCTCATCGCCCGTTCCCTGCTACCGCCGACTCGCGAATGTGGTCGAGGGTGAGCAGCCCCACCGGGTTGCCTTCCTCCAGTACGGTAAGCGCTGGGGCTCCGGTTTTAAGAATCAGCGACAGCGCATCGCGCAGGCTGTCTAGATGAGAGAGGGTAGGGTTGTGGCCGTTGCTGTAGTTGGGCGGCAGGGCCATCATCGCTGCGCCGACCCGCAGCAGACCGAGCTGGCGCACCATGTCGTCAGCGCCCAGCAGGTTGTAGACAAACTCATCGGCGGGCCGGGTCAGCAGGTTGAAAGGGGTGTCGAACTGCACCACTTCGCCTAGGCGCATGACCAGAATGCGATCGGCTAGGCGCAGCGCTTCTTCCACATCGTGGGAGACAAACAGAATCGTCTTTTTGAGCTGGCCCTGGAGGCGCAAAATTTCGTCTTGCAGGGCGGTGCGGGTGATCGCGTCGATCGCCCCAAACGGTTCATCCATCAGCATAATGCCGGGGTTGCCCGCCAGCGCCCGAGCGATGCCCACCCGCTGCTGCTGACCGCCGGAGAGCTGGGCGGGGTAGCGATCGCGAAACTCCCCCGGCGGCAGCTTCACCAGCTCCAGCAGCTCATCAATACGGGCCTGAATCTGGGGTTTGCTCCAGTCCAGCAGCTTGGGCACCACCGCCACATTGTCGGCCACCGTCATATGCGGAAATAGGCCCGATTGCTGAATCACGTAGCCGATCTGCTGCCGCAGCTTGGTGGCTTTGATCTTGCGAATATTCACCCCATCTAGAAAGATGTTGCCCCTCGTCGGCTCGTAGAGGCGGTTGACCATCTTCAGCAGCGTGGTTTTGCCGCAGCCCGACGGCCCCAAAATCACCACGATTTCCCCTGAGTTGACCTGGCAGGTCACCCGGTTTACCGCCGGGCTCGCCCCCCCGGCAAACCGCAGCGAAACGTCGTCAAACTGAATGGTGCCCATGGGTATTTCTAGGGATTCCTCTAGATTTTAGGGGATCTGCCAGGGATCGCTTAAAGATAAGGGGTTACTCCGCAATTAGCCCCGCATCGACCAAAAACTCCTGGGCCACCTCTGCCGGTTCGCGCTGGTTGCCGCTCACCTCGTAGTTGAGCTGGCGCATCACCTCATCGTTGAGCAGGGGCGACACCTGGTTGAGGGCATCGGCAATGCCGGGGTTGGCCTCTAGCGCCGCCTGACTCACAATTGGGGCCACCTGGTAGGGCGGAAACAGCGCCTCGTCGTCTTCGAGTAGTACCAGGTTAAAGGCGCTGATTTCTCCATCGGTGCCAAAGGCCACGGCTACATCGGCCTCGCCATCGACCAGGCCCTTGTAGCGCAGGCCCGCATCCACCGGTTTGTAGCTTTCGAGGGTAAAGTCGCCGTAGGCTTCTTTCAGTCCAATCAGCCCGTCTTCGCGCACCTCAAACTCGGGTGGGCCAATCAGGGTCAGATTGCCGGCCTGGGCGGCGAAATCAGAAATAGTGCGAATGTCCAGCTCCTCGGCGCGCGCTTCGGTCATCGCCAGCGCCTGGGTGTTGTTCATGGGCGAGGGGTCGAGCCAGACCAGGTTGAATTGCTCCTGGTAGGCTTGCTTCACGGTGTCGAAAACGGCCTGCTGGTCACTGCTCACGGGCTGCTTGAGCACCGTCAGCAGCGCCGTGCCAGTGTACTCGGGGTAGAGGTCAATTTCGCCGCTCTCGATCGCGGCCTGGGCTACCGGAGTGCCGCCCAGATTCAGCTTGCGCTCAACGGTAAAGCCGTTTTCTTCGAGCACCAGGGCGTACATTTCGCCAATAATTAGCTGCTCGGTAAAATCTTTGGAGCCAACGCTGACCACGTCATCGCTGCCGCCGCCACCGCCGCCGCAGGCCGCCGCCACCAGCGCCGTCGCTACCCCCAGGCAGGCCTGGTTAAACCACCGTCGAGACAACTTCATAGGGTTAAAAAGTCTGGCAATGAGCAAAATTCTCAGCCACCGGGCTGTTCCCCTGAGAATATCACAGGATTTTTGGCTACGGGTTTTCCTTTCGGCAGGTTTTCGCCAGGTAATGAGGGTGTACTCTGCGGCGCGGGTTTGGATAATTTGAGCTAGGAATCCGGGGGGCTAGGGAGCCAAGCGAACCGGAATAGATGCCTTGCACTTCATCCTTAACTCACAGCTATCAGCCTTGGCGACGGCTGTAAGGGGCAGATAGCGACGGCGTTATGATTGAGCCAGACTGGCTAAAACCCTGGAGCTAACGTCAGTATGACTGTCGGGAGAACCTTCAGCTCAGACATGGGCAGGGCTTCGTTCCCTCGCAGCCAGTGTCATACTAGATAGGCAAAAACCCCACCCGGCTGTAATGACTGACTTTCTCGCCCCCCTCAACCCCGCCCAACGCCAGGCCGTCGAGCACTACTGCGGTCCGCTGCTGGTGGTGGCAGGGGCGGGGTCGGGCAAAACGCGCGCCCTCACCTATCGCATTGCCAACCTGGTTCTCACCCACAAAACCGATCCCGACAACATCCTGGCGGTCACCTTCACCAACAAAGCCGCCAAGGAAATGAAGGAGCGGATTGAGGTGCTGTTTGCCGAGCAGGATGCCCAGGCCCGCCACGGCAAGTCGCTGTCGGCGCTACCGCAGTACGAGCAGACCAAGCTCAGATTCCAGGTTTACAAAAGCATTACCAAGCACCTGTGGATTGGTACGTTTCATGCCCTCTGCGCCCGTATTCTGCGGTTTGATATTGAGAAGTACCAGCACCCGGCGGGCTATCAGTGGACGAAGAATTTTTCAATTTTTGATGAATCCGACGCCCAGAGCGTGGTCAAAACCATCGTCACCCAGACCCTAAACCTGGACGACAAGAAGTTTAACCCCCGCTCCGTGCGCTTTGCGATTAGCAACGCCAAAAACCAAAAGCTCACCCCCGACGAGCTGGAAAAAGAGCAGCCCAACTACCGGGGCCGGGTAATTGCCGATGTCTACCGCCACTACCAAAAGGCGCTGGCCGAGAACAACGCCCTCGATTTTGACGATCTGATTTTGATGCCGGTGTTCCTGTTTCAGCAGAATGAGCAGGTGTTGGCCTATTGGCACAAGCGCTTTCGCCACATTCTGGTGGATGAATACCAGGACACTAACCGCACCCAGTACGAGCTAATTCGCCTGCTGGCGACGAATGGAGAATCGATCGCCACCTACAAAGACTGGAACCACCGCTCAGTCTTCGTTGTGGGAGATGCCGACCAGAGCATTTACTCCTTCCGCGCTGCCGATTTCACCATTCTGATGAACTTTCAGGATGACTTTGGCGACGGTTTGCCCGACGACGACACCCGCTCGATGGTGAAGCTAGAGGAAAACTACCGCTCCACCTCCAACATTCTCGAAGTCGCCAACCACCTGATCGAAAACAACACCGAGCGCATCGACAAGGTACTGCGGGCCACCCGGGGCGAGGGCGAAAGCATCTATGTGTATCGGGCCGACGACGAAAACGCCGAGGCCGACTTCGTGATCAGCCAGATTCGCAATCTGGAAACCCAGCACCCGGAGCTGCACTGGGGCCACTTCGCTATTCTCTACCGCACCAACGCCCAGTCTCGCGCCTTTGAGGATGTGCTGACTCGCTATAGCATTCCCTACCAGGTGGTGGGGGGGCTGCGCTTCTACGATCGCCGCGAGATTAAAGATGTGCTGGCTTACTTGCGGGCGATCGCCAATCCCTTCGACACCGTCAGCCTCAAGCGGGTGATCAACGTGCCCCGGCGCGGCGTCGGCAAGGGCACCCTCGACAAGCTAGAGCAGGCCACCCAAACCCTGGGCGGCATTCCCCTTTGGGAAATTTTGGCTGACGACACCTCGGTGAAAACGCTAGCGGGCCGCTCCGCCAAGGGTGTGCTGGAGTTTGCCGAAATCATCAAAAAATACCGCCAAAACATCGACGAGCAAAAAGGCTCTGAAATTATTCAGGGGGTGCTGGAAGATAGCGGCTACCTGGCCGCCCTGAAGGCCGAGGGCACCGACGAGGCCGACGATCGCTTTGGCAACGTGCAGGAGCTTTACAACGCTGTCCTCCAGTTCGAAGAAGAAAACGAAGACCCCTCCCTGCTGGCCTTTCTGGCCAATGCCTCCCTCGCCTCAGACCTAGACAACAGCAAAGAAGGCAACAAAGCCGTATCGCTAATGACCCTGCACTCCTCTAAAGGGCTAGAGTTCCCAGTTGTGTTCCTAGTCGGCCTAGAGCAGGGTCTCTTCCCCAACCACCGATCGCTGGAAGACCCCGCTGCCACCGAAGAAGAGCGCCGCCTCTGCTACGTGGGTATTACCCGTGCCAAAGAGCGCCTGTTCATCTCTCACGCCCGCGCCCGTCGTCTCTACGGCAGCCGCGAACCCGCCAGCCCTTCGCTGTTTTTGTCTGAACTACCCACCGATTTAATCAGCGGTAACAGCAGCACGGGACTACCGCAAAAGTGGAGTACCCCCATCCGCGAAGCTCGCAATAAAAGCGAGGCCGCCGCTAAACCCGGCAGCGGTGCCCACGAGTCAGACTGGACCGTGGGGGATGTGGTGGTGCACAAAGCCTATGGGGCTGGTGAAGTGACCCACATTTTTGGTGCTGGCAATAAGATCTGTTTGGCCATTTATTTCCAAGGCCAGGGGCGCAAAATCATCGATCCCAAGATTTCGGCCCTGCAGCGAGCGGAGTAGGCTATCCACAAACCGCTGCTGTCCCAATAAATACTCAGGCGGTTACGCAATCCTCATCTAAGGATAAGAAAATACATGGGAATTCTCCGTGTATTCTCTTAGGCAACGGCGCTTGACCGCGACTAAACCATAAATAGGTGGTTTAACCTCCGTTGTTTTGCGGTTTATCCTCCCAAAGGGAAATGCGACTATAGCGTCATCAGTCAGGGTGAATGGTTTAACCATCAAACCAGGGCCAGAGTTTACCTCTTCAGCCCGATGAGTTTGGGTTAGCCAAATCGATAACTGCCACAGGTAAGATGAGGCCGCACCAGTCAAGATGAGACCCTATAAATAGGTTCCTGCTTAGACGGTGATGGCTCAAGGGAGCTAGCTCCTCTGCCTTACTGGATTAGTTTCACGGTTTATGAGCACACTACAGAGATACAGTCATGCACATCTACCGATCACAGCAGCCCCTGGTTTGCACACTTTCGCGGGGAGCAAAAACGACCGGCTTGGCCACTTTGCCAGCGGTCTCTGATTCACCCCCGACGTACACAACCGCCGACGATACCTTGAGTCGGTTGGCGGCAGCGGCGGTCAGGCGGCAGCAGTACCCCCAGGCGCTACGCTTGCTGAACCAGTTAATCGAGCGCCATCCTGACCGGGCTATGTACTACAGCAATCGCGGCCTGGTACACCTGAAGATGGAGCGGCCCAGTGTGGCTTTAGCCGACTGCGATCGCGCCGTAGCCCTCGGCCCAGACCTCGACCAAGCTTATAACAATCGGGCTATGTGCCATACAGCCCTAGGCGACCTAGCCGCCGCCCTAGACGACTACGAACAGGCGGTAGACATTAACCCCTTCAACAGTCGCGCCCGCATTAACCTGGGGGCAACGCTGCGCCAAATGGGTGCCTTAGACCTGGCCCTCGACTGCTTTGACGAAGCGCTGATGTTTCATCAGCTACCTGAGTTTATCTACGCCGAGCGGGGCCGTACCTACCACCTGCGCGGCGACTGGAACTGCGCGATCGCCGATTACCGACGCGCCCTAGCAGCCGCGCAAACCTCAAGCGCTTCGCTACAGACGCTGGTAGATCGGGTTAAGCGCTGGGCCGCCGAACTGCTGCCTCAGCAAAGCTGGGCCTAAGCACAATTTCGGCAGTGAAAATACCCGAGGATTTCGCTTCTTCTGAAGGATGCAGGGCCTGCGCCCCTACCTGGCGGTATCTTCTTGCCTAGAAAGCTTCTAAGTCCAATAGGCATCTCGGTTAGCACTGAGATCGGTGCTTTGCCTCCGACTAGTCAATAGAAATACTCTGGGGTCCACCATTGCGGGAGCTGGCGCGAGTTGCGGCACTACCGGTGGCCGATGGGGCAACGCCCTGATTGTGTAGCCAGCTTTTGACAGGGTCATCAGATAAACTGAGCCGCAGCAGCCCCGAACTCAGCCCGCCCAAAAACGCCACGGGGTGAGCGATTAGCTCTTGCACAAATGGGGTTAGCTCATCTAGAAACATGGAGTTAGTCGGTAACGGACGACATGATCCTAACCTACAAACCCATATAGAGTGGGAAAATTTTGCACAATCAAGATCTAAGTAGGTGGACGTAATTAAACGCAGTCCTGAGCGTCTGTAAGCCTTGATATTTCGTGGGTCAAGCAGCGATTAGTTTGGGCTACCTACTTACAAGCAGAGTTGGCCTGATAGGACTAAGCCTACCGCCCGATCGCCTTCACCAAACCGATGCCGCCAAAGTAGAGAAACAGCACCGCCCCCGCCAGCAGGCTCTGGGTGACTGGGTCGGTAGAAGGGGTCAGCACTGCCCCCAACACAGCGGCTCCCAGCAGTACGTAGCGCCAGCCCTTAATCATTTGCTCAGAGTTGACAATGCCCAGCAGGCCCAGCAGCATCTGCAAAATTGGGATTTGAAAGGCCAGCCCGGTGCTAAACAGCAGCAGCAGCACAAACTCAAAGTAGCGATCGATCGACCACAGCTGCTCGACTACATCGGCCCCGTAGCTAATAAAGAAGTTGAGCGCTGCCGGAATCAGAGCCACATAGGCAAACAGCAGCCCTGCAAAGAACAGCACGCTAGACCCCAGCACCAGCGGCCCTACCAGTCGCCGCTCGCGGCGGGTTAGCCCCGGCAGCACAAATAGCACAATCTGATAAAGAATAAACGGGCTGGCGGCCACCAAGCCGCCATAGCCCGCCACCTTAAAGGAGACAAAAAAGTATTCCCCTGGCGAGAGCTGCAGAAATTTGACCCCCTGGGCCGGCACCTCCAGCAGGGCCACAATGGGCTTTACCTGCCAAAAGCAGCCCACAATGGCCAGCACTACCGCAATCAGGCTGTAAAAAATGCGTAGCCGTAGTTCTTCCAAGTGGTCAAACAGCGACATCTCGACATCGTAGGGAACATCGTCGAGGTCAACCGCCGGGTTGGCAGCGGCACCGGAGGGGCTAGCCGTCTGGGTAGCAGCGGTGTCAAGCTCGGTGGGCGGTGTCATAGGTCGGACGGATGAACAGTAGGAGAGTCGCTTCTATTGTAGGCCTATAATTTAGGGGTATTCATGCTCAGGGCTGAAGCAATAGTTAGGGCGACTGAACAGTCTCCAGGTCAGAATCAGGGGTCAGGGTTAGGGTTGTAACGACCCCAGAGTTACCCAATACCACCGCCCGATCGCCATTCACCGACAGTTCTACCCCACCCGCGTTGCCAGTCCTAAAGACAACGCTGGTTTGAGCGGTCCAGGTTTCCTCAAAGCCTCTTTCAGCGGTGCCTTCGTAGACATTTTCACCGTCGGCGACAACGCTCAGCCAGGCGCGATCGCTCAAATTAGCGCTCACCACCACAGGGGCCTCTTGAGGCGCACTAGGGCTATCTTCTGAAGCGGCTAAGGACTCAGACTCAGACTCAGCATCGAGAACTGGTGCATCAGCAGTCGGTTCAGGCGCATCGATCGCAGGTTCAGCCTCTAGATCGCCAGCCCGCGAGGTAACGCTGCTGCGACCAAATAAGCCCCATGCTCCGAGGCCCAGTACCAGCGCCAGCGCCCCCAGGCTCAGCAGCAGCGGCAGCGGCAGCGGTGATCGCTGTGGCGATCGCTCCATCGCAATGGGGGGAGATTTTTCTACGACTGTTGTGCTAGGCCGAGGCTCTGGCTGTGGCACAGCGCCGTTGGTATCGACCTGCTCAACTAGCTCTGGGGTGGGCAATACGTCGACTGGCGTCACCCGAAATTCTTTAGAAATAGTCACTCCATCTAGGCCTAGGGCTTCGGCATAACGACGAATGAACCCCTGAATAAAAATGGGTTCAGGTAGGGCAGTGTCTTGTCCTGACTCCAACGCCTGGAGCAGGGCTGGGCGAATAAAAATCTGGTTGGCCAACATATCAACGGACAACCCCTGCTCTTGTCGCACCTGGCGCAGATACGCCCCAATGCTCTGGAGCTGCTCGATTTGGGTAGGAGCTAACTTAGCCACGGCACCTCATTGAACTAGGCTATGGGGAATTACACTTGGGAAGCCCCTGCGAGGGACTATGCCTTGAGCGATGAACCCGAACGAAGCTATTTTAATGGGAAATGGTCGCTAACGTAGTCAGGCGGCGTAAAAACCTCCGCTGCCGTCAAAACACCTGATTCCAGGCGTAGACCTCGTAGCCCGTCCAGATGCCGTTTTGCCAGTAGGGGTCGCTCTCTACGATTTGACGCACCACCGCCTCGCTCTCGGTTTCGTAGATGCCAAAAACTTTAGTGTTGTCAACAGTGGGGCCAAGGGCAACCAGCACACCGCTGTCTTTTTGCTGCTGCAACCCCTGCAAATGCTCTGCCCGGTAGGGAACGCGCTGTTCGAGCACGTTCTCACAGTAGGTACCCCACATTACATACTTTGCCATTTAGGTCAGTGCCATCAATTCAATCACCGCTGATGGTATCAGACCAGTAGCATCTTATCCGAAAAGAATTGGGTAGCCTTCTATACAAAAAAGCCGTTTTTAGCAGGGTGACGTGGGTGAGTCTACCCAGTTGCAAAAGTGTCATGGCTTTCACGTAAAAAGCTGAACCTGCTTGAAATAATTAACTACAGACAGGATCGGTAAAATTACCTGAAAATGTTGCCTAGAGGAACGCCTCAAAGGAAGCTCTTGGTACCTTGTAGCCTATATATCACAGACCTTTTCAGAATTTGGCTTCGGTTTACTGAAGGCTCTCTTTACTGGAGCTTTAGTTGAAAACAAGAGAGCTTTGCTGATGCTTCACCCGATGTCTGAGGGAATTCTATAGCTTAAGAGAAAGACTTCACCAAGGTCTGTTGTCTCTATCTTCCTCTGGTCAAGTATTGAGTTTTTTATGTCAAGTCCAGCTCAATGCTTGCTGCTTTCTCAGACGGTCTCAATTGTTGGACTTGCGAGAGGTTTAATCATGAAACGCTTGATGTCTACTCTAAGTCAGGGGCTACACGCTGCAGGTCGCGCCCTAAACCTAGACCTGTTTCGTCCGCTACGTCAGTGGGTCAGCCACCTGCGCGTTGAAACTCCCCGTCGGGCTCGTAAGGTCGCTGAACTTATTCCGGCCCAGTGCCCCTTCGAGCGCGATATCGTCCTGTATGGTCACTCCGTTGCCCATATTCCACCCCTGTGCAAGCTCAACCCCCTCTACAACGAACTGGTTGAACTGCGGTTTCGAGCCCTGTGCTACCTGGCTGACGAGTGCGGCGAAGACATTTCAGCCTACATCTAGCTAGCGGGCTGGCCCCAAAGCCGGGCTGCTGCTGTGGAATGTAGCCCGATAGACGGCGATCGCAGTTAAACAGCCCGGCTTTTTGTCGTACCCAATTTGCTGGCAACGCTGACACTGGATCATACGCCAGCGGCCTACCGCCGTTTGATTACTCTGGCGGCGGCGGGGAGAGCGTAGAGGTACAAACCAGCGATAATAGGAGCGTCGCCCCTGGGGAATCAGGGCTGATCATAGTTCAGGCTCAGGCACCCCATATTGCTCTAGACGCGTTTTTGGCGTTGCCAGAGACAAAACAGCTGGGAGTAAATAGACAGCCGGGTGACGAGTTTTAGCCCCTGCACCCGCCATGCCCTACGATATTCCGCCCATTGACCAGGAGGACGAGGTTGCCCTGCGCCACCGCCGCTGGATGCTGCGGGCGCTAGAACTGGCAGAACTGGCGGGGAACGCGGGCGATGTGCCCGTGGGCGCAGTGGTAATTGGCCCCGGAGACGTGGTGCTGGCCGAAACCGGTAATCGCCGCGAGCAAGACCAAGACCCTACGGCCCACGCCGAGATTTTGGCGCTGCGAGAGGCCGCCCGCCAGTTGGGCAACTGGCATCTCAACGAGTGTACGCTCTACGTCACCCTAGAGCCCTGCCCGATGTGCGCTGGAGCAATTATTTTGAGTCGGCTGGGGCGGCTGGTGTACGGTACCGCCGACCCCAAATCTGGAGCGGTGCGATCGGTTTTAAACCTGCCCGATGCCCCTTCGTCAAACCATCGGCTGCCGGTTGTGACCGGCATTCTGGCCGAACCGTGCCGCGAGCAGCTGCAACAGTGGTTTCAGCAGCGTCGCCAAGCGCAGCGTCGCCAAACCCTGGCACCATGACACCGGCTGAACTGTCCTGAGTTGGGTTTGCGTCTGGAGGTAGGGGCTATAGGGTAGTGAGATAGACCAGTGCCAGCCCCCTTTTGTTTCCGGCTGTCGGCTGTGAGGCCGCCAAACCGGGCACCCTGGGGAGGCCTGGTATTGGCACTATAGGGTTTAGCTGACCATGGCTCCTGCAATCCGCCTTCCTATGAAATCGTCTGAGTTCTCTGAATCGTCTGCTGTTGGGTCTAAGGGAGGCGCAATTACGCCTGTGCGATCGCGCTGTTCGCCAGTGCTGACCCCGCTGGCCTATTTTTTAGGTCAGCGCCTGGTGGTGCCCGCTTACTTCAGCGCTATCACCATTACTGGCCAAGATCGGGTGCCCACCGCTGGCCCGGTTATTTTGGCTCCCACCCATCGGGCTCGCTGGGACTCTATTTTGCTGCCCTTTGCCACTGGCCGACATGTCACCAGGCGGGACTTGCGCTTCATGGTCACCGCCGATGAGGTCAAGGGCCTGCAGGGCTGGTTTATTCGCCGGTTGGGGGGGTTTGCGGTCAATGTGCGGCGGCCCACGGTGGCCAGCTTGCGCTACGGCATTGACCTGCTGCTAGAGGGCGAAATGCTAGTAATCTACCCCGAGGGGGGCATTCGCCGCAAAGACTGCATTCACGGACTGAAGCCCGGTCTAGCCCGGCTGGCGGTGCAGGCCGAGGCGGCTAAATCGGGCCTGGGGTTGCAGGTCTTACCCATCGATATTTCCTATGACGAGGCCTACCCGAGCTGGCGCTGTCCGGCCCAAATTCACATTGGCAAACCCCTGCTAGTGCAGGGCTACCTCAAGGGGCAAGATGCTCCCGAGGTGCTCAAGGCGGGAGCGCAGCAGCTGACCCAAGATCTCCAGGCCCAGCTAGAAGCAATGGTGGCTAGCCGACAGGCGATCGCCGCCACTAACCCGTTGCTACCGTCTCAAAGCTAACCTATCAGGCGGGCGGGGGGCCGATTGACATGCCAGCTACAGGACAATTAGCTAGCGCTGTGGTTTATTAAAAGCATTGGCCCCGTAAACCAGAATGTCTTATGCTTGATAGTCTTTTTACCACCAATCCGCTGCCCAATTTGCACGTCGACCCGCTGCGGCCCCTCAAGGGGGTGATTGTGGGGGCAGGGCAGGTGGGTTTGGCCTGTGCCTACGCCATGATGATTCAAAACGTGCTGGATGAGCTGGTGCTGGTCGATATCAATCAGGAGAAGCTGATTGGCGAGGTGATGGATCTGGAGCAGGGCATGTCGTTTGTGGAGCCGACGGCGATTACGGCGGGCACCATGGCCGATGGGGCCGGGGCTGATGTGGTGATTATCACCGCCGGGGCGGCCCAAAAGGAAGGAGAAACTCGGCTAGATCTGGTGCAAAAGAACGTCGAAATTCTCAAAAAGCTGATCCCCGATATTGTGGCCCACTGCCCGGAAGCCATTTTGCTGCTGGTTTCTAACCCCGTAGACGTGCTCACCTACGCGGCCTGGAAACTGTCGGGGCTGCCCAAGGCGCGAGTCTTTGGGTCAGGTACCGTGCTAGATACGGGGCGGTTTCGGTACTTGCTATCCCGGCGGTTGGGGATTGATCCGCGCAGCCTGCACGCTTACATCATTGGCGAGCACGGCGACAGCGAGGTGCCGTTTTGGAGCCATGCCAACGTTTGCGGCACGCCCCTCTACTACGAGGGTATGCCCGCCGCCGATCGCCAGGACATGGATCAGATCTTTCAGCAGACCAAAAATGCCGCCTACGAGATCATTCAGCGCAAAGGCTACACCAACTACGCCGTAGGTTTGGCGGTGACCCAAATTGTGCAGTCGATTATTCGCGACCAAAACCGGGTGCTAACGGTGAGCTGCGTTATGGATGAAATTTTTGGCGTTAGCGATGTGTGTCTGAGCGTGCCTGCGGTGGTAGGACGTTTCGGTGTAACCCGGCGGCTGAGCCTCTCGCTCAACCAGCACGAACAGGAGCTCTTGCAGCAGTCAGCGCAGACGCTGCACGATGTGATCGATCGCATCCAGTTTTAGATTCAGACGCTCAAAATAACCTAGAGCAATCCACCGCCCGCCTGCGCCTCTCAGGGCAAAGAGACGCCTTTGACGGCCTCATTGAGTTCTCTAAAGTCGTTGCGTTCTCATTCTGAGACTGCCTTGGAGTTTTCTGCACCACTATCTGCACCACTAAGGGCCTTCACCTCCACACCTGGCAAACCCAGTATTTCGGTTAGTAGCGGCACCATCACTGCACGGTATAGTAGCAGCTACTACAGCATCCCTATTCCCGTAGAGCCTCGTTTTCTCTGTTTTGCCTTAAAGAGCCTTTTTCCAATGCCCCAGGTGCAAGCATTTCTAGAGCAGCTCTACCACGAGTTCAAAGAGGTCTCTGCTGGTAAACTAGCGTCCTACATTCCTGAGCTGGCGCGGGCCAACCCCGACTGGTTTGGCATTAGCTTGGTTACCCTTGATGGCCGCAGCTTTGAGGTGGGAGATGTAGCCCAAAAATTCACCATCCAGTCAATTTCTAAGGTGTTTGTCTACGGCATGGCCCTGGAGGACTATGGCCGCGAAAAGCTGCTTAAAAAAGTGGGGGTCGAGCCAACGGGCGACCCGTTTAACTCGCTCATTCGCCTGGATGAAGACTCGAAACGGCCCGATAACCCTATGGTGAATGCGGGGGCAATTGCCACCACCGGCCTGATTACCGGCAGCGACCCGGCTGAGCGGCTCGACCGCATGCTGGCGATGTTTCAGCGCTACGTGGGCAGCGAGGTATTTGTAGATGTATCGACGTTTATGTCAGAGCGATCTACCGGGCACCGCAATCGGGCTATGGCCCACCTGATGCTCAACTTTGGCATGATTGAGCCGCCCATTGAGGAGGTGCTCGACCTGTACTTTCAGCAATGTGCGGTGCTGGTTACGGCCCACGATCTGGCGGTGATGGCGGCGACGTTGGCTAACCAGGGCGTCAACCCCACTACCGGGCAGCGGGCGGTAGGGGCCGAGCACGTACGCGATATTCTCAGCGTGATGTACACCTGTGGCATGTACAACTTTGCCGGAGAGTGGGCCTTTCGAGTTGGCATTCCTGCCAAGAGCGGTGTGTCGGGAGGAATTATGGCGGTAGTGCCCAATCAGGCCGGGATCGCCGTGTTTTCACCTCTGCTAGATGGCCATGGCAACAGTGTGCGAGGGCTCAAAGTCTTTGAAGCGCTCTCCCAAAAGTACGGATTTCACCTGTTTGACCTTTCCCTGGGCCGCTGCAACTTTACCAGGACCCAGGGTTAAGGATTAGATGCGGACGGGAGTGCGATCGCAGGCAAATGCCTTAACGATCCCTTTTGCATAGGGCTCTAGCAGCGATTGGTGGTGAGAGTCGACGCGGATTAAAACCTCATCCATTAAAATTTCATTCCATTTTGAAGCTATTGCCCAAGAGATGCCAACGCTCTCCAGCACCATGATGCACAACGCTACTAGCTCATGTTCAACCACCGCCAAACTTCCCTGCAAAACACAGAGCCACAGGTAGACTTGAAACATTTCTAAATCTCGCAAACAGGAATGCTGCACTGCTGAATCGCGGAGTTTTCCTCGGCGACTGCAGTAGTTAGGAAAGCTTTTTATCAGGCGAGCATTAACTGCGGTGGAAATTTCCTGGGTTAGCGGCAACATCTGCGCGACCAAGGCAAACTCAGGAGAGCTAAGATCGTGTTTGGCGGCTGCACTACACAGTCGCTTTAGGGGCAAAGCGACTTGTTCCTCCAGAAACTTGAAATAAGGCGTGATTAAGACCTTTTCTGCTGGCGACAAGACATCTAATAATAAAGCATTGCTAAAATTAATTTGAGTTGTAATAAAGCCAAGCGTACGCCAGTCCTTGGAGATTCTGTGCTTTTCCTGAAACTCTAAGAGCAAAGGTTCTAACTGATCCGCTAGCTTCTCAATTTTGGGCATTCCCCAGGCCGATAGAGCCGATTCACCATAGGTTGCCTGCAGTTGTTCTGTCGAACTGATGTGAATGGGCAGCGAGTCTTGATAAACTTCTAAGAGTTTCAGGTAAACGTCTGTAGCTGCATCGGCCAGCCTTTTGACTTCGCCAAAATCTAGGGTCTCCGGTAGAGAGGTATACAGATCTTTTACGCGTATCGCCGCTAACCGACAGCTTTTGTCGATGGGCTGGGAGCGCAACTTCTCTACGGTTTGAGCCCGTCCTTTAGCAGAGGAAGCGTAGCGTAAATCGTCATGGGCTGTGGCGCTATGGCCTAGGGACAAGGTAGATAGGCTAGGAAGATAGCGATTTGACCAAAGCTCAACCAGGCGATTGACCGTTGGCACTTCGACGAGTGAACTACTGACAAGCATAATAGTGTTTTTCCTGTGTGGAGCGTTCGGCAACTCTGCAGTAAACAGCCATCCAAAAATGATGCCGCCAGGCAGATCAAGCTTTACTGGGCGAACCAGCATACCAAGCTCAATACGTAACGCTGACGCGATCGCGCATTTTGTGGCTTACTAAACTATTTATTTAGTCCGATAAGGATTTGGCAGAGAGCCATGAAACAGAGAGCAGGCTAAGCTCAAGTAAAGTGATTTTCGATAGTACTGTTGTAGCCGATAATTTTAGGTGCTTTGGGGGCAGCGCTAGCACATTCTTTGAAAGTTAACCCATCAGAGAAATAACAATAAAGCTTAGCCCAATTGACCTGATCAGCTAAATTAGTTACGTGGGCATGCTGTCTATGTTCCCGCTTGTGACCCAACTTAGCGAGGTGCCGTTTTGCACAGGGCCTGCAAAGATCGCCAGGTTTACCTGTGCTGGGGCTGTAGTCAGAAGCGTCTCGTTAAGAGAGACAGAGTTGGGCAAGCGCCCCTGTTGCGAGTAGGGGCACGGCTGACCCAAGGCTGCCTCGGGTCAGCGTGCGCGGCCTATCGGGGTAGAACTGGCTGTCGGGCGCAAGCAAAATAGCCCTTGGCGGGGTATTGGCTTGGTTCGTTTGACAGCAGTGATAAAAGTATCGCGTCAAGAGTATGTCTGATTGCGCGACAGTATTACGCGGCCTGAACACACAAAAAGCAAACATCAATTTACACAGTTTCGAGTCGATCCTCAAAGTTGACTTGTTTGGTGATCAGGCTCAAAAGCTTTCGTTCAGAGCAATCGGGTTCGTACCTGCTGTTTTTCCATTCGCTTACAGTTTCTCGGCGATCGCCCAGTTCGCTGTCAAAGTGCTGCTGACTTAGCTCGTTAACTACACCAGCGACAGGTTGGGCTTTTGACCCGGTTGTACCAGTCTGGGGCGTTCAGCGGCAGGCCTGGTTATAAACTCCACTACCTTGCCCAAGTCATTGAACATCTTCGATTCAACATCGCGGCGGTAGGCGTCAACTACGGCGGTGGCCCGAAAGTGGTGCAGGGCATCGCTGAGATAGCGCACGTGACGTTCTTCGTCCTGCAGTACCGACTCGATCGCGGCCCGTGTGGCGGTGAGGTGGTCGGGCAAAGCTTTGAGAATACAGCGAAAGCCACGCACCCCTAGCTCCTCGGCTAGCAGCACGCTAGCCAGCAGGTGGGGCAGGGGTGCTGCCGCTAGGTCGTCGACCTGATGGTAGCGCCGCATTGAAGCTTCGCCTACGCTAGAGAGCGACTGCTGAGCCGCTTTACCGTCTAGATCGATAAAGTAGCCCTCCCGCTCGACGGCTTTGGTAAAAATTTGAGCATGGCGCACCTCGTCGCTAATATGGCGCTGCATTTGCTCGTCAAGCCAGACCGGAATCTCGGCTGCTTTGGCAGAACGAATGTGGGCAACAGTACGGCTGCCTTCGGCCTCTTGCAGGGCCAGTGAGGCAAACAGGTGGGGACGCCGCTGGGGGTTAGCGGCACTCTGGCTGTAGTAAATAGCGCTAAAGCCAATAAACAGAACGTGCTGGAGCATGGCTGAGGGTAGTTGGGGTTATGGATCCTGGTAGCTATTGTAGAAACTTCTGGCGGTCTGTGCCGCCCAGCCAACCACGCCAAGCATTAAGCCGCAGCGACCTGTGTCACTACGGCCTAATGCTTATGGAGAAGGAGTTTCGGACTGCAATAGACCCAGTTATCTCACCAGTTTGGGTAAAGCTAGCCGCATGAACCCAGCCCTTAGGCTAAGTCATCCTCCTCATCTTCAAGGTCAGCGCTCACCGTAGCAACCGGGGATGGCGGCGGTTCAGCGGCAGTTAGTGGCTCGGCGGGGGCTGGCGGACCGCTTGGGGTCGGCGGCTCGACTGGGGGAGGGGCAGGAGGTGCCACTGATGCTGGAGGTGCAGCGGGAACCAGAGGTTCTGGGGCCGGAATGCCCAACTGCTGGCGAGCCTGAGTCAGCAGGTAGGATGTACCTGACTGCACAGTATCGAGCAGGGCTTTGCCGGTGGAGGTGATTGGCTGGGCCTCGGCAGCAGGGTCTTTTTCACTGAGGCCGATGTACCAGGCGCGGGTGCTGCGGCCCAGGCCAACGGCGGTGCGATAAAACCACTCACCGCCAACAAAGGTTAGGCAGATGACTAACCACAGCAAAACGCCGACTTCGCGCAGAATATCCCAGGTGCGGGTGAGGGCTTTTTTGTAGATGTTGCCAGTATCGGCAGAAAACAATAGCTGGCTAACAACGTTAGCCTGTTCTTTAATCGTGTCCATAGGTGTCAATTCTCCAATGGCTGGGCGGGTAATGACGGCCTTGCATTTAGATAGTAGCCAAGGGTCTACGGAACAGTCATGCGGCTACGGGTAGGGCAATGCCAGACTAGACCTCTTCACTCCAGATTTTTTTGAGCACCTGGTCAGGGGCAATATCGGCCAGGGAGGCCGTGGCCGAAGTTAGAGTGACTAAGCGATCGCCCTCTGAGCGGCTGGGTAGTGCAGCCTCGCTGTCCGAAAGCAGCGCCACGGCATAGACATTGAGGGCGATCGCTAGCCCCAGCGGATAGCCCGCTACCGCCACCAGCAGGTTAGCGGCGGCTACCATAGCCGCCGCCTGGCCTGGGGTTGCAGGCCGCAAAATCTTGAGATCAGGCATAGCCCGGACGAGTTCAGTCGCCTGGGCGGCATCGTCTATTTGCAACAGAGCCAGGGGCAAGCCCGGCTGGCGCTGCTGAAAATCTTTGAGAATGGCAACCCAGCTATCGGTAGGATAGGTGGTGCCGCTAGGGGTAGGGCCAGGATAGACCAGCACATAGCCGTTCTCAAGCCCAGTGGTCTGGCGCATCGACTCGACGGTGGCCAGGTCGCCACGGGGTACATTCACCGCGAGGGCTGGGGGGGTACCGGTGACATTGATCAGACCCAGCAGGTCGCTGTAGTGGCCCGCCCCGGCGGAGCGAGGCCTCGTGACGGTGAGCAGTAGGTCGTTAGCAGCACCGCTATAGCCCAGGCGAGTGGGCACCCCACTTAGCCACAGCAGCAGGGCAATAGACCAGGAGTCGGTGAGGGTGATGGCGACATCAAATTCGCGATCGCGCACTATGCCGAGCAGGTTGGCCCAATCGGCAGGGCTGTTGGGAGCGACAAAGTTATAGGGCACAACCTCGGCAACCCCCTTAGAAAGCTGATAAATTGCCGTGGTGCTGGGAGCTGCCACCACAGAAATCTCGGCATTCTCAAAGCTGTTCTTAATTTGACTGATCACTGGAAAGAAGCTCAGCTGAGTCTCCATTTCCCCTGGAACAAGAGCCAGTACCCGCATACATTACGTCCATGCCTGTTCGCAAGCTATTGTAGTGGAACCTGGCCAAGATTTAAGGGATATCTGACCGACAAAATGCATTAAATTTCACCAAAGGGGATAAATTTTCCCCAATTTTCCCTACGTCACTACCGATATGACACCTGTTCATCTGCTCATCCCCGCCGCTGGCAGCGGTCGCCGCATGGGGGCCGATCGCAACAAGGTTTTGCTAGATCTACTGGGCCAGCCGATCATCGCCTGGACGCTCCAGGCCGCCGCCGCCGCCAACGCTGTCGTTTGGATTGGGTTAGTTTGCCAGGCGGGCGATCGCTCCTTCCTGGCCGCCGTTGCGGAGGCGCTGAACCTGGCTAAACCCATCCACCTGATTTCCGGCGGCGACACCCGGCAGCAGTCGGTCTACAACGGCCTGCAAAGCCTGCCCCCAGAGGCCACTCGGGTGCTGATTCACGATGGCGCCCGCTGCCTGGCCACCCCAGACCTGTTCGACCGCTGCGCTGCGGCCCTAGACACCTGCCCCGGCCTGGTGGCAGCGGTGCCGGTCAAAGACACGATTAAAGTGGTAGACGCCGACCAGCGCATTGAAGCTACCCCCGATCGCCAGCGCCTGTGGGCCGCCCAAACTCCCCAGGGGTTTGACGTAGCCCTGCTCAAGCAGTGCCACCGCCAGGGCGCTGAGCTGGGCTGGAGCGTCACCGACGATGCCGCTCTGTTTGAGAGGAGCGAACTGCCGGTGCTGGTGGTACCCGGCGAAGAAACCAACCTAAAAGTAACGACGCCCATGGATTTGGCGATCGCAGAATTTATACTAAAGCAGCGTTTAGGCTAGCCTAAACGCTGCTGGTAGATAAGCTTTGAGGCTTTAGCCCACAGGCTCTAGAGGTCACCGCCGCGTAAAAACAGCAGAAACACAATCACTGGCCCAGAAATAACGATCATACCGAGCATCGTCAACTGGGCAATTAACTCAAAGTTAATATTGCTTAGAATATTGCTCAGAAAGCTCATGGATCCTCCCAACACAAGGCGATTAGACTAAAGTAAGACTTGCTTTCGGTGCTTATTTTACCTGCTAACGCGGCACTCATTTTAGATAACTTAACAAAATTCTAAGGCAGCTCCCGCTGTTATCGAAATGCTGGGCCAGATATGGCCAAGGAGAGATCGATGGCCACCTGGCAATGTGTAAAGTTCTGTGGAGCGTGCTGTTTTTTAGCCCCTGACGAGCGCCCCGACCTGGAGTCATACCTAGATCCCGACCAGCTGGCGCTGTATCTCAGCATGGTAGGTGAAGACGGCTGGTGCATTAACTACGACAAGGGCGATCGCACCTGTACCATCTATGCCGATCGGCCCGCCTTTTGCCGAGTTGCGTTTAGCACCTTTGAAGCCATGTTTGGCATCGCTAGCGACGAGCTAGATGACTTCGCCATCGACTGCTGCCAAGAGCACATTGCCGATATTTATGGCAACGAGAGCGGCGAGATGGAGCGGTTTAACCAAGCGGTAGGGGTTGATGAGTCGGTAGGTGAGTGAAGGGCGCTTTGGCGGCTACGGGTTGTGATTTTGCGGCCTCTTGCAGATAATGAAAGCATTGTGAAAAGTGTCCGGCAGCTTTCGATGGGGTTGACTTGCGTTTTACCTAGCCTGATTGAACCCGGTTTTATCGACTGTCTAACTGACCTGTCACCTAATTTTTACTGTGTCTATCTCTAGCCCCGCTCCCCAAGCCAGCACCGAGGCTAAGCCTACTGAAACCCCTAGTCGAGCTGCCTTTTGGCGAATTTTTGGCTCTACCTTTATCACTATTTTTTTGGCTGAGCTAGGCGACAAAACCCAGGTCACTACGCTGCTCATGAGTGCCCAGTCTCAGGCCCCCCTGGTCGTCTTTTTGGGCGCTGGCACCGCCCTGATCACCACCAGCTTAATGGGCGTGCTACTGGGGCAGTGGTTGGCCCGCCGGGTGCCCCCCGCCACCCTCGACACCGCCGCCGGGGCTATGCTGCTGGGCATCACCGTCTGGCTCCTCTGGGATATCGTTCACCTCTAGCCCCCGATCGTCCTTGTCTCCCCACTCTCCCCACCCACTTATCCACCCACCTACCCATGGACTGGAACCTCCTCGCCCTCAGCTTTACCGCCGTATTTATCTCAGAGTTGGGAGATAAAAGTCAGCTGGCCGCGATCGCCCTTGGCGGTAGCTCCAATTCTCCTCGCGCCGTGTTCTTCGCCGCCGCCGCCGCCCTCCTGCTGGCCAGCCTGCTCGGGGTGATTATTGGGGAAGGCACCGCTCAGATTTTGCCCGAGCGCTTGGTCAAGTCGGTAGCGGCTGTGGGGTTTGCCCTGCTAGCCGTCAGGCTGCTTTGGCCAGGGGAGAGCGCCGACTAGTGCAACGTCAAGACTTAATTTTAGGGTTGCCACCTCCTGGAAAGCCTGTCGAGAGGGGTTGTCGGTAAACACTAACCCTAATTTTTAGCTCTGACACTGCACTAGTGGTCTGTCAAGATAAGATTTTGGGATAGAGGGAGTGGAGCTTACAGCGGGCATCGTGAACTTTGAACGGCCAGAACACACCTTGTTGGCGCTGATTGGTGGCCTGGGTCAGGTTTTGGCTTCAGCCTGTAAGGCGGCCAACTCGCCGATGCGTCGTCCGGCCAGACCTTGACGGGTGAAGGAGATCAACTCGCTTTCGGCAATGTTGAGCCAACTGCCATGTTTGGGGGTGCAGTGAAACTCCAGACGCTGAACATAAGCCCAAGCCTCAGCGCAATTCATTCACCTCTACTTTTTCTCAGGGTGCTGAGCTTCGGGCCGATGGTCAGCCAGATCGTTGAGCCGCCAGATAAACTGGTGTAGCTTACCAAAGTCGCGATGGTTAAAGTGCATCACCAGTCGGGGCAAGTCTGCGGTTTCATCGGTGTGCTCTTCGGGGAGAGCCGCAGTCTTTTCGATATTGCCCTTGGCTAGAATGTCGCTAAATTCGTCGTTTAGCAGGGCTACAGCAGCATCGCTTAGATCACACTTGAGCCGAACAATCAGGCGATCGCCTGCGTAGCGGCAGGAGTGGTACACCCGGTAAAAGCTGCTGATGGCGTGGCAAGCATCATCCACATTGTCGGTAATGGTGTAAAGGCTGGGGTCGTCAGGGCTAATTAACCCCCGAGTTAGCAGATGGGTGCGAATATAGCTGTCCCAGCCTTGCCAGTAGTCGCCGCCGGGATGATCGACCAGCACAATCGGCATGGGATCAGCCTTACCCGTTTGAATCAGCGTTAGCGACTCAAAAGCCTCATCTTGAGTACCAAAGCCACCGGGGAACAGCACCAGGGCGTCACTTTCGCGCAAAAAGAAGAGCTTACGGGTAAAGAAATACTTGAAGTTAATCAGCTTCGGGTCGCCCGCCATCACCCGGTTGGCCCCTTGCTCAAAAGGCAGCTGAATGTTGAGCCCAAAAGAGTGCTCAGAACCGGCCCCGGCGTTACCCGCCTCCATAATGCCGCCCCCAGCCCCGGTCATGACCATAAAGCCCAGCTCCGTAACCTGCTTAGCAAACTGCTCAGCTAGCTTGTAATCGGGGCTGATCGCGCCCGTGCGGGCCGAGCCAAAAATGGTGATTTTACGGGTGTGGCGGTAGGGGTAAAAAATCTGAAATCCCTGCTCCATATCGAGCAGGGCGTAGTTCAAAATTTTCCAGTCTAAGCGGTCTGCCTCACGTCCCATCATTCGCAAGATAGTCTCTAGCACCTGGCGAATGAGCCTGCCATGCTCTAGGTGTGGCAGCTGTTCCAGCACCGTGGCTAGGTCAGTCTGAACGCTAGAAGGTAAATCTGAGGGAAGCGCAACCATACGCTGTTGGTTCCATAGAGGTAGCACTCTATTTTAGCGACAATTTTGCTCCTTACCCTGTAAAAAACGGCGTTGCTGGATTCAGGGATGACTTTGCAAAATTCTGAAAGAGATTTCAAGGCTTTCAGGCATTGATTCATCCCCTGAATCAGCAACGCTCCGAAAACCTCCAGGGAGAGACTAATGCCTCTTTGTTTCCCCGGTAGTTTACAACTGTCTCCCAGCTCGCGTCGTTGAGTGCCAGTGTGCCTAGAGATACTTCTCAAGAGTATTAGCGAGGGTTGTTTTGGGCACAGCGCCCACAACCATATCAACCCGCTGCCCCTCTTTGAAGATCATTAGGGTGGGAATGCTACGAATGCCGTACTGGCTGGCCACGCTGGGGTTTTCGTCGGTGTTGACCTTAACAACCTTGATTTGGCCGTCGTACTGCTCAGCAATTTCTTCTACAACCGGAGCCACCATTCGACAGGGACCACACCAGGGGGCCCAAAAGTCGACCAAGACGGGAACGGTGCTTTCGAGAACTTCTTGCTTAAAAGTAGAATCTGTTACCTGAGCGGCTGCCATGCCTAGTGTTCCTTGCCGTTGTTAACCACACGCAATCTTACCATAGCCAATCCACGGCAAACCTCAGTCATTGGGCAACATCTGGTTTGCAAAACTAAACTAACCCATTAGAAACAACGCCATGACAGCATTTTTCAACTTTTGATCAGCCCTCAAATAAGAAACCGCCCAGGCCAAAGGCCTAGGCGGAGTGTGGTGTGAGGAGTGAACTGAAACAAAGGTTTCAGTACCATTTTATTGTACTGTGGACGCCTGAAAATCTGCCACCGCTTGATGACATTCGCAATAAATTTATGGTAAAGACAAACTATTTCCGCCTCAGGTAAGCTATGCATGGTTGGGAGCGGCTTTTTTGCGTTATGTGCCTGGTGTAAACGGCCTGCCTGGCCAACAGCAGTCCTTTCCGCTAGTTGCCAAACCGCCTGCAGCTATTTTTGAGGGTTGCAGCCTACTCTGGTCGATCGGCTCAACGGGGACTTGATTTAAATCTCGATTGTCTGGTTTGGGCAGCATCTCGTCTGCCGATGCCTGGGCCTATCGTACTCTTTTCGTCAGAGTTTGAAGCGTGCTGCTGGCTCTGTTGCAGCTGGGCTCGATCGCTTCATGACAAGTTTCAGTTTTGCCGATAGTCTGCTTGCTGGTGTTTAGTTCCTTGTAAACATCTTTAGGCCAATCGTCGGCTAGCTGGCTTTTTCTGAATTGAACGGTTGTCCTTGCTTTGGAACCAAGCTTTTTTCCCGGTTGAAAAGGGTTCGGCTCCTTGGCCAGCCTAGGTTGGAGTGGTACTCCACCACATTAACCCAAAAGCTGTAGACAGCCTGAGGCACTGCTAAAACAAAAAGTACCGCTGCGCCATCGGCAATAGGTCGGCTGGTTCGCAGGTGAGCAGCTCGCCATCGGCCCGCACTTCGTAGGTTTCAACATTGACCTCCATGTGGGGCTGGTAGGTGTTGAGCTTCATGTCGGCTTTGCTGAGGCTGCGACAGTTGGCCACAGCGGCGGTGGCTTTGGCTAAGCTAAGCCGCTCGGGAATACCCATGTCCATTGCGGCTTTGGAGACAAAGCTGAGAGAGGTGGCTGCGATCGCCCCCCCAAAGCTGCCAAACATCGGCCGCATGTGCACTGGCTGCGGCGTAGGAATACTGGCGTTAGGATCGCCCATCTGCGCCCAGGCAATCATGCCGCCTTTAATGATCAGTTCCGGTTTTACCCCAAAGAAGGCGGGCTTCCACAGGCAAATATCCGCCAGTTTACCCGCCTCGATTGAGCCGACGTGGTTAGCAATGCCGTGGGTAATGGCGGGGTTGATCGTGTACTTGGCCACGTAGCGCTTGGCCCGGTGGTTGTCGTTGCGATCGGAGTCTTCAGCCAGTGCGCCGCGCTGCACCTTCATTTTGTGGGCGGTCTGCCAGGTGCGAATGATAACTTCGCCTACCCGCCCCATAGCCTGGGAGTCGGAGGCAATCATGCTGAAAGCCCCCAGGTCGTGGAGAATGTCTTCGGCGGCGATGGTTTCGCGGCGAATGCGCGACTCGGCAAAGGAAATATCTTCGGGGATGCTGGGGCTGAGGTGGTGGCACACCATCAGCATGTCGAGGTGTTCGTCGAGGGTGTTGCGGGTGTAGGGGCGGGTGGGGTTGGTGGAGGAGGGCAGCACATTGGCCTCGCCACACACTTTAATAATGTCGGGCGCGTGGCCGCCTCCGGCCCCCTCGGTGTGGTAGGTGTGAATCACCCGGTTCTTAAAGGCAGCGATCGTGTCTTCGACAAAGCCCGCCTCGTTTAGGGTGTCGGTGTGGATGGCCACCTGCACGTCGTACTCATCGGCAACGTCCAAGCAGGTGTCGATGGTGGCGGGGGTGGTGCCCCAGTCTTCGTGCAGCTTGAGGCCCATAGCTCCTGCCTTGACTTGTTCTACCAGGGCTTCGGGGCGAGCACTGTTGCCCTTGCCCATGTAGCCCAAGTTCATCGGAAACGCATCGGCGGCTTGCAGCATGCGCCAGATATTCCACGCGCCGGGGGTGCAGGTAGTGGCGTTGGTGCCGGTGGCGGGACCAGTGCCACCGCCGATCATAGTGGTAATGCCGGAAGCGATCGCAGTCTCAATCTGCTGGGGGCAGATAAAGTGAATGTGGCTGTCGATGCCCCCAGCGGTAACAATGTTGCCTTCCCCAGCCACAATCTCCGTGCCGGGACCAATGATGATGTCGACATTGTCTTGAATATAGGGGTTGCCCGCCTTGCCAATTTTCTCAATCTTGCCATCTTTAATGCCAATATCGGCTTTGACAATGCCCCACCAGTCCAAAATCAGAGCGTTGGTAATCACCATGTCTACTGCGCCCGCCTCGCGCCCAATCGGCGACTGGCCCATGCCGTCGCGAATCACCTTGCCACCGCCAAATTTGACCTCGTCCCCGTAGGTGGTGAAGTCTTGCTCGACCTCAATGATCAGCTCGGTATCGGCCAGGCGAATGCGATCGCCCACCGTAGGGCCAAAGGTTTCGGCATAGGCACGGCGGTCCATGCGGTAGCTCATGGGGACTCCTCAGGGATGGGGGCAAATCTAGCTAGAACCACTCTAGAATGCGGGATTTCCCCGATTTGGTCAATTGGGATAGAGTTGGCGGTGCTGAAGCGAAGGATTCTCTGCCCGTATTACGTTTGCCCGGTAGCTGATGGTTAATACCAAATCCGAATGCATAACCTCAATGCCATCAAGGCCAAACGGTAGGGGCAAATGGCATTTGCCCTGCCAAAATGAATGCGGCTAGGCGGGCAAGCGCCCTCATAAAGCCGATACTTGCTGTACCAAACCAGTACAAAAAAGATAGCCCGAGGAAAAAAATCCCTCAGGCTATGGGTTCAGTGCGATCGCCGCTGTTCTAGCTGGCCAAATACTCGCGAATATCGGCCTGGCGCTTGCGGAGCTTGGTCAGCGCCTCGCGCTCAATCTGGCGCACTCGCTCGCGGCTAATCGAGAGCAGGTCACCAATTTTGGCCAGGGTCATAGTCTTGCCATCGGTAAGACCAAAGCGGAGGGAAAGTACCTCGCGCTGCTGCGGGGTTAAGTCACCCATTAGGCGGTCTAGATCTTGGCGCAGTGATACCTGGGTGGCAAAGTCTTCGGGTGAAGGGCCGTCATCTTCGAGCAGTTCACCCAGCTCGGTATCCTGGTTGTCGCCTACCTTCAGGTCGAGGGAGAGGGGCTGGCGTGATTTTTCGAGATAGTCGCGCACCTGCTTGGTGGTTAGATCACACTCGATCGCTAGTTCAGCTACTGTGGCTGCTCGTCCGTAACGCTGGGAGAGGGTGCGCTGGGCCTTCTTTAGCTTATTTAGCTTCTCAGTAATGTGAATAGGTAGGCGAATAGTGCGACTTTTCTCCGCGATCGCGCGGGTAATGGCCTGTCGAATCCACCAATAGGCATAAGTGGAAAAGCGATAGCCCTTGGTGGGGTCAAACTTTTCCACCCCACGCTGCATACCGATGGTACCTTCCTGAATTAAATCGAGCAGGTCAACGTTGCGCTTAATATATTTTTTGGCTACCGAGACTACCAAGCGCAGGTTGGCCTCTACCATTTTGCGCTTGGCCAAGCTGCCCTGGCGTACGGTCGCGGTTAGCTCAGCCACCGGCAGATCAGCCGCCTCGGCCCATTGCTCAAGGGTAAGCCCGTGGCCAACGGTTTCCTCCATAGCCAACCGCTTTGCCTCTAGGGCGGTCAGCTTCTGCACCTGCTTGCCCAGCACGATCTCTTCTTCGTGGGTCAGCAGAGGCACCTTACCAATCTCCTTTAGGTAGGTGCGCACCAGATCCGTGGAATTTTGCACAGCTCTCATAAATTGGCAACCTTGAGGAACAGCGTCGCAGGAACAATCGAACGGGCAGCTGACCAGACCACAGAAAGTAATTGCCTAGAACAACCTCTAGGCCACTTCCACAGCCTGCAACCTTAACTAACAGCCTAGGGGCGAGACCGCACCGGCACTGGAATCGGCTCAGCTTCGAGGGCGGCTTGCTCAGAACGACGCTTAAGCATTGCACCAGCCACAACTAGGGCGGTGCCGACTTCTAAAAGAATTTCAACAGGACTCATGGGTAAAAGCTTATTAACTGCTTATGTAAACAACTGTAACATTTATTAAAGAAGTCGTGAATGGTTATTAATACTTAGTCCAGTCTCGGCGACTGGGGTCATAATGCCTAGATTAAAGCCCTTGAAGTGGGTGTGTTGCATTCCAGAAGACATATTTTCAGGATTTTCAGGAACGGGATTCTTAGAATTTAGAAGGAATGTTAATAAAGATCTGAGTATCGACTCATTTCCTTAAGAATTGCTGAACCGCTCATTAGGCGGATAGGGACAGCTGAGATCCTTGGGCGGTTTTGGCGACATCGATGCGGTTTTGAAAGGCCGCCCGAAAGTGGGGAATATGGGTAACGGTGAGAATGCAGGCAAAGTCGGGGGCGATCGCGTTGATGGCGGCAATCAGGCGATCGCAGCCCTGCTGGTCTTGGGTGCCAAAGCCTTCGTCGATAATCAGCAGCTGTAGGGCCAGGCCCGATCGCTGGGCCAGCAGCCGGGCTAGGGCCAGCCGCAGGGCAAAGTTAACCCGAAACGCCTCGCCGCCGGAGTAGGTTTCATAGGGCCGGGTGCCGTGGGCGTCGGCGATCAAAATATCCAGGGTGTCGATCACCCCCTGACCGCGTTTGGTGGCTCGCTGAGTAACAAACTGCACGTGCAGCTGATGGGCGCTAAGACGGCCCAGTAGATGGTTGGTTTCGGCCTCTAGCTGGGGCAGCAGGTTTTCAATCATCAGGGCCTGAATACCGTTGCGGCCAAAGGCGTGGGCCAGCTCTTGGTACACCCGCTGCTGCTGGCGCACGGCGGCCAGCTCTTGCTGCCGTCGGGCTAGCCCCTGCTGCAGGTCTTCGAGGTGCTGGCGGGCTTGGTCTAGGGCACCGAGCTGTGCCAGCAGGGCATCGCGCTGATGCTGACGATTGGCGATCGCATTTTCCAGCTGCTCCAGGGCGTTGGGGTCGTAGGCCAGGGCCTGGCCCTCAGCCTCCAGTGCTAAAAGGGCGGCGCTAAGCTGGGCCAATTCTTGCTGCTGCTGCTGGTACTGAGTTTGTAAATTGGCCAGCTCAGCCGTCTGGGCCGCGTGCTGCTGGCGGGCCTGCTCTAGGTCGTGGTGGCGCTGTCGCCAGACTTGGGCTGCCGCTAAGGCCTGGCGCACCTGCTGGTGGCGATCGATGCAGTAGTGGAGTTGCTCGATGGCGGTCTGGGCGGCCGCCAGAGCAAGCCCCGGCTCGCTTTGCTGAAGCTGGGCCAAGTCGGTTTCGAGCTGACCCAGTTCGGCCTCAAGCTGCTGCTGCCGCTGGGTAAGCTGCCGCTGTCGCCGCTGCCCCTGCACCAGGTCGCGGTGTTTGATCTCAGCCCAGCGCAGGCGATCGACCTGACCCCGCACCAGAGCATGGTCGCGATCGTCGTAGGCCAGCTGGGCCAGGGTGTCGTCGATGTGGTGCAGCTCAGCCCGCCGATCGAGAGCGTACTGGTTTTCGCTCAGGCACTGCCCCAGCCGCTGCTGCTCGGTTTCTAGGGTCTGCAGCTGCTCTTGCACCGTCGCCTGGGAGGCCATTTGAGCCGTTAGCTGCCCCTGTTTTTGCAGCACCGGGGCATAGACCTCTAGCTCGGCCTCTATGGCTCGATACTCCTGCCGCAGCACCTGAATTTCGCGCTCCGAGACGGCCAGCTGTTCTCGAATCACCCAGATTTCTTCCTGCAGCTCTTGCTGCTGCCGGCGGTGGCGGCCTTCTACTACAGTGCGGTGATGGGCGGTCAGGGGGCGATCGCAGAGGGGGCAGGCGGCTTCCGGCTGAGCTAGCAACCCCAGCTTTTGGCCAATCTGGGCAATCTGGGTTTCGCAGCGGCGCTGGTTGGCCTGCAGTATTTCCATAAAGCTGCGCCGCTCTAGCCCTTTTTCACGCACCTGCTCCTGGTAAGCCCGCCGCTGCTCTAGGTAGCCCAGGGTGTCAGAGACCTCCTGGGCCGTGGCTACTAGCTGCGGGCGATCGCCCTGGTGCTGCTGGAGCTGCTGGGCACTGGCAGTGAGTTCTTCGAGCCGGGTCTGGAGTCGGGTTTGGGCCTGCTGTAGCTCTGCCTCTAGCTGCCGTCGTCGCTGCTGCAGCGGCTCGGCCTGCAGCTGCAGGGCATCGAAATGCTTGAGCTGAGCTTTGGCCGCCAAAAACTGCTGGCGACTGGCGGCGATCGCATCGCTCTGGCCCAGGAGTGCATTTAGATCGGCGAGCTGCGCCTGCACGGTAGCGAGCTGCAGCTGAGTCTGGCTGAGGTGAGTGCGCGTGTGCTGTGAGTGATCCTGCCAGGCGGTCTCTAAGGTTTGGCGCTGGGCCTGCAGGGCTTGGTACTGCTGAAACTGCTGATTGAGCTGGGCATCTTCGGCTTCCAGATCCGTTAGCTCAGCGACGCCAGCGGCGATCGCATCGGCCTGGGCTAGCAGGTCTGCTCGCTGACGCTGCTCGGCGGTTCGGGTGGCCAAAGTAGTCTCGGTTTGGTGCAGCAGGGTGGTGAGGTGGCGCTGCTGCTGGCGCTGCATCTGTTGCTGCTGCTGGTAGCTGCGGTGGCTTTGCTCCAGGTCGCGCAGCTGCTGAAGTTGATCGCGATCGCTGTCCTGCTGTTGATCGATCTCGTACAGGGTCTGCTGCAGCTGGGCTTGATGCAGCAGCGTCGGCTCGTAGTCGGACAGAGTGGCGGTCAGATCGTCAAGCTGGCCCTGGCGCAGGGTGATTTCGACTTTAGCGTGATAAGCCTGATCTTTAGCCCGCTCGGCCAGCCGATCGTAGTGGTGTAGTTTGAGCAGGTCGGCCAGAATTTGTTTGCGATCGCCGGGCCGCTTCAGCATAAAGTCGTCGGCGACCCCCTGGCGCAGGTAGGCCGAGTTGACAAACGTATTGTAGTCAAGCCTGAGATGGCGACAAATTAAGCCTTGAGTAGCCCGCACCCCCCGCTGGGTCAGCACTCGCCAGCCCGCTTCGGTGTAGACCTGAAACTCCAGGCTGGTGCCCTGGCTGCGGTGGCGACCGCGCATCACCCGGTAGGTGTGATCGCCCTGCTGAAACTGAAAGCTAACGCTGGCCTCCATCGCGCCCTGATGAATGATGTTGTCATCGGCGGCGACTCGGCTTTGGCCCCACAGCGCCCAGGCAATAGCCTCTAGCAGCGATGACTTCCCCGCCCCGTTAGGGCCAGCCACGCAGACTACGTGCAGCCCGCTGAAGTCAAGGCTGGCATCGCGATAGCTGAGAAAGTTTTTGAGGGTAATCTGCTTAGGAATCATGGGTACATCAGCACCACTATCCTAAGCCTACAGTACAAACGAACCTTAAGTACACCTGTATTTCAAAAAACGGGCGCTCCATTGCAAAAGCGGCTGAAATGAGTAATCATCTCAGCCGCTTTTGTCGGTTTAAAATACGGAAGCGGTGGGATTTGAACCCACGAGGGAAGGTTTACTCCCCTACCTCCTTAGCAGGGAGGCGCTTTCGACCACTCAGCCACGCTTCCAAGAACAAGAAGTTCCTTGTTAGTTTAGCAGACACTCGGCAGAGACTTGATCGAACCGCACAACTTTTTCTTGTGGGTAAAGCTAGTTCTCCCAAACCGACGAAAAACTACGCCGCACGGCTGGGCTGTAGCTGCGGCCAAAGATAGACTAGCCCTGATATCAGGGTGAGCGCTACTGCCAACCAAAATAAACCCTGGGCGGGTAGATCCCAGGCGGGCGGGTGAGGGGCAATCAGCAGCGCGATCGCGGCGATCTGCACGACAGTTTTAGCCTTCCCCCACAGGTTGGCCCCCGGTACTGCGCCCCCCGCTTGCAGCACTGGGTTGACGCGCCAGCCCGCGATCGTAATCTCCCGCGCCACAATCAAAAAAACGCCCCAGGCAGGCACCTGGCCCAGCTCTATGAGTATGAGCAGCGGGGCAAACACCAGCAGCTTATCCACGAGGGGGTCTAAAAATTTACCTAGATCCGTCACCTGGTTGAGCCGCCGGGCCAGGTAGCCGTCTAGCCAGTCGGTGCCCGCTGCCACTACAAAAATACCGGCTGCCCACCACCGCTGGGTCTCGGTTGGGGCCTGGAGCAGCACTAGCAGCAGAGGTACACCTAGCAGGCGTGAGACGGTGATCCAAGTGGGGAGATTCATAGAATTTTGAATTTTAGAATCGGGAGTTTGAACGGAGTCCCTTTGCCAGTCGGTTCTATATTGCCAGTCGGTTTTAAAGGGGTAGCCCCAATTTACTAGTTCACGCCAAAATCCATATCCCTCAGAGAGGAGGGTTTTAAAGCGCAGCCAACCGAGATGGAGCATTAGGGCGCAGGCCCTGCCGCCCCTACGTGGGGGTATCTTCTCTCCTGGAACCCGCCTAAGTGCTATCCCTTCACCTTGCCAAACCTGCGATCGCGCTGCTGGTAAGCGTAGATGGCCCGATGAAACTCTGAGGTATCAAAGTCAGGCCACAGGGTTTCAGTTACATAGATTTCGGCATAGGCCAGCTGCCACAGCAAAAAATTGCTAATCCGCATTTCACCGCTGGTGCGAATTAGCAGATCGGGGTCGCTAATTTCGGCTGTATAGAGGTGGCGACCAAATAGATCTTCACTAATGTCATCCGGGTTTAGCTCTCCCCGCTGCACCTGTGCCGCGATCGACCGACAGGCCTGCACAATCTCCTGCCTGCCGCCGTAGTTAGTCGCCACCGTAAACTCAATGCCGTGGTTGCCCTGGGTTTGGGTCACCGCCTGGTGAATCTCGCCCTGCAGCGACCGAGGCAGCGCCGCCAGGTTGCCTACAAAGCGAATGCGGACATTTTCTTCCATCATTTCCAGCAGTTCCTGGCGCAGCACCCGCTCAAACAGCGCCATCAAAAAATCAACCTCTTCGATGGGGCGGCCCCAGTTTTCGGTCGAAAAGGCGTAGGCCGTCAAAGCGCCAATACCCCAGTCGCGGCAGCAGCGCAGCAGCTTTTTGAGGGTATCAACCCCCCGCCGGTGGCCCATAATGCGCGGCAGCCCCCGCTGTTTAGCCCAGCGCCCGTTGCCATCCATAATTACCGCTACGTGCTGGGGCAGGCGATCGGGCTTGAGGTCGGCGGGTAGGGCATAGCTAATAACAGGCTTGGTGGTCATTTTTTCTCTCGGGGAGACGATGAGGTGAGACGAAACAAGCGCAGCACGTAGGCAACTCCAAGGCCGCCCAGCCGCCGACCAAGGCTTCTGAGTTGGGGAGCCACCGCCTCGCGATCGACCGATTTCGAAAATTTAGACCGCAGAATACTGCGCAGGCGGCTGCTGGTCAGAGGCCGATCTAGAATACCGCCTTCCGCCAAAGAAATAGACCCTGTTTCTTCTGATACCACAACACAGAGACAGTGCTCTACCCGTTCGGTAATGCCCATGGCGGCGCGGTGACGGGTACCCAACTGCCGCGAGGCCACCCGTTCAGAAATGGGCAAAATCACCCCTGCCGCTGCAATACGGGCGCCCCGCACCAGCATCGCTCCGTCGTGGAGTAGGGTGCTGGTTTGAAAAATAGTTTGAATCAGTTCCTTCGAGACCTCCGCATTAATACGCACTCCCGGCACCGTAAAATCTCGTTCGTCAATCGGCTTATCAATTTCAAGAATTAAGAGTGCCCCAGTGCGGTTCTGCGAGAGTTCCTTAACCGCGTCGACAATTTCGTCGATCACGTTGTCGGGCTGGGGCATGGTCTCGCGGGAGGGGCTGAGCAACTCCCACACCCGCCCCTGCCCCAGCAGCTCTAGCAGCCGCCGAAACTCACCCTGGAGCATGAAGGCCATGGCCACTGCCGAGCCTATCACCAGCTTGTCGAGCACGAAGCCCAGTAGCGCCAGTCCTAGAAATTTGCTCAGCGCGGCGGCCAGCATTAAAAAGATTAGCCCCCGCACCATCCACAGGGTGCGGCGCTCGCCAATGATCACCAGCACTACGTAGCTCAGCAGCAGCACCAGCGCAATATCTAGCGCCTGAAGCACTAACCTAACCTGGTCAAGGTTTGTTAGCCATTGCTCCCAGAGGTAGTTCATGCAGCGTTAGAGGATGGTGCCTGAGCGGCTGTGCGATAGGGCGGCCCGATCAGCCCCTGTGGCAAAATCCTATCCAAGGCTAGCAACGGTTGCTGGGCTAGGTAGACTTGGCGTTGGGCCGCAGGGTTTCAGGTAAACAGTCCTGACGAAGCAAATCGGCTACGGTTTCCCGACGAATAATCAAGCTGGCGTCTCCCTCGGTCGCCAGCACCGCCGCAGGCCGAGGTACTCGGTTGTAGTTCGAAGCCATGCTGTAATTGTAGGCACCCGTGCCCGCAATAGTAACTACATCCCCACTCTTCAACTCGGGCAGCGCCGCATCCTTAATTAAAATATCTCCTGACTCGCAGTGTTTGCCCGCCAGGGTTACTGTTTCGGCTAGGGGTGCGGCCATGCGGTTGGCCACCAGGGCCCGGTACGCCGACTGATAGGTAATTGGGCGGGGATTGTCAGACATGCCGCCGTCCACTGAGACGTAGGTGCGCAGACCGGGGATCACCTTCTGACTGCCGACGCGGTAGGCGGTGATGCAGGCGGAGCCAATCAGCGATCGCCCCGGTTCACACAGCAGTCGCGGCAGCGGTATTTGCTGAGCCTCACAGGCGGCTACAACGCTGTCGCACACGGTTTTCACCCAGGTGTCAATGCTCGGTGGGTCATCGCCTTCGGTGTAGCGAATGCCCAGGCCGCCGCCCACGTCTAGCTCGCTCAGGGTCAGATCGTAGCGCTGGGCCGTCACTATCCACTGGGCCATCACGTCGCCCAGGTCGGTGTGTGGGCTGAGTTCAAAAATTTGTGAACCAATGTGGGCGTGCACTCCCAGACAACTTAGCTGAGGCTGGCGGCTAAGAAACTCAAAGACGGCCTCAATCTGGTCGGGGTCAAAGCCAAACTTGCTGTCCAGGTGGCCGGTGCGAATATATTCGTGGGTGTGGCACTCAATGCCGGGGGTAACCCGCAGCAAAATGGGCACGGTTTTGCCCTGCTGGGTCGCCATCTCGCCCAGGGTCTTCAGCTCTAGCCAGTTGTCAACCACAATGCGGCAGCCCACGTCTACGGCTAGGGCCAGCTCTTCGGCAGACTTGTTGTTGCCGTGAAAGTAAAGGTTTTCGGGGGTTGCCCCGGCCTCGGTAGCCGTCAGCAGTTCCCCCGCCGATACCACGTCGATACCCAGCCCTTCGTCGGTAACGATCGCGCATATCGCCATACAGCTCCAGGCTTTAGAGGCATACAGCACCAGCGCCTCACCTGGGTAGTAGCGCTCAAAGCCCTGACGGTACTGGCGGCAGGCGGTACGCAGGGTGTGGTCATCCAAGATGTAGAGAGGCGTACCGAACCGCTCGACTAGATCGACGACGTCGCAGCCGCCCACACTCAAATGGTGACTGGGGGTAACGGCAGCGGTCAGGGGCAAAAGCTGCTGGTTCGGAGACAGTGCTCCATCTGGGTTGGCGGGGGGAAGGTATTGGCGGCTATCGGCAGTCGAGGCCGGCACGGGGGAAGTCGAAACCATAGACGTTGCGCTCACAGAAACGAAAGAGGTGTTCAGGGTTTAAGTTCAAGCTATAGCTTGAGACAGCCGCGACTCTAACCCGGCGGTGGTACAGTGGATTGCGCTTTGGGCCATCGCGCCCTAGCCCCCAGTGTACAATTAACGGCTGTGCCAGTTTTCAGCCAGTCTCAATTAATGTTTAGCCAAATTAAGCCAACCAAACTGCTGTGGGTCACATTTCCTGCCAGACTCCTGGCCACGATGACATTGCTGCTCTAGTAGCGCTCGATCAGCAAGCCCTGGGGGGGCTGTGGTCAGCGGAGGCTTACGGACGTGAGATAGATAGTCCCAACAGCTGTTTGCTGATGCTAGTGCATGCTCCCAAGGATATTGAGGTAGAGGCCGCCAAGCGATCGATCGCTTCGATGGCTGACTCGCAAACAGCTAGGGGCTTAGAACGGGCTGAACTAGACCAATCCATTCGCTCTACTGATGGTCACTCTACTGGATCAGGTGAATCAGATCAGCCCACGCTGCTGGGCCTGGGCTGCTACTGGGCCATTCTAGATGAGGCCCACATTACGGTGCTGGCCGTTGATCCTCACTATCAGCAACGGGGGCTAGGCCAGTGGCTGCTGGTGAATTTGCTGGAAGATGCCTGCGATCGCGCCCTCACCCGAGCCACCCTGGAGGTTCGCCCTTCCAACAGCCGTGCCCTTGCTCTGTACGAGAGCTTTGAGTTCGAAACCCTCGGTCGCCGCCGCCGCTACTATGCTAACGGCGAAGATGCCCTGATTTTGTGGCAAAATTCCCTTCAAATGCCTGAATTTCGCGATCGCCTATGCCAGCGATACAGTGCGGCTCGCCACCGGCTTGAGCGGCAGGGTTGGCAGATTGCAGATAAAAAATTAGTAGAGAACCGAACCTGAAACCGAACCTTTAAAGTTGGGAAAATTTACATTTTCTCAAATCTCAACCCATTGACCGTTGGCGATCCCAAGCTGTTTTTGCAGCTTTATGAGTGCGACAGCCAGGCGCGGTAAACCGGTTGTTTAGTAGGGCACAACCGACAAAAATCACTGTGCTAGAATTTGCCTATCCGGCACGCACCAGGTGATTAATACCATCATGTTTGAACGCTTCACAGAAAAAGCAATCAAGGTCATCATGCTGGCGCAGGAGGAAGCTCGTCGGTTAGGCCACAACTTTGTGGGCACCGAGCAAATCCTTCTGGGGTTAATTGGGGAAGGCACAGGCGTAGCCGCCAAGGTCTTGAAGTCGATGGGCGTCAATCTCAAGGATGCGCGCATTGAAGTCGAAAAGATCATTGGTCGTGGCTCTGGCTTTGTCGCCGTTGAAATTCCCTTTACCCCCCGAGCCAAGCGTGTGCTTGAACTCTCCCTGGAAGAGGCTCGTCAGCTCGGCCACAACTATATTGGTACCGAGCACCTGCTCCTGGGACTGATCCGCGAAGGCGAGGGGGTCGCGGCCCGCGTTCTAGAGAATCTGGGTGTCGACCTATCGAAGGTTCGTACTCAGGTGATTCGCATGCTGGGTGAAACTGCTGAGGTCTCTGCCGGGGGCGGTCAAGGTCGCACCAAAACCCCTACCCTCGACGAGTTTGGCTCTAACCTGACCCAAATGGCCGCCGACGGCAAGCTCGATCCGGTGGTGGGTCGTCAAAAAGAAATTGAGCGCGTTATCCAGATCCTGGGTCGGCGCACCAAAAACAACCCGGTGCTGATTGGCGAGCCAGGCGTGGGCAAAACCGCGATCGCTGAAGGTCTGGCCCAGCGCATTGGCAACGGCGACGTGCCCGACATTCTCGAAGACCGCCGCGTGGTCACGCTCGACATCGGCCTGCTGGTGGCCGGTACCAAGTACCGAGGCGAGTTTGAAGAGCGTCTGAAAAAAATCATGGATGAAATCCGCTCCGCCGGAAACGTCATCCTGGTGATCGACGAAGTTCACACCCTAATTGGGGCGGGGGCTGCCGAGGGCGCAATCGACGCGGCCAATATTCTCAAGCCCGCCCTAGCGCGGGGTGAGCTGCAGTGCATCGGGGCTACCACCCTTGATGAGTACCGCAAGCATATCGAGCGTGACGCTGCCCTAGAGCGCCGCTTCCAGCCGGTGATGGTGGGCGAGCCCAGCGTGGATGAAACCATTGAGATTCTCCACGGCCTGCGCGATCGCTACGAGCAGCACCACAAGCTGAAGATCGCCGATGAAGCCCTGGAGGCCGCCGCTAAGCTGTCAGACCGCTATATCGCCGACCGCTTCTTACCCGACAAAGCTATCGATCTAATCGATGAAGCCGGGTCTCGGGTGCGCTTGCTCAATTCCCAGCTGCCCCCGGCGGCCAAAGAGCTCGATCGCGAGCTGCGCCAGGTGCTCAAAGACAAAGACAACGCTGTCCGTTCTCAGGACTTTGATAAAGCCGGGGAACTGCGCGATCGCGAAATGGAAATCAAAGCTGAAATCCGCGCGATCGCCCAGAATAAAGTCAACGAAGACGCCGGTGGTGAAGACATGCCCGTGGTGGGCGAAGAAGATATCGCCCACATTGTTGCCTCCTGGACTGGGGTGCCGGTGAGCAAGCTCACCGAGTCCGAATCTGAGAAGCTGATGCACATGGAAGACACCCTGCACCAGCGCCTGATCGGTCAAGACGAAGCGGTGAGAGCCATCTCACGCGCCATTCGCCGGGCTCGGGTGGGTCTCAAGAACCCCAACCGACCGATTGCCAGCTTTGTGTTCTCTGGCCCTACTGGGGTTGGTAAGACCGAGCTAGCCAAGTCTCTGGCCGCCTACTTCTTCGGCTCCGAAGAGTCGATGATTCGCCTCGACATGTCCGAGTTTATGGAGCGCCATACGGTTTCCAAGCTGATCGGTTCGCCTCCAGGCTACGTCGGCTACAACGAGGGTGGTCAGCTCACCGAGGCGGTGCGCCGTCGCCCCTACACCGTGGTGCTGTTCGACGAAATCGAGAAAGCCCACCCCGACGTCTTCAACATGCTGCTGCAAATCCTAGAAGACGGTCGCCTGACCGATGCCAAGGGCCGCACGGTTGATTTCAAGAACACCCTGCTGATCATGACCTCCAACATCGGCTCTAAGGTGATTGAAAAAGGCGGCGGCGGTCTCGGCTTCGAGTTTGAGCAAGACCAGGCCGAGTCGCAATACAACCGTATTCGCTCCCTGGTTAACGAAGAACTCAAGCAGTACTTCCGGCCTGAGTTCCTCAACCGCCTCGACGAAATCATCGTCTTCCGCCAGCTCACTAAGGATGAGGTCAAGGAGATCTCCGACATCCTGCTCAAGGAGGTGTTTGCTCGACTCGTCGAGAGAAACATTCACCTGCAGGTCACCGAGCGCTTCAAGGAGCGCTTAGTAGAAGAGGGCTACAACCCCAGCTACGGAGCGCGACCGCTGCGTCGGGCGATCATGCGTCTGCTCGAAGACACCCTGGCCGAAGAGATTCTCTCGGGTCGTCTGGGCGACGGTGACAACGCTACTGTTGATGTTGACGACACCGGCAAGGTCATCATCCAGGCCGAACAGCGTCGTGAGCTAATCTCCGCCGAGAGCTAAGTCTCACTTATCTGGGTTGGAAATGCCGTTCTCTCAGGAGGGCGGCATTTTACGTTTTAACCCCCTGAGGTTATGCGCTGGTGTCCCAGAGCCGTTATGCTGACAACACGATTTGTGAGGTTTCACCATGGGCGACACCACCGATTGCGAAAAGCTGGCGGGCGTGTTCAACCGGGCTAGCCAGCAGGGCAAAAGCGCTTTCTGTAAAATGCTGTGGGGCAACCAGCCCGAAACCGTACAGGCCCAGCTGAAACCACTGCTCAGCCAGGTTGCGATCGATGCGCTCCAGAGTGAAGATTAGAGTTGGCGGCCAATCTTGTCCGCTAATGGACTAGCCAAGAAATAAAGTTCCAGCGTCATTCCCGCTCAGGCGTGAATCTACTCTAGAGCATCCCCCCTCTCGGGTACCTTATTTTGATGCGAGTCCCTAATGGCTTGCGGGCAGTGGGAACCAGGCTTCGCGGGGTTAAGGGGCCTGCTACCCTAGGCTCCAGCTGCCGTAGTAGTCTGTCAGAGTGCACCACTGGACGCTGGACGCTAAGACAGGCCTATGAGAATCAACGGCGAGCCGACAAGAACCATTCGACTTCACCGCGACAATCCGCATATTGTGCAGGTGATTGACCAGCGCCAGCTGCCTCACCAGCTCACCTGGATGGACTTGACCTCTGTAGAAGAGGCCGCTTACGCGATCAAAGATATGGTGGTGCGCGGTGCGCCGCTGATTGGGGCGACTGCCGCCATGGGCATGTATCTGGCCGCCCTAGAAGCGGTATCCGCTGAAGATTTTCGCAGTTTTTTGTACCAGGCGGCTCAGACTTTGGGGCAAACTCGCCCTACGGCGGTCAACCTGCACTGGGCGCTGACATCCCAGCTCCAGGCGCTTCAGCAGGTGGCAACGCCGTCCGAAGCGGTAGATCGGCTGCGGCAAAATGCCGAGGCCATTCTCGATGCCGATGAGGAGCAGTGCCGACAGATCGGTCTCCACGGAGTGGGGCTAATCGAGGCAGTCTACGCCCGGACTGGGCAAACCGTTAATATTTTGACCCACTGCAATGCTGGCTGGCTGGCCTGTGTGGACTGGGGCACTGCGACCTCGCCTATTTACCAAGCCCACGATCGCGGTCTGCCCGTCCATGTTTGGGTTGACGAAACCCGGCCCCGCAACCAGGGGGCCAAGCTCACCGCCTGGGAACTGGGGCAGCACGGCGTACCCCACACGGTGATTCCCGACAATGCTGGGGGCCACCTGATGCAGCATGGGCTGGTCGATTTTGTGATTGTGGGCACCGATCGCACTACCCGCCAGGGCGACGTGGCCAATAAAATTGGCACCTACCTCAAAGCTCTAGCCGCCCACGACAACGGCATTCCCTTCTATGTAGCCCTGCCCTCCTCCACCCTGGACTGGACCCTGCGGGACGGGGTGAAAGAAATACCAATCGAGCAGCGCAGCCAGGCCGAAGTGAAATATATGGATGGCCTCTCTCCCCAGGGGATGACTTCGGTACTGATTTGCCCAGAGTCTTCCCCCGCCGCCAACTATGGCTTTGATGTCACCCCCGCACGGCTAGTGACAGGACTGATTACAGAACGAGGCATCTGCCCAGCCTCAGAAGAGGGGCTGCTGAGATTGTTTCCTGACCAGGCGCTGGCCTAAGCCCGTGCCCCAACCAAAGGAAGGCGCTGTGGATGAGGGCGTGATTAAATATGTTGGCCAGTGGACCGCTGGCCCGCCGCTCGATCAATCTCTGCTGGCAGAATTGATCACCTGGCGCGATCGCCTCTGGCAGGCCCGGCAAATTGGCCTCTACCCCAACGGCATTGGCTACGGCAACATCAGTATTCGCCTAGCCGCCCATAGTTTTGCCGTCTCGGGTACCCAAACTGGCCGTCTAGCCACCACCAGCCCGGCCCACTACACCGCAGTGGATAGCTGGGACATCGATCGCAACACCCTGCACTGCACTGGCCCCATCCAGGCTTCCTCAGAATCCCTGACCCACGCAGCCCTCTATGACTACAGCGATCGCATTCAGGCCATTATCCACGTTCACAACCGCGACCTGTGGCAGCGCTATCAGGGGGTGCTGCCCACCACCGCCGCCAGCATTCCCTACGGAACCCCGGCCATGGCCTACGAGATGAGACAACTACTCCAGCAGGGCGATTTGAGCCAAAAGCGCATTTTAATCATGGCGGGCCATGAGGAGGGCCTGCTGACCTTTGGACCCTCGCTGAGTGCGGCGGCGCGGGTTCTGCATGAGTACCTAGACGGCTAGCCAGTCCTTATGTGCGTTAGGCCACGGCTTTACCCCATCGGCCCTATCCCTTGCTAGAGTCGATAAACGGCTTAATATAGCAATGACCAGTGCGCTTAGGACACAGACCATTGCCGCCGGCAAAAACAGGGACGGCGCACAGGTGTATAGCCATCGCCCAAGAACGAGACAGGGCACGCCCTGATTATTCTGGCGACGGCTTTATTCTGGCGACGGCTATAGAAACTATTGGCGCAGCAGCGTTTTGGGAGTACCAGCGTGGATCAGTGGCAGCAGGGGGCAACCCTAGATATCGAAATTACCGATCTCACCAGCAGTGGTGATGGTTTAGGCCGCTGGCAGGAGCGGGTAGTGTTTGTACCCAATACAGTACCGGGCGACACTGTCCGGGCCCGGCTGGTACAGGCCAAGCCGTCCTTTGGTCGAGCTCAGGTCAAGCAGCTGTTAACGCCTTCCGACGATCGCGTACGGGCCGCCTGTATCGTGGCTGACAAGTGTGGTGGCTGCCAGTGGCAGTCGGTAAGCTACCCGGCTCAGCTGGCGGCGAAGCAGCAGCAGGTGGAGGATGCCTTCACCCGCATCGGTGGGTTTGAGCATCCCAAGGTGCTGCCGATTTTGCCGGCTGAAGCTGCTTTAGGCTACCGCAACAAGGCGACCTATCCCCTGGGGCGATCGCCCGAAGGCCAGGTCAAGGCGGGCTACTTTCGTCAGGGTAGCCACAAGCTGGTCAACCTCAACCAGTGCCCCGTGCAAGACGAGCGCCTGAACCCCATGCTGGCGGAGGTCAAGCGCGACATTCAGGATCGGGGCTGGTCGATTTACAACGAGATCAAGCACCAGGGGCGACTGCGGCACCTGGCTCTGCGGGTGGGTCGTCGCACTGGGCAGCAGCTGCTCACGCTGGTTTCTACCGCGCCAAGTCTAAAGGATATCGAGCTGCAGGCCCAGGAATGGCGCGATCGCTACTCCGATCTCGTCGGTGTCTGTGTCAACCTCAACCCCGACAAAACCAACGCCATCTTTGGGGCTGAAACTCTGGTTATCGATGGTGTGCCCTATATCGAAGAAATCTTTGCCGATCTGCGGTTCCGTATCCATGCCACGACTTTTTTCCAGGTCAACACCGAGCAGGCCGAGCAGGTTCTCCAGATGATCTTAGATGAGCTGCAGCTCACCGGCAGCGAAACCCTGATTGATGCCTACGGCGGCGTGGGTACCCTGACCCTGCCGCTGGCCCAGCAGGCTAAGCGCGTAATCGGTCTGGAAGTGCAGCCTGAGGCCGTGGCCCAGGCCCTGATCAACGCCGGTCTGAACGGCATCGACAACGTAGAATTTCGGGCTGGCGATGTGGCAGAACAACTGCCCTTGGCTGCCGCCAGCCTCAGCGATCCGCTGGATGTGGTGGTGCTTGACCCGCCGCGTAAAGGCTGCGATCGCCCCGTGCTCGATGCCCTGCTCGAACTGCACCCACCCCGCATTGTCTACATGAGCTGTGACCCAGCTACCCTGGCCCGTGACCTCAAAATACTGCGGGAAGAGGGGAGCTACCAGCTAACCAAGGCCCAGCCCGCCGACTTCTTTCCCCAGACTCCCCACGTAGAATGCGTCGCATTTCTGGTAGCGTAAAAGCCAGATTGGTTTTTGCGCCCATCCCCAGCTTCTATCCTCAGCTCCTATGAAGTTCAGCACCATTGCCGACAAAATTCAGATTGCTACGGCCTCTAGTTTGACCACAGACCCCAACTGCGATCCCGACATCGCTGGGGTCGCCGCCGTCGATCAGGCCTTAGCCGGTACGCTGAGCTACATTGAGGGAGGCAAGTTTGCCGCCTTGGTCGCTACCACCCAGGCCAGCGCCCTAATTTTGCCTCAGAACCCTGTCCTGCAGGCTCGGGCTACCGAGCGCGGTCTAGCCTGGCTTAGCGCCCCTGACCCGCGCCTGGCCTTTGCCCGCGCCATTGCCGTCTTTTACACTCCCTACCAGCCTGATCCTGGCATTCACCCCAGCGCCGTCGTTGACCCTACCGTTGTCTGTGGCGAGCAGGTCTCGATTGGGGCCAACGCTGTGATTCAGGCTGGAGTTACCCTGGGGGCTGGCGTCTGTGTTCACCCCAACGTGGTGATTTACCCTGGCGTGCAGGTGGGCGATCGCACCGTGCTGCACGCCAACTGCGTTATTCACGAGCGGACGCAGATTGGTACCGACTGCGCTATCCACAGTGGCGCAGTACTTGGGGCTGAAGGTTTTGGCTTTGTGCCTACTCCCCAGGGCTGGGAAAAAATGGAGCAGTCAGGCATCGTGGTGATTGAAGACGGTGTGCGGGTTGGCAGCAATACAACCATCGATCGTCCGGCGGTCGGCACCACCCGCGTGGGCCGAGATACCAAGCTCGATAATCTGGTGCACATTGCCCACGGCTGTCAGGTCGGCGAAGGAGTGGTAATGGCAGCTCAGGTAGGTATGGCTGGGGGCGTTACCATTGGCAACCGAGTCATTCTGGCAGGCCAGGTAGGCATTGCCAATCAGGCAAAAATTGGTGACGGGGCGATCGCTACCGCCAAAACCGGCATCCACGGTGATGTCGCCCCCGGTGAAATTGTTGCCGGTTCGCCAGCTTTACCTCACAAGGTATTTCTCAAGGCTTCGGCGGTGTATCGCCGCCTGCCAGATATGTATAAAACTCTCCAGCAGCTGCAAAAACGACTGCCTTAGACCCTGCACTCAGAAGCTGATGGCCACCAATTCTACCGACGATACGCCTGACATCCAGCAAGAGCTGCGCCTTAGCCGTCCTTTTACCCTGGCCGATGCAATTGGTCAGGAGGCCGGCAACTTCATGAAGGGAACCTCGCCGATTCCCCGACTGGTGCAGGCCAAGCACGGAGCGCAGCAGGCGCTAAAAGAATCGTTGACCGATGGCCCTGGGGCTTTGCATCGGGTGCTGGAGCAGTGGCTCTGCGATGACGAAAATCGCCTTAGCCAACACGTACAAAACCCTGCTGAAGCACTGAAAGATTTGCTGGGAGCAATACTGCGATCGCCCGAAACCTTCTACGAACTAGTGCGCCAGGCCGATGTCACCTGGGGACAGATCTACGACAGCCGCCCTCACTTTCAACAGCCAGGCCAGCCGCCCCACCCCGACGATGAATATACCCATGAGTCAGTCCGAGAAACCTTAAAGAACTGCCTGTATGTACTCAACAATCCCCCTCAATTATCCGTTGAGGAAGATGAACCAGAGGGCAAATCAGAGACAGAATAAACTACTGGTCGGTTTAGCTAAGATAGGCAGCTAGCGCCTGGCCATGGAGGAGTTGCCTTGCGACGGCAAATAATAACCAAAAACCGCTGCTGCCAAAGGCAACAGCGGTAATAAGAACTATGAAAATCGCTCAGTACAGGCTCTATGTAGCGAAGTCAGGATCAATGCCACGCCATACTGCTATCAGCCGCCCCTGGACGTCTACCAAGTCAGCCGGAAACTCCATCATAGGGTAGTTGGGGTTAGCGGGCTTGAGCTGCACCTGATTGCCCTGGCGGTGGAAAGATTTAAGGGTGGTGCCACTTTCAACTCGAGCGGCGACGATAGTACCCTCCCGTATGCCCTGAGGATCTTTCACCGGGCGCATGATAACGACATCGCCGTCTTGAATCATAGCCTCGACCATGCTGTCGCCGGTAACTTTGAGGGCGTAATCGCCCGACTGGATGGGCAGGCCGTTGAGGTCTAACCGCTCGACGGCATCGGTAAAGGCTTCGTTGACAAAACCAGCGGCAATGGTGCCTAGAATGGGCACGCCACGGACGTCATTTCGAACGCGAATGGTGCGGGCTTTACCCTCGCTCCACTCAATATAGCCCTTGTTCTTGAGGTGTTCCAGACGGCTTTGGATGGGAGCGGGGGAACGCAAATTCATGGCCCGCATCATTTGGCGAATGGACGGAGAGTGCTGATTGGCCCGGATATAGTCTATTAGCCAGTCATAGAGTTCCTGTTGGGCAGTTGTTAAGGATTCCATAGGGTTTAGCCACAGCGTCAACGTCATTTTATGGAACAAGTGTACCAACTAAGCGACAGTTTGTCCACTGTAGCAGTAAAATTTTGGTCATCTACCCCTGCTTTCCAAAATAAAAAAGCTGTGAAACAAAAAGGCTGCCCTAGGGCAGCCTTTTTGTTTATTAATAACCTCTTGCAGTTTCAGTCATAAGTGACTAAAAGGCAAACACAGCGCTAACGGATGTATTCCTTCAGGATGCTGTTGCGGTTGGGGTGGCGCAGCTTGCGGAGAGCCTTGGCTTCAATCTGACGAATGCGCTCGCGGGTGACGTTAAAAATCTGGCCAATTTCTTCGAGCGTTTTCATCCGGCCATCGTCAAGGCCATAGCGCAGGCGCAGCACGTCGCGCTCGCGGGGGCTGAGGGTGCCCAGCACGCTTTCGAGGTCTTCCCGCAGCAGGCTCTTAGACACCTGGTCTTCAGGAGTCTCGCCATCTGACTCAATAAAGTCGCCCAGGCGAGAATCTTCTTCTTTACCAATGGGGGTTTCGAGGGAGATGGGCAGCTGGGCCGACTTGGCAATGAACCGCAGCTTCTCGATGGTCATTTCCATGCGAGTGGCGATTTCTTCTTCGGTAGGCTTGCGGCCTAGCTCCTGGGAGAGTAGTTTGGTGGTTTTTTTGATCCGAGAAATCGTTTCGTAGAGGTGCACCGGTAGGCGAATGGTGCGAGACTGGTCGGCGATCGCTCGGGTGATGGCCTGACGAATCCACCAGGTGGCGTAGGTTGAGAACTTATAGCCCTTCTCGTGGTCAAATTTCTCGGCCGCCCGAATTAGGCCCAGGCTGCCTTCCTGAATTAGATCCTGGAACGAGAGGCCTCGGTTCATGTACTTCTTGGCGATTGACACCACCAGACGCAGATTGGACTGCACCATTTTGTCTTTGGCGCGCCGACCAACATGCAGGCGGTGACGGAATTTGGCCAGACTATAGGTTTGACCCTCGTCTTTGCTAACGGCTTCGGCCCATTCGGAATCGTGGGGATCGCGCTCAAGGGCATCGGCCAACTCATCGAAAATCCGCTCTAGCTTGAGCAGGTCGGCAATCTTCCGAGCCAGTTCAATTTCTTCTTCGGCCCGAAGCAGCCGGATACGGCCAATCTCTTGTAGATAGAGACGAATAGAGTCTTCGGTGTAGTGGCGCTTCTTAGTTTGAGCTCGGCGGCGGGTTACTTTCCCCTTAGGCGCTTTGTCATCAGCGCCTGCCTCGTCATCTTGAGCAACAAAATTCTCGTCGCCATCGTTATCGTTACCGTCGATCAGTCGATCGAGTTCAGTACTAGGGTCGATGGTGCCGAGCAGATGATTTGCTTGGGTCATGCCGCGATCCTCGTGCTCCTTAAGATTGAAAGACAAAGGCTGTGATCAGATTAACAGCTCTCTTCATTAGATGCCCACAGTTCCGAAAAAGTGCGGATCTATTTTTTAGCGATCTAGCGATATGGACCTAAAGAACTAGGTACCTGTAGCACTGACCTTGAGCTGATGGCCCAGCTCGCTGTCGCCTCTATCAGGAGGAATACATTGGCGGAGCCGAGGCTTTTCAATTTTAACTGCAATATCAGGTGATGTACCACCCTAACTTTCGGAAGTAGTGGCTCAATCAGCTGAAAGGCTTAACTTCAGGGTACAAAGCATCATTAAAAATGAGTGCTGTAAACGACTCACAAAATGAGTAAATAGAACAAATAAACTACTTATTTCGCTCTCCTATGCACCAAGTTGGATATGGTTAGGGTGAATTTTGTCGCAAGTAACGGAAATAATTTAGGCCGACTTTAGATTGAGGTGAGGGTTGGAGTAGATATAAGTAAGGACATTCTTTTTGTGACAAAATCCTTACATATTCCAGCTGGTAGGCCAACAAAATTCAGTAAAACTTCGGATGCCTGAATTAATCTACTTTAACCAAGGCAAAAAATGGATCCAAATCTTTTGCTTAAGAAAAAACGGATCCAATTTTTTGGGAAAATTATTTGGTTTTTGAGGAGTAGGCGGATTTGCCCAGCTAATTCCGGCGCTGCGATCGCGCCCTAAATGCCCTCACTAAATGCCACTGCCGTCGAGAAATTCTTCAATGACTCGATCTTGCAGCCGGCAATAGGTACTGCCTTTAGCTTGCCCGACCCCAACCAGCACTGGATTGAGACGAGCTTGGCCGATCGCTTGTACCTCTTTCTCTAGAGATTCGATGCGATCGAGGAGTGCCCGAATGACCTGGGCCTCAGAATCGGGTAGGCTGCCGTGCTCTAGGGGGTCGACCCGTTCTCCGGCGCGGTATACAACTCGTCCGGGTACCCCGACTACGGTGCAGTCGGAGGGCACTTCCCGCAGCACAACAGAACCAGCCCCAATCCGCACGTTGTGGCCCACGTAAATATTGCCGAGTACTTTTGCTCCGGCCCCCACCACGACGTTGTCACCCAGGGTAGGGTGGCGCTTGCCGATTTCCTTACCGGTGCCGCCTAAAGTAACGCCCTGATAGATAAGGGCGTAGTCGCCAACAATGGCGGTCTCACCAATAACCACACCCATGCCGTGGTCAATAAAGACCGCCCTGCCGATGGTTGCGCCGGGGTGAATTTCTATGCCGGTCAAAAATCGAGCTAGATGGGAAATTAAGCGAGGAACTAGCGGTATGCCCAGGTGCCAGAGCCAGTGGCTAAATCGATACAGCGCCAGGGCATGGAAGCCGGGGTAGCAGGTTAGTACCTCTAGCCAATTGCGGGCCGCTGGGTCACGCTCGAAAACGATGCGGAAGTCGGCAAGCAGAGTCTTGAGCACGGGCAATGAGGTTAATGGCAGCCTCAATATCCTAGCGTGGGCTTGCCTTCGCCTAACACCTACTCTTGGGCAAGAATATTGCCGCAGAATCTCTGCGGCAATATTCTTTGGGTAGAACTTTTCGACTTAGCTACGGGCTAACGCTGAGGGAATAGCTGTAGCGCTGCCCCTGGCTGTTGGACCCCACCCAAATGTGATAGGTCCCGGCTGACCAGCTTTGGTCTTGAATGAGGGCATCGGGGTTGCGGCGATCGCTGTCTTCGCCACAGCGGACGCTGCCGTCAGGCCCCTGCACCAGCAAACTGGTGTCGTTACCGCCGCTGTTGACCTGAAGGGTGAGGGCAGCGAGGTCTTGCTGTAGAACCATAGTGTGGTCGGGATTGGTGTCGGCAAAGCCAGCGCAGACAGTGCCGTTGCGATCGCGTCCGGCTATATTGGACAGCGCCGAAATACCGGTGGTGAAGCCGCTAACACTGGCTGTGGGAGCAGCCTCAGATAGCGTAAACGACTCAAAATTGACCTGCTGAGCCAGGGTCGGCAGGGCCACTACAGCGCCCATTGCTAAGCTTGCTGCCAGAGCTACTGCCCCCCGCCGTTGAGTTTTCATCGCCGTGCCCCGCCTACAGTTCAGTTCTATAGTGCTGGATAACCGTCGCAGCTAGACACCATAATAGACAGAAGTTGAAACTGTCTCTATCTACACCAATTGATCGATCGCAGCTATCTAATCGCAGCTATCTAGTGATGGCCCTAAGGAGGCACCAGCCATGGAACTGATACTGTTGCTGATCTGTATTGTCGGCACCTGGGCTGTCGCCCAGACGATTGACAGTCTGACGCATCTGGGCGAACTGCTGGTGCCATCGCCCTGGCTGCTGGGGGGCATAGCCTTAGTGGCAATCACCTGGCTCATGCGCGACTAGCTGCCCAGCGCCGCATGGTTGGCTAGAGATCGGTAGTGCCGTAGAGTTCGGGCACCTCTCTTACTGGGGGCAGCGATTTGGCATCTCGGGTCTCGATGTAGCCCGTGTAGTAGGCTCCTGGCTCTATCTCCAAGGCCCCCGCAACCACATCGCCCTCCAGGCGGGCTGTACGACTGAGAGTGAGCTTACCTTCGGCAAATACGCGCGCTTTGAGTACCCCCTGCACCACGATATTTTGAGCTTTGACTTCTGGTCCTTCGATTAACCCTGAAGAGGAGATCTCAAGATCGCCTTTGATATCAACGGTGCCGTGGATAACGCCGTCTACACGCAGCATCCCTTCGGCGTGGAGCACCCCCTCAAACTCAGTTTTTTGACTCAAATAGGTCAATAGCGGAGCCGATTTACGTTTGAACATCAGAATTGCCCTCATAACTCTAGAGAACAGCACTCCCAGCAATGGCCTGAGCGAGATTGACTCTACATCAGCCACAGCCGTCAGCCTAGCAGCCCGGCTATGTAACTAAATCTTAAAAGACAATGGTTGCGGCTCGGCCAACAATCCATTAACTGGTCAAGATTTTCTTGTCTTGAGGAGGATACGCACCGCTGTTTGGCCTAGCTAAGCTATAAATCAAAAGAAACTTGGAAGAAACGTTCTTTATTCAAAAAGGGCGGGGATCAATATAAATAGACAATAAAACTGATTATATTGATCCCCTTTCCTCTTCGTTTTTTTCGCTTCGACACCTTAAAGACATTGTTTTAGCTCCAGCAAACGAGAGCGGGAGATTTTACCCCTGCGATCGCAACGAGTCCGACGGCGCGCCTTAGCACGTGCTGTCGCATTTCTACTTACACATATAACAAACCCCTTGAGGATCCCCACCATGACTGCTACTGATGTTCGCCTTCAGTTTGAGCAAACCGTTCAATCCTTTGAAACAGTTGATGTAGACTGCAAAATCGCCGTGCTCTGGCAGACCTACGATACGCTGGGCCAGGCCTTTGCGGCCATTGCCCCAGTGGCGCTATTCTCCCAGGCGGTGCAGCTGCTGATCAGCCAGATTCTACAGCTCGATCGCAGCGATCAAGCGGCGGTCTTGCGCGATATTCTAGCCGGGGCCGATACTCGCTTTACGGTCGCCTACCAAGCGCTCAACACCAACATGAAGCTGGCCTTTTGGCACCGCCTGTTTCACCTGATACCTGCCAGTCGCTTGCCTCTGGACGCCTGCCAAGATGGCTCGGTTAGAACCCAGGCGCTGCTCACCCGTCTCAATACCATGGGGCTGAATGAGCGCCTTCACTTTTTGCGCCAGGTTGTTGGCTAGGCCAGAGCCAGATTATGGGGAACAAGTGAGAGCCACCCCTTGCCCTGCTGGCCTCAGTTGAAGCAGGGTTGGGCGAATGGAACGGCCTGGAAGAAGTGGTTGGCGGTAAAGTAAAATCCATGACCTTCACCGGTCTCATGATCGATCTACCGTCAACCTTCGCCCGGTTTCTATGCCTAGCATTGATGTCAACCAGCTCAGCAAGCGCTACCCCGTAGCCGTCAAAGAATCGGGGTTGGGGGGCACCCTACGGCACTTTTTCCGCCGCCAGTACCGCATGGTAGAAGCGGTGCAAAAGGTATCGTTTCATATCGAGCCTGGGGAAATCGTGGGGTTTTTGGGGCCAAACGGGGCCGGCAAAACCACCACGCTCAAGATGCTAACCGGGCTCATTCACCCCTCCGACGGTACCGTACAGGTGGGTGACCAGGTGCCTTTTCAGCGCCGGGCCGAGTTTTTGCAGGATATTACCCTGGTAATGGGACAAAAACAGCAGCTGCTGTGGGATTTACCTGCCCTCGACTCACTGCGTATCAATGCGGCCATCTATGGCCTCTCCGACAAAGAATTTCACTATCGGGTAAATGAGCTGACTGAGATGCTAGCTCTTCAGGACAAGCTCAATCAGCCGGTACGCAAGCTTTCTTTGGGCGAACGCATGAAGGCCGAAATGATGGCGGCCCTCCTGCACCGTCCCCAAGTCCTGTTTCTCGACGAACCGACTCTGGGGTTAGACGTCAACGCTCAGGTGGCGGTGCGTGAGTTTTTGCGAGACTATAACCGCCGCTACCAGGCCACTATCTTGCTGACCAGCCACTACATGGCCGACATTACCGCCCTGTGTCGGCGGGTGCTGCTGATTTACCAGGGGCGGCTGATTTACGACGGCAGCCTGGAGGGGCTGCTCGATCGCTTTGCCCCCTACCGGGAAGTCACCGTAGACCTAGCCACCCCCTGCGATGCCGCTGTCCTCAGCCGCTACGGCGAACTGGAATCGCTGGAGGGCTGCACCGCCCGCTTGATTGTGCGCCGCGAAGCGCTGACCCAGACCGTAAGCCAGCTCTTGGGAGATCTGGACGTGCAGGATTTGACCGTTAGCGATCCGCCCGTGGAGGAAGTGATTGGGCGGGTGTTTGCGGCGGGAGAGGTGAGTGACTAAAACAGCTCACACTGGCCGTGGTGGCGCAGCAGATGGTCACACAGTACTAGGGCCATCATCGCTTCGACCATGGGCACGGCACGGGGCAGCACGCAGGGATCGTGGCGACCTCGCGCGGCTAGCACAGTGGCTTCGCCGGTATTGGTGACGGTGTTTTGGGCTTTGCGAATGGTGGCGGTGGGCTTAAAGGCGGCGCGAATAATGATGTTTTCACCATTGGAGATGCCGCCCTGGGTGCCGCCGGAGCGGTTGGTGCGGGTGCGCAGGGTGCCGGTTTCGTCGGTGTAAAATTCGTCGTTGTGCTGGCTGCCGGTGAGCAGGGTGCCCGCAAAGCCTGAGCCAATTTCAAAGCCCTTGCTGGCGGGCAGGGACATGACGCCCTTGGCCAGGTCGGCCTCTAGCTTGTCAAATACGGGGGAACCCAAACCGACGCGAACGTCTCGGGCTACGCATTCCACCACACCACCGATGGAGTCGCCCTGGTCGCGGATGGCTTCGATTCGGTCGATCATGCGCTGGGCGGCCTCGGGGTCGGGGCAGCGCACAATGTTGCTTTCGACCTGCTCTAGGGTGACGGTGGCCGGGTCAATGGCGCCTTCCAGGTCTTGAATGCGCTTGACGTAGCCGATGATCTCGGTACCTGTGACCTGCTGTAGGATCTTTTTGGCGATCGCGCCCGCCGCCACCCGGCCAATGGTTTCTCTCGCCGAAGATCGCCCGCCGCCCTGGTAGTTGCGCAGGCCGTACTTGGCATCGTAGGTGGCATCGGCGTGGGAGGGCCGGTAGGTAGTCACCATTTCGCTGTAGTCCTGGGGCCGAGTGTTCTCGTTACGGACCAAAATCGAGATCGGCGTACCTAGGGTTTGGCCCTCAAACACCCCAGAGAGAATTTCGCAGCGATCGCTCTCTTTGCGCGGGGTGGTAATTTTGCTCTGGCCGGGGCGGCGGCGGTCTAGCTCGGCCTGAATTTCTTCAGCAGAGATGGCCAGGCGCGGCGGGCAGCCGTCGATAACTACCCCTACCCCACCGCCGTGGGATTCGCCGAAGGTAGTAATGCGAAATAAATGCCCAAAGGTGTTGCCCATATCGGTAATGCCAGCGCTGGCCCAGGTAGTTTTACCGATCCTACTATGCCAGGTTCAGCTCAGGATCTGGGGTTTTCCCACCGGCAAAACTCCACTTCTGGACTTGGATTCGGTTTATTTAGTGTCCTCAAGCTTCAAATAATAGCGAGGATTGACCGCCTGGCCGTTGCGGTAAATGCTGTAGTGCAGGTGCGGCCCCGAAGACCTGCCGGTGCTGCCCAGGTAGCCCACTACGTCGCCCCGCTGAATGCGATCGCCAATTTTGACTTCTAGCTGCGACATGTGGGCGTAGAGAGTTTCGTAGTTGTAGCCGTGGTCAATTTTGACGTGGTTGCCGTAGCCGCCGTTGTACTCGGCCTTGACCACAACACCTTCGGCGGCGGCCAAAATGGGCTTGCCCTCTGGCCCAGAAAAGTCAATGCCCTCGTGCATTTCGTAGCTACGAGCGCCAAAGGGGTTGGGGCGCAGGCCAAATTCTGAAGACACAGAGGGGGTGCCAGCGATGGGCTGGCTGTTGGGAAAGGCCGCCGCCTGTTCCGCCTCAGAGGCTAGGGTTTGTTCTAGAGCTGGCTTAACTGCGATCGAGATCATCTTCTCTAGCCCCGGCAGCTGCCGATTGGCCTCATCAAACATGATTTCGGCAGGGGCGGCCTCAGCTACCCCGCCCCGAGGTGGGCTTTTGCCGTCGCTGGGGCGGCGGGTGTTTTCAGGCAGCTGGTCGGGCAGACCGGCTCGGGCTTTGAGCACCTCAATTTCGTTGCCAATGGCGTCTAGCTCAGTCAGCACTTCGCTAGCGGTTTCAGACAAATTTTGGTTGCGATGGGCTAGCTGCACATTTTGGTAGACCAGGGTACCAATCCAGGCGATCGGCAGCCCCACCAGCAGCACCAAACCTAGCAGCAGCGGCACCGGGCGCAGCCTCAGCGTGATCGGAGCCTTGCCGGTTGCCGTAATCAGCACGGTGTAGGGCTTGATGTGAAAACGGGCCATAGACAGAACTAAGCGGTGGAAGAACGGCAGTAAATGCTAACCCTCAGACCAAGACGAATTATACGGGGATCAGCGCATTTGCACAATTTCAAGAGATTTTACAGAGCGGAACCGAGACCGGCTGGAGCATATTTTCAGCACGAGTTGCCAAGCGAGTAGCCCCGGCTCAGCCACCCCTCTTGCCGTGTTTCCGCCGTGTAAAGAATTCGTTACAATAACGTAAAGCTGTTCCGCAGAGACTTTGCCCATGGATGCCACCTGGCTCGACAGTAATTCTTGGCTGCTGACCTTGGGAGGGCAGCGTATTTTGGTTGACCCCTGGCTAGTCGGTGAACTGGTATTTGGGCAGCAGACCTGGCTATTTAAGGGCGAACACCCCCAACCCCGTCCTTTACCTGAGAATATTGATCTAATTTTGCTGAGTCAGGGGCTGGAAGACCACGCCCACCCGCCGACGCTAAAGGCGCTCGATCGCTCCATTCCGGTGGTCGGGTCTCCCAGCGCTGCCAAGGTGGCTGAAGGATTGGGCTACAGCCAGGTCACGGCCCTCAGCCCTGGCGAAATCTTTACCCTGGCTGATCAGGTCACGATTAAAGCTGTACCTGGTACGCCGATGGGGCCGATGCTAGTTGAGAACGGCTATATCTTGCGCGATCAGAGCGCCGGCACCTCGGTGTTTTATGAACCCCACGGCTTTCATCGGGCAGAACTCAAGCAGGAAGGCCCAGTGGATGTCGTAATTACGCCGGTGCTCGACCTGGCCCTGCCGCTGGTTGGCCCCATTATTAAAGGCCAAAAGGGCGCACTGGAACTGGTGGACTGGCTGCAACCTCAGGTGGTGCTGCCCACCGCCGATGCTGGTGCAGTAACTTACAGCGGCGTTTTGATTAACTGGCTGAAGGCAATCGGTAATCCTCAGGCGCTGCAGGCCGCGATCGCCCAAAAGGGCTTAGCTACTAAGGTGCTTAGTCCTGAGGTAGGACAGCCGATCACCCTCAATTTGGCCCCTCGCCAGCCGGTTGTGGTCTAAATCGGCCTATCTCTCTGAGCCTATCTCTCTGAGCCTATCTCCTCGTATCGATTGGGGATCACGGGGGGTACCCAGTTGACACCCTCATCAGGTAACCTTCTTTTAAGGTTAGTCAATTTTCAAGAAGGACTCTTAGCAATGCCTTACACCACCGAAGAGGGCGGTCGCCTAAATAATTTTGCCACCGAGCCCAAGATGTACGAGGCTGAGCCGCCCACCTCGTCTCAAAAGCGCAACTACATTATTTTAGGTGGCCTGGGGCTGGCGCTGATAGCCGGACTGATGGTGGTGGCGGTATCGGTGTCGTAGCCTAGAAGAGTAGCCTCTTTAGGGTGATATGACAGACTGGCCCCGGTGGCTTGAGGGTGCAACGGGCAGCGGCAAGACCGACTGGCTGCTCGACCAGATTGGCACTGCATCTGTAATTCGCTCTGACCTAGGACCACCTCTAGACCTGGGGCAAAGCTATTTGGTTTTTGCGGCCAATGGCGACAACCGCCTGCGGCTGGCGGCGCGGCTGGCCAATCTGGCCGCTGAAGTCGCTGTGGTTACGATCACCCCTAACGGATTTATTCAAGACGAGGTAACGCTATTTTGGCCGCTGCTGGTCAATAGCCTGGGGCTATTGCCGCAGTTTCCGCTGCGGTTGCGGCCTGAAAATGAGCAAGAGCTAACTACCGGACTGTGGCAGGAGAAAATGCTTGACGGCACCATGACCGTCGAGGGCTGGCGCGAGGCCCAAACGGTGCGGCGATCGCTCGACTTTCTGCAAATGGCGGCGGCGGCAGGCATCCCCGCCGAAGATTTGCCGGTGCTGCTGCCTGAGGGTATGCCCTCGGGGTATGCCCCAGAGACCGTGTGGCAGGCGATTGGTGAGGCCGTGGTGGACTGGCGCGACTGGTGCCTGGACCGCAGCCTGCTGACCTACGGGGTCATGACTGAGCTGTACTGGCGACACTTGCTGCCCCACCCGCTCTACCAGGAGAAACTGCTGGCTCGTTACGGCGGCGTCTTTGTCGATGACCTAGATGAATATCCGGCGATCGCAGCCCAGTGGCTACAGGTCTTTATCGATCAGGCCCGACCGGTAGCGCTGACTTGGAATAGCTACGGCAAAGGGCGACTGGGCATGGGGGCCGACCCCAACAGCCTGGAGCAGCGGCTCAAGCCCCAGTGCCAAGTGGAGCAGCGACCTGACCCGGCAGCCGATTCGCTGGGCTATCGCTGGGGTGACCAGGTGGTGCAGTGGGTGATGAATCCAGTTTCTCTGCCCGAACCCTTACCCTGCTTTCAAACTCTGCAAACGGTGTCGCGGGGAGAGTTGCTGCGGCAGACGGCAGAACGGGTGGTTGAGGTGGTCAGTACCGGGCAGGCGGCCCCCCACGAGGTGGCCATTATTGGGCCAGGGCTAGATGCGATCGCCCGCTACACCCTGGCCGAAATTTTGGCCAGCCGCAGCCTGCCCGTGGCCTCGCTCAATGACCAGCGTCCGGTGATTCATTCGCCGCTCGTACGTGCCTTACTCACCCTGCTGACCTTTATCTACCCTGGGTTGGGTCAGCTGGCCGATGCCGAAACCGTAGCAGAAATGCTGCTGGTGCTCAGCCAGTTGCCCCAGGCACCGGAAGTGGGGCCATGGTTTGAGGCCGTCCAGATTGACCCGGTACGGGCCGAGCTGCTGGTCGACCACTGCTTTGAACCCAGCCTAGAGCAGCCCGAGCTGTTGCCCGTCGAGCGCTTCGATCGCTGGGATCGACTAGGCTACAAGGCTACCGAAGCCTATAGCCGCCTGCGCCAGTGGATTGAGCAGCAGCGCCAGCAGCGTCAGCAGCGTCTGACACTGGGGGTGGTGAGTGTGTTAGACCGCGCCATTCAGACCTTTTACTGGGGCGGCAGCCACCTGCCCCCCGACCAGCTATCCGCGCTGCGAGAACTGATGGAAACCGCCCAGCAGTACTGGGCGATCGAAGATCGTCTGCGTCAGATTCCGCCCACCCTGGGCACGACCCCGGCCCACCTGCTCAAACCGGCCCTAGAGCGATTTATTCTGCTGCTGCGCCAGGGCACCGTCACCGCCGACCCCTATCCGGTTGAGTCAGCCGACCCCAGCCAGCGGGTGATTACGATCGCCACCGTGTATCAGTACCGACTGCAGCGCCTGCGCCATCGCTGGCACTTTTGGATCGACGCCGGATCGCCCCGGTGGCTGGGCGGCACCGAAGACTTGCTATTTGGCTATCCGATGTTTTTGGGCACCTATACAGGCCAACCCTGGCGTACCGAAGACCTGGAGGCGCTGCACCGCGATCGCCCAGAGCGCATCTTGCGCGATTTGCTGGGTCGAGTTACCGATCAGGTGGTGCTGTGCCACAGCGAGCTAGCCGTTAGCGGTCAAGAGCAAATTGGCCCCTTGCTGACGCTGGTTAACGCTAACGCTGAAGAGTGATACCAAATCCGATGGGATTACCCCCGATTCGTAGGGACGTAGCATGCTACGCCCCTACGGGGTTCCTGATTGTGAATCGGGGTTTACCAAATTGGATTTTGTATCCTATTGGATTCTGTCCAACGCATCCATTTCATGGCCAACAAAATGGAACTCAAACAACAGGGGATACCGGTAACGGCATCCCCTGTTTGTGGTTTTATTTTGAGTTTCTAGCCAGGATCTTTATAAAAAAGATCAATACAAAATCAGTAACCGCTGCGGCGGTAGAGCCTAGAACCCATTTAGAGGCCGCTTAACGGTAGCGCTTCTTGCGGCGAGCAACGGCTTTGCGCTTGCGCTTTTCCTGGGGCGTCTCGAAGTGGCGACGACGCTTAACTTCTGAAAAAACCCCTGCTTTGGAGACCTGCCGCTTAAAGCGGCGCAGGGCCGATTCAATGCCCTCGTTTTCACCTACAACGACTTGAGTCATACGAAATCGCTTCTTTACTCCTTGGGTATGGACTGTGAACCAAGCAATTGGCAGGTCGTTAGACCTGCAAAAATTGGGTTGGAGTGCCCTGGAACTCTTGAGCCACCTCCCATTGTTCCAGACAAAGTCGTTAAGGCTGCTTAGCAGCAACAGTCATCAAAAAACTGCCAGCATAAGAATATACAGACAGCAAAGCTTGGGCATAACTGCCCCTATATCCCCAGTAACTTAGCATAAAATTAGCCTGGTGGCCGCTGTTTGAGCTGCCGAACCTCGATTAAGCCTAAGCTAATTAGGGCTGAGCCGGTCGGCCTCAGGCCGTCAGTTCAAGCGATCTAGCGATCTTAGGCAGCATAGGTCTTTGGCTTCGGAAAGGGCAGACTGCCGGTACAGAGGGCTTGCCCCAGGCGTTGTTCACAAAAGGATTTTTCCTCAGGGGCCAATTCGTCGTAGCGAATATCTCGACGCAGCACAACGCCGTTGTGTCCGGCTAAAAACCGGGGCAACGCACTGTACTCAATGGTTCGCAGGGTTTGAATGTCGTAGGTCGTGTAGGTGGTCAGTTCAGGATCGTTGAAGTCAACGTCGATGACCGTGAGCACTTTCCATGCGGGTAGGCGGCTGTCGATCAGCGGGCGGGGGCCAGAGCCCAAAATGCCCGTGTGCAGTAGCTGTAGCTGGCCCCGATGACCGGGGTAGTAGGCGTGGTGGTGACCGCTGATGTAGGTATGTACGTTGTAGCGCTCTAGCATGGCCCGCAGCTGATCGGCGTTCTCCATCACTTCGCCGGGTTCGTCACGCCCCACCGCTACTCCGTATAGAGGCAGGTGGCTAAGCAAAATGCGGGCCTTGGCCTGTTGAGCGGCATCGCTGGCTAGCGCCTGTTCTACCCAGGCCAGCTTGTCTGCCGGAATGCGGCTCGATGACCCATCCCAGGCCATATAGAAAATGCCCTGCTGCTCGAAGGTGTAGAAAAAGGGAAAATCGGTGCGATCGATAAACGTTACCCCAGGGCTGTGGGCTGGGTTGGCCCAGTAGGCCGAGGCTAGGTCGCGCTCCTGCTGAAACAAGAACTGATCGTGTACGCCCCGAGCACTGGAGGCATCGTGGTTGCCAACGGTGAAGCCGAAGGGCACGTTCTGCTGCCGCAGGGGGGCGGCGACATGGTCGTCAAAGGCCTGCCACATGGCGTTAATTTGCTCGGGCGTGAGGGCCGGGTTTTGCCCGGCTACCATGTCACCGCCGCACACCACCAGATCGGGCTGCCAGTAGGGCAGCAGGGCGATCGCCTTATCGACCTCAGCATCGTAATCTGTGGATCCGTAAGCACCGTTGAGATCGCTAATCGCCACCAGCCGCACATCTTTGCGGCTTGGATTGACCATGCCGCCTGGAGCACTTGCTATCCACTCTTGGGCGACGGCAGACAGTTCTGATGTGGCCGGGGCCGATGACTCTGCGGCTACTGGCGTACCTTCGCGGGCTTGATCAGGGGAAATTTCCTCAGCCACGGCATCGGGCGGGGTCGGAACCGCTGACTCAGACAGCAGCACCCGCTGGGAGCAGGCAATGCTCACGCTGAGCACTAAACCCAGGCAAAGCCCCGTCACAAAACGCTGATAACCCATGACACCTTCAGGCCAAACCACAGGCCTAAACTTACCGCATTCATCTCTCCTTTGCGCAGGGAGTTAGGCAAGTTTTTGGTACCGGCGGATCAGGCGGCTATTCAGTAGCTCAGGCTCTCGTGGGAGCGATCGCCCGCCTTGGTGAGCCTGCGCTCACTTACCCCCCGCCACATCAATAAATGAACCCGTTGTATAGGACGCTTCTGCCGAGAGTAGCCACAGAATCGCCCTTGCCACCTCGATCGCCTGTCCACCCCGCCCCAGCGGAATCGACGCTTTGACTCGCCCGATTCGATTGGGTTCGCCGCCGCTGGCATGAATATCGCTATCAATAAACCCGGGCCGCACCGCATTAACGCGAATGCCTGCCTCGGCCACTTCCTTGGCTAACCCTATCGTGAAAGTATCGATCGCGCCCTTAGCGGCGGCATAGTCCACATATTCACCAGGGGAACCCAGCCGAGCCGCCACCGACGAGACATTCACAATCGCCCCGCCTGCTCCGCCCCGCTGAGTTGACATGCGCCGAATTGCTTCGCGCGCGCACAAAAAGCTGCCGGTCACATTGGCGGCCAAAATGCGGCTGAGCCGGGCGGCATCGATGTCTTCGACCCGCCGCTGCTGCTCTAAAATGCCAGCGTTGTTGACTAGAGCGGTTACCCCGCCCAGCTGCTCATCTACCGTTTGAAACAGGCGCACCACATCGTTCTCGATGGCAACATCGGCAGCCACCGCGATCGCCCGTCCCCCCGCCTGGGCAATGGCATCGACAACAGCGCTGGCTGCCGCCTGGTTACGCCGATAGTTGACGCACACTGCGTACCCCCGCTCCGCCGCCAGTTGCGCCGTCGCGGCTCCAATGCCTCGGCTACCGCCGGTCACAATCAAAATTTGTTCCATTGTTGCAACAGTCCGGACAGTTTTAGCAACGAGGCTACAAGGCTTACAGGGCAATCACTCTAGCGATCACCTATTTAAATCAAAGTTGGCTTGCGGGCTAACGTTGGTTTAAATACTTTGAGCAACGTAGG
>JBARVV010000057.1:0-5456 GCA_049646445.1 Nodosilinea sp. | reverse complement strand
TGTAACACCGCCGCCACAATTTCAGCAAACCCTTGCAGATGACGTTGGTCTTTGGGCTGTACCCATTGACTCAATTGGTCTTGCAGTTGACGATACAAGAGGGGTGTTTCCATGAGCCTGGCCTTGGGTTGGGGAATTCAAGCCTCTCATGAAATGCCCCGCTTTATCCACACTGTCTCATTTGAGACTCCTTGCACAGCAACCCTTTCAGAACTTTTCTGCACCACTAAGGCACCACCACCTCCAAATCCAGCAGATTGATTTGAATCAACTGCTGCGCGATCGGCGGCGTAATGGGCGGGCGCACCGGCAGGCGCGTGAGCACCGCATAGCACTCAGCAAAGCTATGGGTCGATAGTGCCCCCTGTATCTGCGCCGTCTTCGCTGCATTTAAACAAGGCAAACACTCTTCATGACGAGGGTGCCCTTTTTCCAACGCCGCTACCAGCACAGACGTGTCAAAAAAGACCTTCATACCGGCCAAAACGATTGCAGCCTTTCTTCTCGCACCTGGCGGAGCACATCGGTTTCTTCCAGAGCTTCGCCGCAGTGCACCAGCACACTGCCCCGCATCTCTAAAGCACTGCTGTCTATCACTGGCTTTAAGACCACCGCTCCGTTGGTAATCTCAACATCAAACTCTCTTTCGGCGGCCAGGTTCAACCGCTCCAGAATGCTGGCGGGCAGGGCCAGCTTACCTTGCTCATCGACCGTAATTCGCATCATTACCACCTCAAATACAGCCCTTGCCATGGTTGCTCGATCGAGCCGAGCTAGCACCTATATGGCCAACCTTAGACCTCAACCGGCTGCTTTTGCTCTGCCAGCCACTGCCCATAGGCGTTAGCATCACCCCCAAACGAGTCGACCGAGACCTGATGATCGGGCATGGGTGTGAGGGGCGCATTGATGGGGCTGTGCTTGCAGTAACAGACCACCAGCAGGTCAAACTCCATATCTGGCAGGTCGGGTGAGTAGGTCTCAACGCGAGTCACCTCCCAGTCGCTCGGGCGGTAGTGGGTCGATGACTCTGGAAAGCTAGCCTCAGCAAACTGATCAACCCGAATAAACTCTGGGGGCCGATAGCCCGGCTCGGGCAGGGGCTGCTTTGAGCAGTCGTAGTGCTCACACAGAGTTTTGGTTAGCGAGCCAGTGTGGGCATACTTGCGCTCTTTCCAGCCCGGCTGGCGCTTCTCGGCCCGAAAGATGATCCACTTACGCATTAATCCTCCTTCTCGGTGTCGTAATAGGATTTGGGAAACTCAGTCTGGCCTTCAAAAACGCAATCGACCTCAAGCACCGGGTTACCGGTTTCTTCTACGTTAACCAACTGCCACCCATACTTCTCGGCCATTTCTTCGCAGCAGTCTTCATCGACGGCGGCATGGCGCGATAGGTTGTCGGCTTCGCTGTACCTAGGTGTTGACATACTGGCGCAAATCTCTGCTGCTGGCGTTTTCCCGAGGTGTTGTTTACAAAGGCTTGACCTGCTGGTTGCTAGACAAGGGGCCACTCTGCCACTCTAATCAGCCGACCCCAGGCAGCGGCATTGGCCTTTTCGCCGGGCGTAGCCTGCCGCTAATCGGTCATTAGCATGCGTAGAGAGGCCAATACCCGGCGAGGATTTTTGCGGTGCATGGCCATACCCAACCAGTAGGCGGCCTCCTCTCGGCCCATGGCTTCAATGCCCTCCATGCAGGCCAGCATGTTATCGCGGCTGCGCATGGGGGCCAACACCCGAAAGATTAGCCCCAGCATGAGCGCCAGGTCTTCATCCACCACAAACGTTTTAGATTTCTGGGGTTTGAGGCCCCCCAGGGCAATGCTGCGCTGGGCCAGCCGCCGCAGAACCCGATGCTCAATTAGGGCCAGGTTGCGGCCCTTGAGCCCGGCAATGCGCACTGGCTTGGTAATGTGGGGCGTTGCTGTAGAGGGCAACTGCCAGACTTCGAGCTGCAGGTTGCTGGCACCCAGGCTTTCGGCCCACAACTCGTAATGGGGCCTGCCGTTCGATTGGGTCAATCCTGGGGAGGCTCCTGGTTTGACGGCGGTTACAACCACTTAGCGAACTCCTTCTGCCTGGGCGGATACGTGGGCCGCGCCGGTGCCCATTTTGCTGAGACGCTCTGTGAGTGTCTCAGGTGCATCCCCGGTCATGTCAAGCCCATCAGCGAAGTTTAGAGTATAAGTGGCGTGGAGGGTTTTGTCGCGGGACGCCCGCATCTGCGCCGCCAAAAAGTCTTTAATGGCAGTGGCATCGTTGATGTGCCCCGCAAACTGAAACTCAAAGGTGCTCTCCTCTGAGGTGGCATAGTCGCCCTCAAACGATACCTGCGCCTTGGCATCGCGCACCTGACGGATAAACCCCATCAGAGTAAAGGCGTCGGTGTCGTTGTAGAGCTTAATTTGTAGGTTGGCTAAGTGGCTGACCTGGGCGGTACGAGCCTGCTCCCAAACTCGTCCCAGGGCTTCCTTGAGGGGGCCTTCGGCCTGAAATGTGTTGGCGGGTGGGGGAGGACTAGATCCCGGCGTGCCCCCTCCTCCGATCACCGCTGGGGTACCCCCATCGCTGGCAATGGGGGTGCTGCCATCGCCTAGGGTCTCAGTCCCGGTATAGCCGCCGGGGCTGGGGGCTGGCTCTGCCTTGGGCTTCGGGGGCCAGATGTCGCTGTCGCGGGCGTACTCGGTGGTATAGACGTAGGAGTTTTCGTCAATCTTGATCGAGGCTGAGGGGTCGCCCTGGCCCCACAGCAGATCGCCACTGCTATAGACAAAAATTCCGGCCTCAATGCCCTGCACAATGCCCTTGGTAAACACATCATTGCCCACCAGCATAGGCAGGGCAGGGTCGCGGTAAAACTCTAGCCGAAAGCTGCCAGTGCTGATCTGCCCCTTGCGCAGGGGGGTCTTGTCGCGAATGTAGGAGGGGGCATCGGGGTTGTCTTCGGGCAGGCGCAGCTTGCGCCCCTCGCGGAGCTGGCGCACCACCTGCTTTTGCCCTGCCCCAGGCGACTCTGAAGCATTGGGGTCATCGATGCTGGCGTGGGCCAGGTCTACCCGGCTGCCCTCTAGCTTGGCCTTAGATGGATAAAACAGGTGGCGGTAGGCCTGCTGGGCAGCAATGGCCGACTGTGACTCAGACTTGCCCCGCTGCTCCCGTAGGGCCTCCTGCTGGTGCTGGGGTAGCTGGCCGCAGACCGGAGACTGAATGAGGTCGCGAATGGCCATCCGACGCATCATCTTGCGCTTCATGTCGTCTCGCTTGGCCAGGTCTACGCAGAGAAACACTAGGTTATTGCGATTGAGCCTGCGATCGCCGCTGCTGCCCTTCTCTTCGTACAGCCGCTCGACCAGGGCCGGAATTTGGACGCGATCGCCATCCACCGCTTCTGCCTCGTAGCCGATCAAAATCAGGTATGGCTTGCCATCGCCGGTGTCGTCAGGGATATCGTAGGGGCCGCCAGGAAACGGCACCAGATGAAACGGCCCACCTGTCTTAAACAACCCTCTAATCTCGTCATTGAGTTCATCGCGCACCCGGCCTAGGTCAATATCTTTCTCTTTGCGACGAATCATTTGGGTGAGGTTAGCCTCGGTCAAAAAGCGCAGGGGCACACCGGGGCGATCGTCCAGATAAGCTGACTCCCCCTCAAACCGCCGCACTGCATCTTCGATAAAGCTCATATCTAGGTCAGGGGCCAGAATGGCGTAGCGCAGCTGCTCTCGGGTCAGCCCCTGGAGCGATTCATTAAATGCCAGGGAATGGAATAGCACCACCCGTGCCGCATAGGAGCCGTAGGGCAACAGTCCCCGGTAGTGTTGAGTATCTATTTCTTGGGCCAGGGCTGGTTGATCACCTTCTACACCGGCCACATCGGCTCGAATGGCGGGTAGAAAGGCATCCATATCCAGCTTGGCCGTAATTTCGCGCCGAATCAGCTCATTGCCAGGGTTGAGATGGTGCAGGTGAATGGCATAGGTGGATTTGGGCTGGTCTCGCCACAGCTCCGCCACAGTGCGCGTCAACAGACGCAGCATGCCGCGTACTCGCTGGAAGTTACTCAGGGTAGATGTCTTATCGCGTAGGGTTTCAATCAGCTCTGGGTGGAGCGGGAAGCCATGGCGAAAAGACTCTAGCCGTTGCTCAGGGGCAGTAGTTTGGGCAATCGATTCTCGCTGCTGGTCCCACAGGCGCTGATAGGCATCGATGATGGTGTTTGCTTGACTATCGTCGATAAAGCTAAACAGCCGCCGCCGCAAAACCTTAACAGTTTCATCCTCCTGTGTTGGGTCTAGCAGCGTTGCTTTGCGGGCCGACACGCTCTTCAGCTCATCCATTTGGGCTGCGATGAACTGGTTCTCGTCACTATAGGCATCGGTCGCTTTGCCGCCCTTACCAATGGCTAGGGTGTAGACCAGCGCAGCATTGGGAGAAGATTCTACCGCTTTGAAGAGGGCGGTGAGAAAGGCAGTGAGTTGGCCTCAAGCGCGATCGCGATCCTTTGCCTTCAGCTTACGAAGATAGACCGAAAGCTCATCCAGCAAGATCAAGGTTGGCTCGCTGCCAAACAACTCACGAATAGTTTCAGCACCCGGGGCCATACCCTGCTCATCACTGGCTCGCAGCAGCTCATAGCCTGACTTGCCAGCCAGACCATAGGCTAGCTCTCCCCAAGGGGTTTAGCGCGTAGGCCATCCCCCAAGAGCCGACCATTAGTGGGGTCAGCATTCTCTCCGTCAAAGGCTGCTACCCGCACAGGCCCAGTGGGTACAAGTGCTGAGTCAATAAACTCAGCTGCATTATCTACCCCTACCATGCCCTCAACCACATGAATTAGGGCAATCAGGGAGTGAGTTTTACCGCCACCATAGTTGGTGTCGAGACGAAAAATAGAGCCAATCTGGTCGCTACTGCCCTGCAGCCGCTGACAAACGCTCGCTAGCAATTCTTTTAAGCCGCGGGTGGGATGAGTGTTGGCAAAGAACTTGACCGGGTTCTGGTACTCATCGGGAGCATCTCGTCGAATGACCCGGGCCAAATCCGCCGCAAAGTCCGATTCAGCAACTTTGCCTTCGAGAATGTCTGGGCGAGGGGAGCAAACTTCAAAGAGGGTGGGCAGAGCCATAACTTTCCAGATCTCGGTATACAAGGCAGCGGAGCTTATATCACAAGTTTGCCCCAGATCTGCCTAGTACTCAACGGCATAAATAAGGATAGCCATCATGAGGTCAAGGGCTTGCCCGTATAGTTCCACTTAAAGGGCTTCGCCATCGTGCGGTTGAAGTAGTCGACGAAGTCAAGAATTTTGGCTTTGAGCTGGGCTTGACTTTTAAAGCTGGAGCGCCGCAGTAATTTGCGCGCCAGAATGCTGAACCAGATTTCAATTTGATTGAGCCACGAACAGTGCTTTGGGGTGAAGTGCACGACCAAACGATGGTCCGGATTGGTCAAGAAC